>NZ_JBLYYB010000231.1:0-3924 GCF_048549895.1 Hydrogenophaga sp.
GCAAGGCTTCTTGTATACACATTCAAACCACCACCCACAGACGGGGCCCGTTACATCTCCTACGCAGCAGACATGCATGTAAATGGGTTTGTGCTGCAGACTGAAGCCCTGTTCAACTGCAAAGGAGTCACACATGACTGTCCGTTCGAAGATGACGTTTCCCGCCGCCGTATTGATGGCCACCGCACTTTCTTGGGGATTCAACGCCCAGGCCGCAGGATTGGGTATTGGCACGGGCGTTGGCGTCGATGCCAATGTCGGCACGAACACTGGCATTGCCGATGTCCGACTGGGAACACACAGTGGAATCTCAAGCGATGTTCGAGCTCGCGCCATGACGGGCGTCAACGGGCGATCGGACGCTCGATACCAAAATGAGGGCCGAAGCGGCGCTGCCCTGTCAGCAGTATCTGACGCGAAGGCTGAAGGTGCTGCTTCGGTGGGCTCACAAGCCAGGGGCGCGGTGTCTGTCGATGGACAGGTCCGCTCACAAATACGAGGCACGGCGAACTGACCGGTTTTTCATCAACCCATGAAGAATGCCCCGAAAGGGGCGTTCTTCATGGGTTACATGCTTTGCGAACTCATCAGTCCACTGCGAGCAGCCTGCGGGCAGGAAACACTCCTATGCCCTCGCGTCAAGACGGTGAGAACTCGCATCAGTTGAGGGCTGGACCGTACCGGCACGTGCTATCTGATGTTGACGGTGCCGCGGATGGTCACACCAGGCTCAATGACGACTGCAGGCGGGTAGACATACACCGGCTCGGATTCCACATAAATCGGGCGACGTGCAGAAGAGCGCTGATAGCCCTTGCACTTGCGCTCTTCCTTGTAGTCGCCGTCCCGTTGCAACTCTCGCTTCACCCTGCAGTTCCCATCTCGGAACTCTTCCTTGAACTCTGAGCGCACATCGCTCGTGTAGTAACCGCCTTTGCAGTCAATCTTTTCCTCGAACTCGCCGTCTTTTTCTTGTTTGCGTTCGACTTTACAGTTGCCATCTCTGTACTGGTGCTTGTACTCCGAACCCGACCGGTACCTGCGGTTATCCCCATCCTCATCCGCCAAGGCACCAAATGACAGCGGGCATGCTGTCAACACTACAGCAATGATTCGATTCAAGTTCATAAAGTATTCTTTGCCAGTTCGGACTTTTGAGCTGTGAAGAATTGTTCTGTAAGATTCGAGCGAACCTCGAGAACCGCGCCTGAATGTTGCCACGCTAGTCAGCTGACGTGCACCCTTTGACGAGTTGGTAGGCCTGCAGCAAGTCATCCGAGAGGTCTCACACCGCTACGCAACACGCATCAGCACACTCAGTTCGTCAGCAACATACGAATTGTGAGTGGCGACCATCATGTCTGCAAATGGCAAGCGCCCATCCCAACCCGGGAGAGACTCGACGTAGGCTCGCAGGCCGTTGAACTGCGCTCGCCAACTGCCATTGGCAGTTTCTGCGTCGTGACGGCACTCCCTGTACAGGTCCTCCAGGCCTTTTCCTGACAAGGACAGCACGAGCCCTGCCAAGGTAAATGGCTTACCCAAGCCATTGCGCCTGAAACTCAGCGCTTCAACAATGGCCTGCAGAGCCTGGTCACCTTGTGGATCTTCTTTAACAAGATCGGCGCCGTTTAGGCGTTGCACTTGGTTCCGTATCTCGGCGCAGATGTCGACCGCGTCCACCTCCTCGCGCAGCATGCTGAGGAGCGGGTTGCCATGGTTTGGAGCCGCCGACATGTTCGCCGTTTTGGGAGTGCTCAGGCTGAGACGAACTTGAATGAATCGCAAGATGGACATCAAGTCCAGCAATCTCCGGCTATCCCAGAGTTGCGAAATCGATGGCTCATCGAGCCTGTTCAGGAGGATGTTGATCTGAGAGAAGTCATGCGCAAGGCCCGCCGACACAAAATCTTCCTGGGTGAGCCGTTGTCGTGTAAGTCTGTACTGCCCTGCAAACATACCTGAGTTGCTCAAGAGTTTTGGCAGGCAGTTTGCGACGTTACGACCCAACGCTAGCAACTCTGCACCTGGCTCTTCCCACCCGGGCATACCCATCCAAGACGCGCAGACCTCATCCAGCAACCCTTCGAGGAGCTGTGACCTGCCGAGCAAGGCTCCGTGCTGCCCCCGCATCTCATCGGCCTCGGCTCGCAATGCGTAAAAGGCTACAGCAAAGCCTCCTGCCGCAACGGTGAGAACCAGGAAGGCGATGGCGTACAGGCCCATAGAAGAGTCAGTCCTGAGGCTCGTTGGTGAATGAGACGGTGGTCTGATCTTGATGACAGGAGCGCACGCGCGCGCCCGTCTTGGCAGGGGCTTTCCAAGAAACACCAGCCCCTGGGTTGTAGAAATCTGTCCCGGACATTGAAGCCGCACGCCACAAATTTCGCGCAAACTCAAATGATGCTGGTGCAGATTCCGTCATATCGATTGCATCGACTTGTGCGGGGAAAACTTGAGTAACTTCCTTCGATTCCGCAAGTCCCCGTTCACACAAAGCGGCGAGAAAAATAGTCCACGCTTGCATCGGCCGGTGTCGCTCCCGCCCGCGGCGAGACATCCACCGCAATGACGAAACGCGCGCCAGCTGCGCGCGCTGCCGACACAGCGACCGGCAACGATTCGTCACCGTCCTCGTATTCCACGCCAGCAATACCGCCCGGAGAAATGATGCCCCGCATGGCACTCGACGCGCGCACCGCCACCCCTGTATTGCCTTGCATGAAGAAGCGTGGCGCTTTTGTATCGCGTTCGGTGGCCACCATCACCAGGCGGCGTGGCAGGTGCTCAAGCGGCTGCTGACCGATGCCCCGGTTCACATAGTCCTGCAGCTTCTGACCGTGCACCCTGCCGCGATCGGCAAAAGGCGAAGGGTCGAAGATCGTGAGCGGTCCGCCCTGCAGCGACAGCTCATCGATTCGTGCCGCAGACAGGCCACTGGCCCAGAACGCGCCGAGCACGGCGCCCACGCTGCTGCCCCCCACCAGGTCGGGCGAAATACCGGCCTCCTCCAGCACACGCAGCACGCCAATGTGTGCGTAGCCTCGCGGCCCGCCGCTGCCCAGCACCAGTGCCAGCCGGGGCGGCGGGTCCAGGCGGGGCACCGTGGACAGCGCCTGTGGAGCGTCGGTCGAACGGTAGTCGAACGCGGCACAACCGCCCAGGCCGAGCAGCGGCCATGCGCTCAGCGCGAGCACGGAGCGCCGGCGCATGGTTCGATGGGGTTCGTTGGTGCTTTTCATGCGGCCTCCATGACAGACGACGATGCGGCGGGTCGCCTGAGCGACCCGCCGATCCAGGACACGTAGAGTGCTGGCACAAAGGCGAGCGTGAGTGCGGTAGCGCCGATCAGGCCACCCATGATGGCAACAGCCATCGGACCCCAGAACACGCTGGTGGACAAAGGCACCATGGCCAGCACCGCGGCGGCGGCGGTGAGCACCACCGGACGCGAGCGGCGGATGGTGGCGTCCACGACGGCGTCCAGCAAGGGTGCCCCCGCAGCGACGTCGTGATCGATCTGGTCGACCAGGATGACCGCGTTGCGCATGATCATGCCGCCCAACGCGATGACGCCCAGCAACGCCACGAAGCCGAACGGGACGTTGAACACCAGCAATGCCGGTACCACGCCAATGAGGCCCAGCGGCGCGGTGAGAAACACGAGGAACATGCGCGAGAAGCTCTGCAGCTGCACCATCAGAATGAACAGCATCACCGCAAACATGAGCGGGAACACCGCGAACAAGGCCCGGTTGCTCTTGTCGCTTTCTTCGATCGCCCCGCCCTGTTCGATGCGGTAGCCCGGCGGCAGCGTGTCCAGCACGGGCTGCAGCGAGGGCCAGATCTTCTGCGTGGCATACGGCCCCTGCACGCCGTCGACCACGTCGCTGCGCACGGTCAATGCCAGATCGCGGTTGCGCC
>NZ_JBLYYB010000232.1:0-24958 GCF_048549895.1 Hydrogenophaga sp.
AAGCGGGATCGAACCGCTGACCTCTTGCATGCCATGCAAGCGCTCTCCCAGCTGAGCTATACCCCCACAGGGTTTACCGATCTGCCTCGCCAACTTGAATCAGCGCTGCGTTTCAGCAAGCCTCAAATTATAGGCGATTTTTTCAAGCCTTCTGCAAACGGTCCAAGACTGTTTGACGGTTCTGCAATTCGAGCACCGCATCGAGCGACGGCGTCTGGGCCGTTCCCATCACCAACACACGCACCGGCATGGCGATCTGCGGCATCTTCAAGCCGTGCGCGGTGAGCACTTCCTTGATGGCGGCCGAGATGCTGGCTTTGTCCCAAGCCACATCGCCCAGCTTGCTCGCGAGCGCAGCCAATGCGGGGCGCACCGCATCCGTAACGTGCTGCGCAAGCTCGTCGGCGTTGGGCGTGATGTCGGTGTAGAACGCCTTGGCCCACTGGGCCAGCACCACGGTGGTGTCGCATCGGTCCTTGAACAAGCCGCAAATGCGCGGCAGGCGATCGTCCACTGCAATGCCTTGCCACTTCAACTGCTCGGCCACCAGTGGTGCCAGCGCCTCGTCGGCCATGGCCTTGAGGTGTTGTGCGTTGACCCAGCGCAGTTTGGCGTCGTCGAACTGCGCGGCGCTGCGGCCCAGGTGGTCGAGGTTGAACCACTCCAGGAACTGCGCGCGGCTGAAGATTTCGTCGTCGCCGTGGCTCCAGCCCAGGCGCGCAAGGTAGTTCACCATCGCGTCGGGCAGGTAGCCTTCGTCGCGGTACTGCGTCACAGGCTTGGCGCCGTTGCGTTTGCTCATTTTCTCGCCCTGCTCGTTGAGCACAGTGGGCAGGTGGGCGTACACCGGTGGCTCCTTGCCGAGCGCGCGAAAGATGTTGATCTGGCGCGGCGTGTTGTTCACGTGGTCGTCGCCGCGGATCACGTGGGTGATGGTCATGTCGATGTCGTCGACCACCACGCAGAAGTTGTAGGTGGGCGTGCCGTCGGGTCGCGCGATCACGAGGTCGTCGAGTTCGTCGTTGCTGATCTCGATGCGGCCCTTGACCTTGTCGTCCCAGGCCACCACGCCGCCTTGCGGGTTCTTGAAGCGCAGCACAGGCTTCACGCCTTCGGGCACCGGTGGCAACACCTTGCCGGGCTCGGGCCGCCAGGTGCCGTCGTAGCGCGGTTTTTCCTTGGCCGCCATCTGTGCTTCGCGCAGCGCGTCAAGCTCGGCCACGCTCATGTAGCAGGGGTACACCAGGCCAGCGCTCACCATGTCGGCGAGCACGGCCTTGTAGCGGTCCATGCGCTGCATTTGGTAGAACGGGCCTTCGTCGTGGTTGAGGCCCAGCCACTTCATGCCTTCGATGATCACATCCACCGCGGCCTGCGACGAACGCTCGAGGTCGGTGTCTTCGATGCGCAGGATGAAAGTGCCGCCGGTGGAGCGTGCAAACGCCCACGGGTAAAGCGCGGAGCGGATGTTGCCGAGGTGAATGAAGCCGGTGGGCGAAGGCGCGAAGCGGGTGCGGACGGTGGTGGTCATGTCAGAGGGTGAGGAGTCCGCGGTCGAGGTCGGTCTGGATGTCTGGGAGATGTTCAAGCCCGACCGCCACGCGGATCAGGCCCTGCACCACACCGGCGGTCTGGCGCTGTGCTTCGGTGAGGCGGCCGTGGGAGGTGCTGGCGGGGTGCGCCATCAGGGTCTTGGTGTCGCCCAGGTTGGTGGAGAGCGACATGACCTGCAACGAGTCAAGCACGTGGAACGCGCGCGCGCGGGCCTGCTCGGCGTCAGACGACTTGACCTCGAACGAGAGCACGGCACCGCCGCAGCCCGACTGCTGCGCCATGGCCAGCGCATGCTGCGGATGGCTCGCAAGACCGGGGTAGTGCACGCGCGCCACGGCCGGGTGGTCTTGCAACCACTGCGCGAGTTGCAACGCACGGGCCGACTGCGCCTGCATGCGGATGTCCAGCGTTTCCAGACCCTTGAGCACCACCCAGGCATTGAACGGCGCCAGCGTCATGCCGCCACTCTTGAGCACCGGCAAAAACGTCTTGGTCACGAGTTCCTGGCTGGCGCACAAGGCGCCGGCCATCACACGGCCCTGGCCGTCGAGGTACTTGGTGCCCGAGTGCATGACGATGTCGGCACCCAACTTCATGGGCAACTGCAGCGCCGGCGTGGCGAAGCAGTTGTCCACGCACAGCAGCGCGCCAGCGTTGTGCGCAATATCGGCCAACGCGCGGATGTCGCACACCTCGGTGAGCGGGTTGGTCGGCGTTTCGGCGAACAGCAGCTTGGTGGTCGGCTTGATCGCGCCCTGCCACGCGGCCACATCGGTCTGCGAGACGAAGGTGGACTCGACGCCGAACTTGGCCAGGTCGGTACCGATGAGTTTGATGGTGGAGCCGAACATGGAGTGCGAACACACCACGTGGTCGCCGGCCTTGAGCAGGCCCATGCACATCATGAGGATGGCGGACATGCCCGAGGCGGTGGAGATGCAGGCCTCGGCGCCTTCGAGCGCGGCCAGGCGCTGCTCGAAACTGGCCACCGTGGGGTTGCCGTAGCGGCCGTAGGTGAAGCCCTCTTCATCGCCGGCAAAGCGGCGCGCGGCGGCTTCGGCGCTGGGCTGCACGTAGCCGCTGGTGAGGTACAGGGCTTCGGAGTTTTCGCCGTACTGGCTGCGTTCCACCGCTTCGCGCACGGCCAGCGTGTCGCGGTGCAGGTCGGTTTTCTTCTGCGTCATGGGCCGTGGCTTTCAGGCGACCTGGGCGTTGGGCAAGGCCAGGCGCGAGCTGTCTTCTTCGCCCTCTTCGCTGGTGTCGCGCCCGGCGTTCAGCCGCGCGATGTCGGCCAGCGTGATGTCGCCAGTGACATACACACCGTCAAAACACGAAGCGTCAAAACCCGCGAGTTTGGGGTTGAGCGAGGCGATGGCCTGCTTCATCGCGTCCACGTCCTGGTAGATCAGCGCGTCGCAGCCGATGCTCTCGCGCACCTCGTCCACCGTGCGGTTGTGCGCCACGAGTTCGTCGGGCGTGGGCATGTCGATGCCATAGACGTTGGGGTAGCGCACCGGCGGCGCGGCGCTGGCCAGGTAGACCTTGCGGGCACCGGCGTCGCGCGCCATCTGCACGATCTCGCGGCTGGTGGTCCCACGCACGATGGAGTCGTCCACCAGCAGCACGTTGCGGCCCTTGAACTCGCTGCCGATCACGTTGAGCTTCTGACGCACCGACTTCTTGCGCACGCCCTGACCCGGCATGATGAAGGTGCGGCCCACGTAGCGGTTTTTCACAAAACCTTCGCGGTACGGCAGGCCGAGCAACTGGGCCAGTTCCATGGCGCTGGGGCGTGACGATTCGGGGATGGGAATCACCACGTCGATCTCGCTCGGCGGCACGGTGGACACCACGCGTTTGGCCAGGGTCACACCCATGTTCAAGCGGGCCTGGTAGACCGAAATGCCGTCCATCACCGAATCGGGCCGGGCGAGGTACACGTATTCGAAGATGCAGGGGTTGTGGCTGACCTTGTCGGCACACTGCTCGAACTGCATCTTGCCGTCCATGTCGACGAACACGGCTTCGCCCGGCAGCACGTCGCGGTCCAGCTCGAAGCCGTTGCCCTCCAGCGCCACCGACTCGCTGGCGACCATCACACCGCCCTGGTCGTTGTGGCCCACGCACAGCGGGCGGATGCCGAACGGGTCGCGGAAAGCCAGCAGACCATGGCCGGCGATCAGCGCCACGACCGCATACGAACCCTTGACGCGTTGGTGCACACCGCGCACGGCGGCGAACACGTCGGCCGGTTTCAGGGTGATGCCGCGCGTGACCTTTTCCAGCTCGTGGGCGAGCACGTTGAGCAAGACTTCGGAGTCGCTCTCGGTGTTGATGTGGCGGTGGTCGGTTTGAAAAAGCTCCTGCTTCAGCGCGTGCGCGTTGGTCAGGTTGCCGTTGTGCACCAGCACCAGGCCAAACGGCGCGTTCACGTAGAACGGCTGCGCCTCTTCTTCGCTGTAGGCGTTGCCGGCCGTGGGGTAACGCACCTGACCCAGGCCACAGATGCCGGGCAACGAGCGCATGTTGCGGGTGCGGAACACGTCACGCACCATGCCCTTGGCCTTGTGCATGAAGAACTTGCGCCCTTGCTGGGTGACGATGCCCGCCGCATCCTGGCCGCGGTGCTGCAGCAGCAGCAATGCGTCGTAAATCAGCTGGTTGACTGGCGTTTTGCTGACCACGCCCACGATTCCACACATGTTTCGATCCTCTGAAAAAACTCAAACCTGACTAAGCGATATATCGGGCCACCGGCTCGGGCAACAAGGGCTTGATGGCATGCAAGGTGGCCACCAGCATGTCTGCCACCGCCGAGCCTTGCCACCACTGCGCATCCCGCAGGGGCGACATGCTCACCACCACCGCAAACGCCAGCAGCATCACCACGCCACGCGCCAGCCCGAAGGCGCTCCCCAGAAGCCGGTCCACCGGCCGCAAACCGACCGACGCCACCAGCTTCTTGACCAACCAAGCGAGCAACCCGCCCGCGAACGCCACCGCGATGAACACCACCAGAAAGCCGGCGGCCAACTGCAGCGGGGGCGACAAGCCCTCCAGCGGCAGCATCAAGGCCACCTCGTCGGCATAGGCCTGCGCGAGCACAAAGGCCGCCACCCAACCGGCCACCGAGAGCACCTCGTACACCAGCCCGCGCCACGCGCCGAGCAACACCGACAGCAGCAGCACCGTCAGCAGCAAACCATCCGTCAACCCCATGCAGCCATCGTCCGTGGGCGCATCACAGCGTGAGCACGGCTGCGGGCAAGCCCAGGGTCTTCACGCGGGCGGCCGCCTTGTCGGCCTCGGCGCGGCTGTTGTACGGCCCCAGGCGCACGCGAATGCGGCGTCCCTCCGACGTTTCGGCCACGTGGGTGTAGGTCTTGAGCCCGGCGGCTTCAAGTTTCTGGCGCACCGAGCGGGCGCCCGCCTCTTCGGAGAACGCACCCACCTGCACCACCAGGCGCTCGGCAGCTGCAGCGGTGGCAGGTGCGGCGGCTGTGGCTGCCGGCGGGGTGGCTGTTTTGCCTTCGAGCAAGGCACGAGCGCGATCGGCGTCAGCGGGTGCGGGTGCGGGTGCGGCCTTGGCGGGCTCCGCCGCGGGTTTGGGCGGTGCAGTGGCTTCCACCACCTCTTCGCGCGCACCCAGGGTTTCGCGGGCTTCAACGCTGGGCGCAGGCGGTTTGGCGACGGCGGGTGCTGCAGCGGGTGCTGCTGCCGTGGCCGGTGGCGGCTTCACCGCCGGCGCGGGCGTGCTCTTGGCCGGAATCTCGATCGGAATGTCGACCGAAATCGGGCGCGGCTGGGTGTCGAACAACAGAGGAAAGCCCACCACACCCAGCAACACCAGCACGCTGGCACCGATCAGGCGGTGGCGCGCGCGGCGGCGCACGGCGTCAATGCTTTGCGGCGGTGGTGTCGATGGATTGCCCTGTGAGCCTGAACGGGATTTGAACATTCGGGTGGGAACCATGGCGCCAAAGAAGGCCTGGCGAGGGGCGCGACACGGGGAGCGGTCGGAAAAGCTCGATGGGTGGGGTCAGGAGGGCAGGTGTTTGGCCGACAAGCGGGGCACACCGTCCTGCAGAACACCCCCCACGGTGAAGAACGATCCGAAGACCACGATTCTATCAGCGGGGTCCGCGTGGGACACCGCCGCCTGCAGGGCTTTCATGGGGCTGGCGTGGCAGCCCGCCAGCGTGCTTTTGGCCGTGGCGGGGTGGGCTTTGAGCGCCTCGGCCAGCGCTGCGGCGGTGCTGGCGCGGGGCAGCGGCAGGTCGGTCAGGTGCCAGCGGTCGATCAGTGGCGCGATGCGCTCGAGCATGGCACCGAGGTCCTTGTCGGCCATGGCGCCGAACACCGCATGGGTGGTGGGATAAAAGCCCATGGCATCGAGGTTTTCCGTGAGCGCGGCGACCGAGTGCGGGTTGTGTGCGACATCGAGCACCAAGGTGGGCGTGCCGGGCACGATCTGGAAGCGCCCGGGCAGCTCCACCAGCGCCAGGCCGTTGCGCACGGCCTGCGCCGTCACGGGCAGTTTCGACCGCAAGGCCTCCACCGCGCCCAACACACCCGAGGCATTCACCAGCTGGTTGGCGCCGCGCAGCGCTGGGTAAGCGAGCCCGGCGTAGCGCCGGCCGCCGTGCGACGGGTGCATGGCCCAGCCCCACTGCTGCTGGTCGCCGGCAAAGTGGAAATCTTTGCCGATGCGCCAGAGATCGGCGCCGATCTCCAGCGCGCGGTCCAACACGCTTTGCGGCGGCACCGGATCGCTCACCACCACCGGGCGGCCGGTGCGCATGATGCCGGCCTTCTCGAAGCCGATGGCCTCGCGGTCGTTGCCCAGCAGCGCCATGTGGTCCAGCGCGATGCAGGTGATCACGGCGCAGTCGGTGTCGATGATGTTCACCGCGTCCAGCCGCCCGCCCAGACCCACTTCGAGAATCGCCACGTCCAGGCCCGCGCGCGAGAGCGTGCGCAGAATCGCCAGCGTGGTGAATTCAAAGTAGCTCAGGCTGATTTCTTCGTCACCGCCCTGCCCCTTGCGCGCGGCTTCCACCTCGGCAAACGCCGGCAGCAGATCGTCGGTGGCCACGGGTTCACCGGCGATGCGGCAACGTTCTTCAAAATGCACGAGGTGCGGCGAGGTATAGACACCGGTGCGGTAACCCGACTGGGTGTAAACCGCCTCCAGCATGGCGCAGGTGCTGCCCTTGCCGTTGGTGCCGGCCACGGTGATCACCGGACAGGTGAGCGCCAGGCCCATGCGCTGCGCCACGCGCTGCACACGCTCCAACCCCATGTCGATGGTGACGGGGTGCAGGCGTTCGGCGTGGGCCAGCCACTCGGGCAGCGTGGTGGGGTGGGGAGGCAGCGGGATGTTGAGCATGGCGGGATTGTCCCATCGCGGCCCCGACCTTCAGCGCCATCACCGACAATCCCGTTCCATGATCACTGTCTACGGCATCCCCAACTGCGACACCGTCAAAAAGGCCCGCGCCTGGCTGACCGAGCACGGTGTTGAACACCACCTTCACGACTTCAAGAAACAGGGCGTGCCCGAGGCCGAGCTCGACCCCTGGCTCGCCGCTGTGGGCTGGGAAACCGTCATCAACCGCAAGGGCACGACCTGGCGCCAGCTGGACGAAACCGTGCGGGCGGCCGTGACCGATGTGGCCAGCGCGCGGGACGTGGCCCTGGCGAATCCGAGCGTGATCAAGCGCCCGGTGGTGCAGTGGGCCGACGGTGTCACGGTGGGTTTTGACGCCGCAGCCTGGCAAGCCAGACTCTGACCCCCGGCGAACCTGCTGACCCCGCGCCCTAAAATCGCGGTTTCGCTTTTTGTCTTCGCACCACACCCCAACACCATGAGCACCACCCACTTCGACGGCGTGACCGTCAACACCCAGGCCAGCGTGTACTTCGACGGCAAGTGCGTCAGCCACGGCATCACCTTCGCCGACGGCACGAAAAAATCGGTCGGTGTGGTGCTGCCAGCCACGCTCACCTTCAACGCCGGCGCGCCCGAGATCATGGAATGCGTGGCAGGTGGTTGTGAATACAAACTCGCCGGCACCGAGGCCTGGCTCAAGTCCGGCCCTGGCGAGAAGTTCAGCGTGCCCGGCAACAGCAGCTTCGAGATCCGCGTGACCGAGCCCTACCACTACATCTGCCACTTCGGCTGAACCACTGAACGACAGCCATGGCCACCATTCTTCAAAACCTCCCCACACAACAAAAAGTCGGCATCGCCTTCTCCGGCGGCCTCGACACCTCGGCAGCGCTGCTGTGGATGAAACAAAAGGGTGCAATCCCCTACGCCTACACCGCCAACCTGGGCCAGCCCGACGAGCCGGACTACGACGAGATCCCGCGCAAGGCCATGCAGTACGGCGCTGAAAAAGCGCGCCTGATCGACTGCCGCACCCAACTCGCACACGAAGGCATTGCAGCACTCCAATGCGGCGCCTTCCACATCAGCACCGCGGGCGTGACCTACTTCAACACCACGCCGCTGGGCCGCGCCGTCACCGGCACCATGCTGGTGGCCGCGATGAAGGAAGACGACGTCAACATCTGGGGCGATGGCAGCACCTACAAGGGCAACGACATCGAGCGCTTCTACCGCTACGGCCTGCTGACCAACCCCAGCCTGAAGATCTACAAGCCCTGGCTGGACCAGCTGTTCATCGACGAGCTGGGTGGCCGCGCCGAGATGAGCGCCTTCATGACGGCCAACGGCTTCGGCTACAAGATGAGCGCCGAGAAGGCCTACAGCACCGACAGCAACATGCTCGGCGCCACGCACGAAGCGAAAGACCTCGAACACCTCAGCAGCGGCATCTCCATCGTCAACCCGATCATGGGAGTGGCGTTCTGGAAAGACGAGGTGGTGGTCAAGCGCGAAACCGTGACGGTGCGCTTTGAAGAAGGCCAACCGGTGGCACTCAACGGCGAGACCTTCGCCAGCCCGGTGGACCTGATCCTCAAAGCCAATGAAATCGGTGGCCGCCATGGCCTGGGCATGAGCGACCAGATCGAGAACCGCATCATCGAGGCCAAGAGCCGCGGCATCTACGAAGCCCCCGGCCTGGCGCTGCTGCACATCGCTTACGAGCGCCTGGTCACCGGCATCCACAACGAAGACACCATCGAGCAGTACCGCATCAACGGCCTGCGCCTGGGCCGCCTGCTCTACCAGGGCCGCTGGTTCGACCCGCAAGCCATCATGCTGCGCGAAACGGCGCAGCGCTGGGTGGCGCGCGCCATCACGGGCGAGGTCACCATCGAGCTGCGCCGCGGCAACGACTACTCGATCATGAACACCGAAAGCGCGAACCTGACCTACGCGCCCGAGCGCCTGAGCATGGAGAAGGTGGAAGACGCGCCGTTCACGCCGCTGGACCGCATCGGCCAGCTGACCATGCGCAACCTCGACATCACGGACACGCGCGCCAAGCTGGGCATCTATGCCAAGGCCGGGCTGCTCTCGCTGGGAGACGGGGCCAGCATGTTGAAGCTGGAAGGCGAGTAAGGGCCGCCTTCCCGCCCAAGCCGGTCAGACAACCACCGGCTCGGTTTCCAGCAAGATACCGAAGCGCTCGTACACGCTGGTCTGGATCGCCTTGGCCAGCGTCATCACCTCGCCGCCGGTGGCGCCACCGCGGTTCACCAGCACCAGCGCCTGCCGCTCGTACACACCCGCGCTGCCCACGCCCTTGCCCTTCCAGCCGCAGGCGTCGATGAGCCAGCCCGCGGCCAGCTTGATGCTGCCGTCGGCCATCGGGTAGTGAACCACCTTGGGTTCGCGGGCGATGATGTCGGCGCATTGCTCGCGGGACACCGTGGGGTTCTTGAAAAAGCTGCCGGCGTTGCCGATCACCGACGGGTCGGGCAGCTTGGCGCGGCGGATCGCGCAGACCCAGTCGAAGATTTGCTGGGCGCTCGGTGACGAGATGCCGGTCTCGGCCATCTTGCGGTCCAGATCGGCATAGCCCAGCACCGGCTTCCACGGTTTGGGCAGCCAGAAACGCACACGCGTGATGAGCGCGCGGCCGGCCAGGCCCAAGCCTTTGTCGCCGGCTGGCGCGTGTTTGAACACCGAGTCGCGGTAGCCAAAACCGCACTTCGCGGCGTCCAGCGTGAAGCTCTGGCCACTCTGCAGGTCGATCGCGTCCAGCGCACTGAAACGGTCCTGCAACTCCACGCCATAGGCACCGATGTTCTGCACCGGCGAGGCGCCCACGGTGCCCGGAATCAGCGCCAGATTCTCCAGGCCCGGATAGCCCTGCTCCAGCGTCCAGCGCACGAAGTCGTGCCAGTCTTCACCGGCCCCCGCCTCCACCAGCCAGCCCTTGTCGGTTTCTTCCACCAGGCGTCGCCCGTTGATCTCGACCTTGATGACCAGCTGCTTGATGTCACCGGTGATCACCAAATTGCTGCCGCCGCCCAGCACGAAGGCAGGCGCGCCCGAGTCGGTGCGCACCTCCTGATCGGCCAGCAGAGCCAGCACGTCGTCCGTTGATCGCACGCGCACCAAGCGCTGCGCCCGGGCAACGATGCCAAAAGTGTTGTAGGGCTGGAGCGCCACGTTGTTCTCGACTACCATTCTTTGATTCTCTCATTCACTCTTTGCAAGACCCCCAGCATGCCTTCTTTTGACACCGTTCTTGAAGCCGATTTTGTTGAAGTGAAAAATGCGGTCGATCAGGTCGCGCGCGAAATCGGAACCCGCTTCGATTTCAAGGGCACGAGTGCAGCCATCGAACTCAAGGACAAGGAAATCATCCTGCACGGCGACGCCGATTTCCAGCTCCAGCAGATCGACGACGTGCTGCGCGGCAAGCTCACCAAACGTGGTGTCGATGCACGTTTTCTCGACGTGGGCAAGGTCGAGAAGGTCGGTGGCGACAAAGTCAAGCAGGTGGTGAAGGTGCGCAACGGGGTGAGCACCGAAGACGGCAAAAAAATCCAGCAAGCCATCAAAGGCAGCAAGCTCAAGGTGCAGGGCGCCATCCAGGGCGACGCGGTTCGTGTCACCGGCGCCAAGCGCGACGACCTGCAGGCGGCCATGGCACTCATCAAGTCCGAGCTGAAAGACCTGCCGCTCTCGTTCAACAATTTTCGCGATTGAGATGCGCCGCGACTGCGCCGTGGCGGCATGCGTCCTGCTGGCATTGCCGGCGGCAGCGCAGCAGGTCGCGCTCTCCGGCGTGGCCGGTGGCAAGGCGCTGGTCACCATCGATGCCGCCGCGCCGCGCTTCCTGAGCCCTGGCCAGGCGCACCAGGGCGTCAAGCTCCTGAGCGTGCAGGGCGAGGCGGCGGTGATCGAGGTGAATGGTCAGCGGCAGACCCTGCGCGTGGGTGAAGCCCCGGTGAGCCAGGGCCAGAGCAAGACCGATGCAGGTGCGAAGCGCGTGGTGCTCACCGCCGATTCGCAAGGGCACTTCATGCCACCGGGCCAGATCAACGGTCGTCAGGTGCAGTTCATGGTGGACACGGGCGCGTCGACGGTGGCTCTCAGCGCGGCCGATGCCAAACGCATCGGTCTGAACTACGAAAGTGGCACCAAAGTCAATGTGAGCACGGCCAACGGCAATGTCGTCGGCTACCGGGTGCAGCTGGATTCCGTCCGGGTGGGTGATGCCCAGGTTTTTGGCGTGACCGCTATCGTGGTGCCCCAGTCCATGCCTTTTGTTCTCTTGGGCAACAGCTTTCTTACGCGCTTCCAGATGCAGCGCACCAACGACCAGCTCACGCTAGACAAGCGCTATTGATCACGGCGCCTTCTGCGCCGCGGTCACCACGATTTCAATGCGCCATGCGGCGTTCGCCAGCGCGGCCTGCACCGTGGCCCTCGGCGGCGCGGTGCCTGGCACCACCCAGGCGTCCCACACGGAATTCATCGCACCGATGTCCGCAATGTCGGCCAGGAAAATCTGTGTGCGCAGGATGCGCGACTTGTCACTGCCGGCTTCCAGCAAACGCTGCTGCACCTGTTCCAGCACGTCTTCGGTCTGACCACGGATATCGGTGTCGCCGCGCTCGGGCACCATGCCCGCCAGGTAGACCACGCCGTTGAACACCGCCGCCTCGCTGTAACGTGCGGCCACGCCGATGCGGGTGATGTGCTGGCTCATGATTTCTTCGCGCCCAGTTTGCTTTCCTTGCCGGCCATCAACCGGTTGATGTTGTCGGCATGGCGATAGACCAGCAGCATGCCCATGACCACCAGGCTCATCACCTGCACCCCGGGCGCGTCCCACGCCACGCGATGCCCCAACAAAAAGAACGCTGGCGCAAACACCGCCGTGACGATGGAGGCCAGCGACGAATAGCGAAAGAACACCGCCATGATCACCCAGGTGGCCAGTGCGGCCAGTCCCAGCCAGGGCTGGAACCCAAAGATCACACCGGCCGCCGTGGCCACGCCCTTGCCGCCCTGAAAGCGGAAAAACACCGGGTACAGGTGGCCGAGGAAAGCCGCGAGGCCGACCAGCGCCACCGTGCCGTCGCCCAGCCCCCAGGCCTCGCCCCACCACTTCACCGCCACCACCGGCAGCCAGCCCTTGAGTGCGTCCAGCAGCAACGTGATGATGGCGGCGGCCTTGTTGCCCGAGCGCAGCACGTTGGTGGCACCGGGGTTTTTGCTGCCGTAGGTGCGCGGGTCGTTCAGCCCCATGGAGCGGCTCACGAGCACGGCAAACGACAGCGAGCCGATCAGATAAGCGGCCAGAGTGGCCAGCAGGGGATAAAACAATGACAACGAAGTCTCCTCGGTGGTTCGGGCTCCGCTCTGCGGCGCGGCGCCGGGCTATTCTGCCAGCGCGCACTCCACCGGCCTGGCGCCCAACGGGCCACTGAGCACAGCCGGATCGAGACCCACCAGATACCCACGCCGCCCGCCGTTGATCCATATCTTGGGCAGGTCCAACACGGACGCTTCGACGAACACCGGCATGGCGCGTTTCAAGCCGAACGGCGAGGTGCCTCCAACAAAGTAACCGCTGTGGCGGTTGGCCACCTCGGGCTTGCAGGGCTCGACCGACTTGGCGCCGATCTGGCGCGCGAGGCTCTTGGTCGACACAGTGCGGTTGCCGTGCATCAACACCGCCAGCGGCTTGGCGGCTTCGTCCTGCATGATCAAGGTCTTGACCACCGCAAACGGATCGAGCCCAAGCACCTGGGCGCTGTGCTGCGCACCGCCGTGCTCGAGATATTCGTAGCTGTGCTCGGTGAACACCACGCCGTGCGCCTTGAGCCAGGCGGTGGCTGGGGTTTCACTGACGTGCGCCTTCTTCGCCACGCCTCACCTCACTGCGCGGGATCCCGGTGTTCCCAGCGGATCTTGTCGATCTCGGTCAGGAGTTCAGGCGACAGCGTCGTGCCCCAGGCGTCCAGGCATTCGTCGAGCTGGGTCAGCGAGGTCACGCCGATGATGGTGCTGGCCACGCGCCAGTTGGTGTAGCAGAACGCCAGCGCCATCTGCGACGGTGTGAGGCCGTGGTCGCGCGCCAGCGTGTTGTAGCGGCGCGCGGTGTCCAGCGCCTCGGGCCGGCCCCAGCGCTGTTTGCGCATCGACTCGTACAAAGCCATGCGCCCGGCATCACCCACCAGGCCGGTGGCGTCGTACTTGCCGCTCAGCAAGCCAAAACCCAGCGGCGAATACGCCAGCAGCGACACGCCCAGGCGGTGGCAGGTCTCGTCCAGCCCGTTCTCGTAGCTGCGGTTGATCAGGCAGTACGGGTTCTGTACCGTGGCCACGCGCGGCAGGCCATGCTGCTCGGCCAGCCGTACGAACTCGTGCACGCCGTATGGCGACTCGTTGGACAGGCCGATGGCCTTGACCTTGCCCGCTTTGACCAGCTCGGCCATGGCTTCGAGCTGTTCCAGCACCGAAGCACACGGTTTGTCTTTGGTGGGGTCAAAACTCAGCAAGCCAAACGCCGGCACATTGCGCGCTGGCCAGTGGATCTGGTACAGGTCGATCACGTCGGTCTTGAGGCGGCGCAGGCTGTCGTCGCAGGCCTTGAGGATTTCGGCCTTGCTCACGCCGGAGTTCTCGCCACGAATCCAGGGCATGCCGCGAGACGGGCCTGCCACCTTGGTGGCCAGCACCACCTTGCTGCGCAGACTGGCGTCTTTGGCAAACCAGTTGCCCAGAATCGTTTCGGTGGCGCCGCAGGTCTCGGCGCGTGCCGGCACCGAATACATCTCGGCGGCATCGAGGAAGTTGATGCCACGCTCCATCGAGCGGTCCAGGATGCTGTGTGCGCTGGCCTCGTCGACTTGCTCACCGAAAGTCATGGTGCCCAGGCAGATGGGCGGAACTGTCAGTGCGCTGGCACCCAATGGAACGTTTTTCATGCAATTTTTTGTAAAGTCAGAAGGAATGTGATGCCAAAGCGATAGGCCGAGGTATAAGTTTAGAGGTCATCGGGTTGCGCCGCAGTCACCATGAACACACCTTGGCGTGTGATGATGTTGCGCTGTTGACCCGAAGCCAACTGTTTTCCCTTTTTTCAACAACGCCAGTGGAGCATTGCACATGAAACACCTCACCAACATCACCCGCGGCCTGACGGTCACCGCCCTCGCTGCGGCACTCGCCCTGAGCGGCTGCGCCAACATGACCGAGACCCAGTCCGACTCGGCCAAGGGTGCCGGCATCGGAGCCCTCGCGGGCGTGCTGCTGGGCGCCGCCACCGGTGGCTCCAAGGGCGCAGCCCAGGGCGCCGTGCTTGGCGCTGGCGCGGGTGCACTGGGCGGCTACATCTGGTCGACCAAGATGCAGGAACAGAAGCGTGCGATGGAAGCGGCCACCGCCGGCACCGGTATCGGCGTGAGCCAGACCTCGGACAACCGCCTGAAACTCGACGTGCCGGCCGACGCTGGCTTTGCCACCGGCAGTTCCACCGTGAGCCCCACGCTGCAGCGCGTGCTCGGCCAGTTCGCCAACACGCTCAATGCCAACCCGGTGACCGCCGTAGCCATCGTCGGCCACACCGACAGCACCGGCAGCGATGCCGTGAACAACCCGCTGTCGTTCAACCGCGCCAACAGCACGCGCGACTACCTCGTGGCTCGCGGGGTGTCACCAGCCCGCTTCGCCACCGACGGCCGCGGCTCGCGCGAGCCGATCGCCGACAACGGCACCGCTCAAGGTCGTGCCCAAAACCGCCGCGTCGAGATCTACGTGGCCGAGCCTGCAAAGCAATAACGCCAGCACACCTGCCCGAACAGGCGGTGGTGTGCTCAGCGACAAAAAGCCCGGCATGCCGGGCTTTTTTTGTGGCCGTGAGCGTGCTCCCATCCAGAGACACCGAGGAACCGGCTCCGCCGGTCCCAGGTGTCGCCCCCCTCTTGAGGGGGGTCGCGCGCAGCACGGCGGGGGGTGCTTCACAGTTTGGCCATGATGTGCCGTGCCACGGTGTAGTCCTCCAGCGCATACATCGACATGTCCTTGCCGTAGCCGCTGGCCTTCATGCCGCCGTGCGGCATTTCGTTGGCCAGCATGAAGTGGGTGTTGATCCAGGTGCAGCCGTACTGCAGCTTGCGCGCCACGCGCAGCGCGCGCGAGACGTCCCGCGTCCAGACCGACGAAGCCAGGCCGTACTCCGAATCGTTGGCCCAGGTCACGGCCTCCTCAGGATCGGTGAAGCGCGTGACCGACACCACCGGGCCGAACACCTCGCGGCGCACGATCTCGTCGTCCTGCCGGGCCCCGGCGATCACCGTGGGCTCGTAGAAGAAGCCGCTGCCCGCGCGCATCTTGCCGCCCGCCGTCACCTCCATGTGGCCCACCATCTGCGCGCGCTCCACGAAGCTGGCCACGCGGTCGCGCTGGCGGTCGGTGATGAGCGGGCCGAGTTCCACACCAGGCTCGTCTTGCGTGCCCATCTGGATGGACTTCACCGCGCTGCTCAGGTCGGCCACCAGGCGGTCGTACACCTTGGCGCCGGCGTAGAGGCGGCAGGCGGCCGTGCAGTCCTGGCCGGCGTTGTAGTAGCCGAAGGTTCGAATGCCCTCCACCACCGCATCGATGTCGGCGTCGTCGAACACCAGCACCGGCGCCTTGCCGCCGAGTTCGAGGTGCGTGCGCTTGAGCGTGCCGGTGGCGGCCTGCAGGATCTTGCGGCCGGTGGACACGTCGCCTGTGAGCGAGACCATGCGCACCAGCGGGTGCTCCACCAGCGGCTGGCCCACGCTCGGACCTCGGCCGCAGATGACATTGAACACGCCCTTGGGCAAGATCTCGGCGACCACGCGCGCGAGCATCAGCGTGGTCAGCGGTGTCTGTTCGCTGGGCTTGAGCACCACCGTGTTGCCGGCCGCGAGCGCGGGCGCGCATTTCCACGCGGCCATCATGAGCGGGTAGTTCCAGGGCGCGATGGAGCCGACCACACCGATCGGGTCGCGCCGGATCATGCTGGTGTGGCCCGGCAGGTACTCACCAGCCACCGAGCCCGTCATGCAGCGCGCCGCGCCGGCGAAGAAGCGGAAGCAGTCGACGATGGCCGGAATCTCGTCTTCCAGCGCGCGCACATACGGCTTGCCACAGTTGAGCGACTCCAGGCGCGCGAACTGCTCGGCGCGCTGCTCGATCGCGTCGGCCACCTTCAGCAACAGGCGCGAGCGCTCCATCGGCGTGGTCTCGCTCCAGGTGTCGAACGCACGGCTCGCGCCGAGCACCGCCTTGTGGATCTGCTCAAACGAGGCCTCGGGCACCTGCGCGATCACCTCGCCGGTGGCCGGATTGAGCACGCGCTCGGCCTCGCCCTCGCCGGCCACGAACTGGCCGTCGATGAACAGCTCGGTCGACATCGGAACCTGGAAATCGGGGGTCTTGCCCATGGTGTTCTCCGTTGGGGTGGAAGGGGAGCGGGCTCAGCGCCCGCCGGGTTGTTCGTCGGCACGCGTGAGGTAGTACGCCGCCAGGATGGGGATGAAGGTGAGCGCGATGATCACCACCGCCACCACGTTGGTCACGGGCCGCTGGCGCGGGCGGATCAGTTCCTGCAGCATCCAGATGGGCAGCGTGGTCTGCTGGCCCGCGGTGAAGGTGGTCACGATCACCTCGTCGAAGCTGAGCGCAAACGCGAGCAGGCCACCGGCGAGCAGGGCCGAACCGAGTTGCGGCAGGATCACGTAGCGAATCGTCTGGAAGCTGTCGGCACCCAGGTCCATCGAGGCCTCGATCAACGACGGGCTGGTGCGCCGCAGCCGCGCCACCGCATTGTTGTAGACCACCACCACGCAGAAGGTGGCGTGGCCGACCACGATGGTCCAGAAGCTGAACGGAATCTCAGCCGTGTGGTACGCGGTGCGCAGCGCGATGCCGGTGACGATACCGGGCAAGGCGATCGGCAGGATCAGCAGCAGCGAGATCGCGTCGCGGCCGAAGAAACGCGTGCGCGCCAGGCCGGCGGCGGCCAGCGTGCCCAGCACCATGGCCAGCGCCGTGGACACCAGCGCGACGCGGAACGACAGGCCGATCGCGGCCCACACGTCCTCGCGCGCCCAGGCCGCGGCAAACCACTGGGTGGTGAGCGCGGGCGGCGGAAACACATAACTTTTGTCTTCAGCGCTGAAGGCGTACAGGATGATGAGCGCGAGAGGAATGTGCAGGAACAGCACGCCCGCCCAGGTCGCGGCCTTCAGGCCCCAGCCGGCGCGCGAAGGGTCAGAGCGCATCGAAAGCCCCCAGCCGTCTGGCGATCCACAGGTAGACGCCGATCACCACGATGGGCACGAGCGAGAACGCGGCGGCGAACGGCACGTTGCCGGCCACGCCCTGCTGGCGGTAGACCACCTGGCCGATGAACAGCGTGGAGTCACCGATCACCTGCGGGATGATGTAGTCGCCCAGCGTGAGCGAGAAGGTGAAGATGGAGCCGGCCGCGATGCCGGGCATGGCGAGCGGGAAGATCACCTTCCAGAACGTGGTGCCGGCGCGCGCGCCGAGGTCGCTGGACGCTTCGAGCAGCGAGCCCGGAATGCGCTCGATCGCCGCCTGGATCGGCAGGATCATGAACGGCAGCCACATGTAGACGAAGACGATGAAGGTGCCCAGGCGCGAGAACGAGAGCGAGTTGCCGCCGATGCCTGGCGTGGACAGCAGCGCGTCGAGCAGCCAGGTCATGTGCACCTCGGCCAGCACCCAGGAAATGGCGCCTTCCTTGGCCAGCAGAAGCTTCCAGGCATACAGCCGCACCAGGTAGCTCGACCACAGCGGCAGCATCACCGCGATGTAGAGCAGCGCCTTCTGCGGACCGCGCGCGTAACGCGCCATGTAGTAGGCGATGGGAAAGGCGATGACCCCGCAGGCCAGCGTGACGCTGACCGCCATGAGCACCGTGCGCAGCACCACGTCCACGTTGGCCGGGTCGGCCATGGCGCGGAAGTTGTCCAGCGAAAGCCGCGAGCGGTCGACCACGCCGGAGAACTCGTCGAGCGTGAAGAAGCTGTTGGCCAGCAGCGCGAACAGCGAACCGAGGTAGACCACGCCGAACCACAGCAGCGGCGGCCCGAGGAGTGCTGCCAGCAGCAGGCCGCGGCGCGTGTAGAGCAGGTCCGAGAGCCAGCGCAGCGCGCTGCTGCGAGGCACCACGGCGGCGGCAGGCAAGGCCAGATTCATGGCGCCACACTTTGCAGCGGGTGCACCGCGTCGGCCTGCCAGTGCAGGTATACGGTGTCGCCCGGCGTGGGCAGCTCGGGGTGCTGCTCGGGGTTGAGGTCCACCGACACCGTCTCACCGGCCCAGTCCACCCGCACGCGCGAGAACGAACCGAAGTACTGCGCGTCGATCACCGCGCCGCTCAGGCGTGCCTGCGGCGCGGTGCCGAGCCGGATGCGCTCGGGCCGCAGCATCACGCTGTCCACGCCCGCAATCTCGCGCGCCCGCGCGCCGTCGAACACGTTGGCCGCGCCCACGAATTCGGCCACGAAGCGCGTGGCGGGCTGGTTGTAGATGGCCTGCGGCGCGCCCACCTGCTCCAGGCGGCCGTTGTTGAACACGCCGATGCGGTCGCTCATGGAGAGCGCCTCGTGCTGGTCGTGCGTGATGAAGAGGAAGGTGATGCCCAACTGACGCTGCAAGGCCTTCAGCTCAGTCTGCATCTGCTCGCGCAGTTTCAGGTCGAGCGCGCCCAGCGGCTCGTCGAGCAGCAGCACCTGCGGCTGGTTGATGAGCGCGCGTGCCAGCGCCACGCGCTGGCGCTGGCCACCCGAGAGTTGACCGGGCCGCCGTTCACCCACGCCAGACAGGCGCACCAGGTCCAGCATCTGCTCGGCGCGTGCGTGTCGCGCAGCGCGCTCCACGCCCTGCACCATCAGGCCGTAAGCCACGTTGTCGCGGATGTTCATGTGCGGGAACAACGCGTAGTCCTGGAACACCGTGTTCACCGGCCGCGCGTACGGCGGCAGGTGCGACATGTCCTGCCCGCCGATGAGGATGCGCCCCGAGGTGGGCAGCGTGAAGCCGCCGATCATGCGCAGGCAGGTCGTCTTGCCCGAGCCCGAAGGCCCGAGCAGGGTGAAGAACTCCCCGCCTTCGATGGTGAGGTCCACGTGATCGACGGCGCGCACGGTCTGTGCAACGCCGCCGAACACGCAGGACACGGCTTCCAGCGTGACAGCAACCGTCATGTGATCAGCGACCTCCGAGAACAGCGATGTAGTCGGAGACCCACTTGTGGTACGGCACGCAGGCGTTGTTTTGCGTCGTGCACTTGGAGGTTGGTGTCTTCCAGAACGAGATGCGCTCGAAGCTGTTGTAGCCCTGGTTCGCGCAGCCCTGGTCGGTCAGCAGTTTGTTGCCCTTGCACGCGGCGGGAACCGAAGGCACCGAGCCGAACCAGGCCGCCAGATCGCCCTGCAGCTTGGTGTTGAGCGAGTGCTCCATCCACAGGTAGGCGCAGTTCGGGTTTTTGGCCTCGGCGTGCAGCATGGTCGTGTCGGCCCAGCCGGTGGCGCCTTCGGTCGGCACCACGGTGGCCACCGGGCGGTTCTTGCTCTTGAGGATGTTGGCCATGAACTGCCAGCTGCTCGACGCCACCACGCCTTCGTTGGTGAAGTCGTCGATCTGCACGAAGGCGTCGTGCCAGTACTTGCCCACCAGCTTGCGCTGGCCGCGCAGCAAATCGAGCGCGGCCTTGTATTGCGCCTCGTTGAGTTCGTAGGGGTCCTTGATGCCCAGCGCGGGGTTCTTCTTCATCAAATAGAGCGCGGCGTCGGCGATGTAGATCGGGCCGTCAAAGGCCTGCACGCGGCCCTTGTTGCTCTTGCCGTCGGGCAACGTGGTCTCTTCGAACACCACGCTCCAGCTGGTCGGCGGCTTGTCCTTGAAGACCGTGGTGTTGTACATGAGCACGTTCCAGCCCCATTGGTAGGGCGTGCCGTAGTGCGTGTTGTTCACGTAGTGCCAGGGTGCCTTCTGCAGGCGCGGGTCCACCGTCTTGTAGCTGGGGATCAGGTCCACGTTGATGGGCTGCACGCGCTTGCCGGCAATGAGCCGCATCGACGCGTCGCCCGAGGCGGTCACGAGGTCAAAGCCGCCTTCGTTCATGAGCGCGACCATCTCGTCGGAGGTGCCGGCGGTTTTCACGTTGACCTTGCAACTGGTCTTCTTCTCGAAGTCGGTCACCCAGTCGAAGTTCTTGTCGGTCTGGCCGCGTTCGATGTAGCCGGGCCAGGCCACGATGTCCACCTGACCTTCGCCCTTGCCCAGTTGCTTCAGGGCCGACTGCGCCTGCGCGGCGGGTGCCAGGGTGGCCAGGGTGAGGGCCGTCGTCACGAGACCCGCGACGGTGCGGGCAAGGGGGCGTTGTGCGAGCTTCATGGTCGATCACCTTCGGTTTGAGAACGGTTTGTGAAACGCAGCCCACCGCGCGGCAGGCCAACCGAAGCGCATCGTATGCAGCCCCCATCCGCTTTCAAAATTCAATATTGCTGCGGTAAGCTATCTCGAAAATAGAGATCAAGGGTTTACCCAACTCTTTATTGCACCGCAACAGGGCACCCTCTTTTCACGGTGCACCAGCATGAACCGCCACATCACCCTCAAGCAGTTCCGCTACTTCCTCGCGGTGGCCGAATCGGACTCGGTGGCCGCGGCCTCGCGCATGCTCAGCATCGCGCAATCGGCCATCACCAAGAGCGTGCTGGAGCTGGAAGACGAACTGGGCCTGGTGCTGTTCGAGCGCAGCCCCAAGGGCATGCGGCTCACGCCCGAGGGCCATCGGTTTCAGGTGAAGGCGCGTCGTGTGATCGGCGCCGTGGCCGACGCCACGCGTGGCGTGTACCCCGGCGCCACGCCGCTGGCCGGCGCACTCACCATCGGCGTGACCAGCCTGGTGGCGGGCTACTACCTCTCGGAGGTGTTCGCGCGCTTCCGGCGCACCTGCCCGGGCGTGGACCTGCAGGTGGTGGAAGACGCCCCGCCTTTCCTTGAACATCTGTTGATCAACGGCGAGCTGGACATTGCGATCATGGTAAGCAACGCGCTCGGCGAGCCGCAGGCGCTGATGGCAGAGACGCTCACACGCTCACCCAACCGCGTGTGGATGGCGGCAGACCACCCGCTGGCTTCGCAGGCCGAGGTGAGTCTGGCCGAGTGCGTGCAGCACGACCTGGTGGTGCTGCAGGCGGACCGCATCGAGGTGTTGATGCGCAGCGTGTGGGCTCGCCACCAGTTGAAACCACGCACGGTGTTGCGCACCTCGTCGCTGGAGGCGGTGCGTTCGCTGGTGGGGGTGGGTGCGGGGCTGGCGGTGTTGCCCGACTTTCTGTACCGGCCCTGGACGCTGGATGCGGAGCACGTGGAGGTGCGGACCTTGCGCGATGCGGTGCCCACGGTGGACGTGGGGCTGGTGTGGCGGCGCGGTTCGCCGCTGCGCGCGGAGGTGCTGGAGTTCGTCGAGGTGGCGCGGGACCAGTCGCGGTCCCGGCGTCCTGTGGCCTGAGTTTCTTTCTTGTGGTTTCGCCGGCTGGTCTGGAGGCGCGCACACATCAGCTCAGCTCGTGAGGTTCAGGCGCGCAACGCAGCCCTCGATTCTTCTTGTAAGCGCAACACCCGCCGCTGCACCTTGCCGGTGGTGGTCATGGGCAGCGAGTCGATGAACTCGATCTCTTTCGGGTATTCGTAGGGCGCGAGCTTGCCCTTCACATGACCCTGGAGCTCCTTCACGAGCTCGTCACCCGCCACGTGACCCGGCGCCAGCACCACATACGCCTTCACCACCGCACCGCGCTCGGTATCGGGCTTGGGCACCACCGCCGCATTGGCCACCGCCGGGTGCTTCACCAGACAGTTCTCGATCTCGCTCGGGCCGATGCGGTACCCCGCGGCCTTGAACACGTCGTCGGCGCGTCCCTGGTACCAGAGGTAGCCGTCGGCGTCTCTCGTGGCCAGGTCACCGGTGCGGCACCAGCTGTTGGCCATGTCGCCGGTGTACTTCGCGCGGGTGGATGCCTCGTTCTTCCAGTACCCCAGAAAGAACACCGGATCGGGATCGCCGTGCACATCCAGCCGGTGCACCGCCACGTCGCCCGGCATGCCCACCGCGCACTCCTTGCCCTCGTCGTCGATCACCGCCACCCGGTGCCCCGGGTAGCCCTTGCCCATGGAGCCGGGCCGCGCCGGGTAGAGACGCGCGCAGTTGCCCACGATGTAATTGATCTCGGTCTGGCCAAACATTTCGTTGACCGTCACGCCGAGCTGGTCGCGGCACCAGGCAAACACCGCGTCGCCCACCGCTTCGCCAGCGCTCATGAGGCCTTCCAGCTTGAATTTGTACCGCTGCTTCGGCGTGGGGATGGCCTTCATCATGGCCTTGAGCGCGGTGGGAAACAGGAAGCTGTGCGTCACACCATGGCGCTCGATCAGCTCGAACGCGGTCTGCGGGCTGAAGCGCCCGTTGAAAGCCACGATGGGACGGCCGAAATACAGCGTGGGCAACAAAGCGTCCATGAGGCCACCGGTCCAGGCCCAGTCGGCCGGTGACCAGAACACCGCCTTCGACGGCGCGCTCGCGTCGAACGGGTCGAAGCCGAACCAGTTCTGGCTGCACACAAAGCCGGTGAGGTTGCCGATGAGTGCCCGGTGCGGGATCAACGCGCCCTTGGGGTTGCCGGTGGTGCCGCTGGTGTAGATGAGCACGGCGGCCTCTTCGGCCAGGGTGTTCACCGGTGTGAACCCGGCCGGCTCCTGCGCGAGCAGCGCGGTCCAGTCGAGATCAGCTCGCATGCCTTCGGGTGTGCCGTCACCGTCCACGCCGATCACGCAGCGCAGCAGCGGGCAGTCGTCGCGCACGCCAAGCAACGCCGGCAACGACGGCTGGTCGCAGATGGCCACCACCGCTTCGCTGTCCTGCAGCCTGAACTCCAGCGCCTCGGGTCCGAACAGTTGCGACAACGGCATGCCCACCGCACCCATCTGCAGCACCGCCATGTAGGCCACCGCCGTCTCGAAACGCTGCGGCAACACGATGGCCACACGGTCACCGCGCTGCACGCCGAGTGCGGCCAATGCGTTGGACAGACGATTCGCCTGGTCGAGCAGATCGGCATATGTGTGTGCTTGATCGCTTTGGCCCGGCGCGCAGGCCACCACCGCTACATCGTCCGAATGTGCAGGGTCTTCGGCCCAACGCCGCATGCACATCTGCGCCATGTTGAAGTGTTCGGGCACGCTCCAGCCGAAGCGGCCATGCAAAGCGTCGTACAGATCGAGGGGCGTGTGGGTCTTGTCTCTGGCTTGACTCGGGCGCATGGTTGTCTCGGTCTCGTTCTTTATGATCCGACGAATGTACCAAGCACAGAGAGCCTCACGCAGCGAGTTCGTCCCGGTCCGCAACTTGAGCTACCACGTGCGCGTGTGGGGCGAGCGCAGCGACAGCGTGGCGCCGCTGGTGCTGGTGCACGGCTGGATGGACGTGGCGGCCTCGTGGCAATTCGTGGTGGACGCGATGCGCGACCAGCGCTGGATCATCGCGCCCGACTGGCGCGGTTTTGGCCACACCCGGCTCGAAGGCCCGGCGGTCGACAGCTACTGGTTCCCCGACTACATGGCCGACCTGGACGCCCTGCTTGATCACTACGCGGGTGAACGAAAAATTGATCTGGTGGGTCACAGCATGGGCGGCAACATCGCCATGATGTACGCGGGCGTGCGCCCACAGCGCATTGCACACCTCGTCAACCTCGAAGGCTTCGGCATGCCCGAGACGCGGCCCGCGCAAGCGCCCGGCCGCTACGCCCAGTGGATGGACGAGATCAAGACCGTGCAGCGCGGTGGCAAAGCGCTCAAGAGCTACCCCGACGCCCATGGCGTGGCAAGCCGCCTCATGAAGACCAACACCCGCCTGGCACAGGACAAGGCCGACTGGCTGGCGCAGCAGTGGGCCGCGCCCAACGCGCAGGGCGAATGGGAAATTTTGGGCGATGCAGCCCACAAGGTGACCAGCGCCCACATCTACCGGCTGGACGAAGCGCTGGAAATCTACCGCCGGATCAGTGCGCCGGTGCTCTCCGTCACCGCCAGCGACGACAGTCTGGGGCTGTGGTGGAAAGGCAAGTACACCTTGGCGCAGTACCTGGAGCGCGTCAGCGCTGTGCCCCACTTGCAGAGTGTTGTGGTGCAAGAGGCAGGGCACATGCTTCACCACGATCAACCGGCCGAGCTGGCCCGGTTCATCGAAGATTTCCTGCGCACGGCCCCCTGAGCGGCAGCGCCCGACGATGCGGGCCTTTGCAATCCGCGCGTTGCAATCCGTTTACCGAGCGTTCACGCAGTGGCGGGCATACTCGCGCGTTATGAAGTTGATCGCATCCTCTTTTTTCAAATCCACCGCCCTGGCAACCCTGGGCCTGCTCATGGCCACCCAGGCCCAGGCAGGCAACTGGGATCTTTGCCCCGGTTACGACCAACCGGCCAGCACCGAACCCGACGCGCCCCGCTACGAGGCCTTCTTCTCCCCCTACACCCACCACTGGACACCGGACGACGAACACGAGCAGGTGTACGCCGTCAGCCTGAGCCGGCTGTTGCCCAACAACCGCTACTGCGGCTTCAGCCTGTTCAACAACTCGTTTGGCCAGCCCTCGGCGTACGCTTTCGTGGGCAAGAGCTGGCCCGGGTTCTGGCGAGCCCAGCCGCAGCTGTATGTGTCGGTGAGTGCCGGCATCATTTACGGATACGTCGGCCAGTACAAGGACAAGGTGCCGCTGAACGTGGGCGGCTTCTCGCCCGTGGTCATTCCCGCCATCGGCTACCGCTTGTCACCCAAGAGCACACTTGAGATCCAGCTGCTGGGCACCGCTGCGGTGATGTTTGGAACCACCTGGCGCTTTTGAGCGGCGCGGCCGTTCGCAGCGGCATGGCGTGAGAAAATCGCGGTGTTGAACA
>NZ_JBLYYB010000233.1:0-8313 GCF_048549895.1 Hydrogenophaga sp.
CCTCTTCGGCGGTGCCGGCTCGCGCCTGGTGGTCTCACACGACCGCGTGGTCAAGCTGCACAACGACCTGGGTTCCCAGATGGTGCTGCTGGCCCTGGCCGCCACCGCCTACCACTCGGTCACCTTCGGTGGCAGCCGCGCACCCGCCACGCCGCCCGAGCTGATCATTGGCCACGGTGTCATGGGCCGCCTGCTGGCCCGCCTCACGGTGGCCTCGGGTGCCCCCGCCCCGGTGGTCTGGGAAACGCAGGCCGCGCGCCGCGTGGGCGCCGAGGGCTACAGCGTCATCAGCCCCGATGAGGACACGCGCAAGGACTACCGCGCGATCTACGACGTGAGCGGTGACTCGGACATCCTCAACCGCGTGATCCCGCGCCTGGCCAAGGGTGGTGAGGTGGTGCTCGCCGGCTTCTACAAAAACGACATCTCGTTTGCCTTCGCCCCGGCGTTCATGCGCGAAGCGCAGATCCGCGCCGCCGCCGAATGGAAACGCGCCGACCTGCTGGCCGTCACCCAGCTCGTGCAGACCGGGCGCCTGTGCCTGGACGGCCTGATCACCCACACCGAAACCCCGGCCCGCGCAAGCGACGCCTACGCGGCCGCCTTCGGCGATCCGCAGTGTTTGAAGATGGTCCTGGACTGGAGAAACTGATGAACGCAATCCCCGTCAACCAAGTGCAGTCCGCGAAGTTCATGGACCAGTTGCGCGCCGAAGCCGCCCTGGAGCCGGCACCGGTGCACACCGGCGAAGTGAAGAAGGAAACCCAGATCATCGCGATCTACGGCAAGGGCGGCATCGGCAAGAGCTTCACGCTGGCCAACCTCTCTTACATGATGGCCCAGCAGGGCAAGAAGGTGCTGCTGATCGGCTGCGACCCCAAGAGCGACACCACCAGCCTGCTCTTCGGTGGCCGCGCCTGCCCGACCATCATCGAAACCTCGTCGAAGAAAAAACTCGCCGGTGAAGCGGTGGCCATCGGCGATGTCTGCTTCAAGCGCGACGGCGTCTATGCCATGGAACTCGGTGGCCCCGAGGTTGGTCGCGGCTGCGGTGGCCGCGGCATCATCCACGGCTTCGAGCTGCTGGAAAAACTCGGCTTCCACGAATGGGGCTTCGACTACGTGCTGCTCGACTTCCTGGGCGACGTGGTGTGCGGCGGCTTCGGCCTGCCGATCGCACGCGACATGTGCCAGAAGGTCATCGTGGTGGCGTCCAACGACCTGCAGTCGCTCTATGTCGCCAACAACGTCTGCAGCGCGGTGGAGTACTTCCGCAAGCTCGGCGGCAACGTGGGCGTGGCCGGCATGGTGATCAACCGCGACGACGGCACCGGCGAGGCGATGAACTTCGCCGAAGCCGTCGGCATCCCGGTGCTCTCGGTGATCCCGGCCGACGACGACATCCGCCGCAAGAGTGCCAGCTACGAAATCATCGGCCGCCCCGAATCGGTCTGGGGCCCCATGTTTGCCCAGCTCGCCGAGAACGTGGGCAACTCCACCCCCATGCGCCCCAAGCCCATGACACAGGACGAGCTGCTGGGCCTGTTCTCGGCCTCGGCGGTGGGCCGCGACGTGGTGCTGGAGCCCGCCACCCAGTTCGACATGTGCGGCAAGACCGACACCAGCAAGCCCACCCTGGAAGTTGTGTACGACGAGGTCTGAAGCCATGAGCGGCACCACCATCCCCATCATCCCCGCGAAGGCCACCACCGCCATCGAAGGCGATGGCATGGGTTGCCACGCCGGCGGCGAGACGCTGCTGGCCGCGGCCAAGTCGGCCGGCAAGAGCGAGATCCTGGCGCAGTACGCCGCCGACTACCCCAAGCGCGAGAACGCCGGCCCGCACGACCAGCCGCAAAGCATGTGCCCGGCCTTCGGTTCGCTGCGGGTGGGTCTGCGCATGCGCCGCACCGCCACCATTCTCAGCGGCTCGGCCTGCTGCGTCTACGGCCTCACCTTCACCAGCCACTTTTATGGTGCGCGCCGCAGCGTGGGTTACGTGCCCTTCAACAGCGAATCGCTGGTGACCGGCAAGCTGTTCGAGGACATCAGCGAAGCCGTGCACGCCCAGGCCGATCCCGAGAAGCTCGACGCCATCGTCATCATCAACCTGTGTGTGCCCACCGCCAGCGGTGTGCCGCTGCAGATCCTGCCCAAGGCCATCAACGGCGTGCGCATCATCGGCATCGACGTGCCCGGCTTCGGCGTGCCGACCCATGCGGAAGCCAAGGACGTGCTGACCGGCGCCATGCTGAAGTACGCACGCAGCGAGATCATGGCCGGCCCGGTGCCCGCTCCGCGCCAAGCGCGCAGCGACAAGCCCACCATCACGCTGCTCGGCGAAATGTTCCCGGCCGACCCGATGCTGATCGCGCAGATGATCGCGCCCATGGGCCTGGCCGTGGGCACCGTGGCGCCCACCCGCGAATGGCGCGAGCTGTACACCGCGCTCGACAGCGTGGCCGTGGCCGCCATCCACCCGTTCTACACCGCCAGCATCCGCGAATTTGAAGCCGCCGGCCGCGCAATCGTGGGCTCGGCCCCGGTGGGTGTGGACGGCACGCACGACTGGCTCGGCGCCATCGGCCAGGCCACCGGTGTGGCCCAAGCCCAGATCGACGCGGCACGCAACGCGACGCTGGCCGCGATTCGCGGCGTGTTGTCGCAACAGAAGATCAACGGCCGCATCACGCTCAGCGGCTACGAAGGCTCCGAACTCCTGGTGGGCCGGCTGCTGGTGGAGTGCGGCGCTGATTTGCGCTACGTGGGCTCGGCCTGCCCGGCCACGCCGTGGAATGCGCATGACGCCGCGTGGCTCAAGTCCAAGGGCGTGCAGGTGCAGTTCCGCGCCTCGCTTGAAAACGACCTGGACGCCATGCGCGAATACCGGCCGCAGCTGGCCATCGGCACCACACCCGTGGTGCAGGCGGCCAAGGAAGCCAGCATCCCCTCGCTCTACTACACCAACCTGATTTCTGCCCGCCCGCTGATGGGCGTGGCCGGTGCCGGCTCGCTGATCCAGGTGATCAACGCCGCCATGGGCAACCAGCACCGCTTCGACCAGATGAAGGACTTCTTTGGCAGCGTGGGCAACGGCGACAAGGCCGGTGTGTGGGAAGACGTGCCGAAAGATTTTCCAGACTTCCGCAAGGAACAGCGCCGCCAGCTGGACAAGCAGGCGAAGAAGCGCAAAGCCGAGGAGATGGGCTCATGAACACCCTCTCGACCGCCTCCACTTCCGTTCGCCCTGAGCTTGTCGAAGGGCTCACCATCACCTGGGCATGGCTTCGACAGGCTCAGCCCGAACGGGCTTGTGTTGGGAGCTGTACATGCTAGTCCTTGACCACGATCGCGCTGGCGGCTACTGGGGTGCCGTCTATGTGTTCACCGCCATCAAGGGCCTGCAGGTGGTCATTGACGGCCCGGTGGGCTGCGAGAACCTGCCCGTGACCAGCGTGCTGCACTACACCGATGCGCTGCCGCCGCACGAGCTGCCGATCGTGGTGACCGGCCTGGCCGAAGAGCAGTTGGGCCGCGAAGGCACCGAAGGTTCGATGAAGCGCGCCCACGCGGTGCTCGACCCCGAACTGCCTGCCGTGGTGGTCACCGGCTCGATCGCCGAAATGATCGGCGGCGGTGTGACGCCCGAGGGCACCAACCTCATGCGCTTCCTGCCGCGCACCATCGACGAAGACCAGTGGCAGTGCGCCAACCGCGCGATGTTCTGGCTCTGGAGCGAGTTCGGCATGAAGAAGGTGCCGGCCCGCAAACCCTTTGCCGAGCGCCCCGCTGGCGAGAAGCCGCGCGTGAACATCATCGGCCCGAGCTACGGCACCTTCAACAGCCCGAGCGACCTGGCCGAGATTCGCCGCCTGGTGCAAGGCATCGGCGCCGACATCAACATGGTCTTCCCGCTGGGCAGCCACCTCTCGGAAGTGTCGCGCCTGGTGGAGGCCGACGTGAACATCTGCATGTACCGCGAATTCGGCCGCATGCTCTGCGAAGCACTCGACCGCCCCTACCTGCAAGCCCCCATCGGCCTGCACAGCACCACCAAGTTTTTGCGCACGCTCGGCGAGCTGCTGGGCCTGGACCCGGAGCCCTTCATCGAGCGCGAGAAGCACACCACCATCAAACCGGTGTGGGACCTGTGGCGCTCGGTGACGCAAGACTTCTTTGCCACCGCCAGCTTCGCGGTGGTGGCCGGTGAGACCTATGCGCGCGGCATCCAGCACTTCCTGGAAACCGAGATGGGCATGCCCTGCAAGTTCGCCGTCTCGCGCAAGGCCGGTGAGAAAACCGACAACGCTGCGGTGCGCGAACTGGTGCGCACGAAGATGCCGCTGATTCTCTTCGGCAGCTACAACGAGCGCATGTACCTCGCCGAGGCCGGCAGCCAGGGGCCGATGAAGGCGACCTACATCCCGGCTTCGTTCCCGGGCGCCATCATCCGCCGCCACACCGGTACCCCGTTCATGGGTTACAGCGGCGCGACCTACCTTATTCAAGAGGTGTGCAACGCGCTGTTCGACGCGCTGTTCCACATCCTGCCGCTGGGCACCGACATGGACAAGGTCGACCCCACGCTGGCGCGCGGCGAAGTGGCCGGCCTCTCCACCCCATGGGACGACAAGGCCCAGGCCCGGTTGCACGCGCTCATTTCCAACCAGCCGGTGCTGGTGCAGATCTCGGCCGCCAAGCGGCTGCGCGACGAGGCCGAGCGCCAGGCGCGCGAAAGCGGCGAGGCCGCCGTCAACGAATCGCATGTGAACACCGCTGGCCAGTCGATGGGCCTGGGGGAATTCGCATGACCCGGACAACACATTTCGACTCGGGCGCAAGCGCCCGGTCCACCTCACGTTGCGGCATGTCGCTGCAGCTGCCCATGGTGCGCGGGCTGGGCGCATCGATGGCCTCACGGCCACATTGAAAAGGAGCATCCCATGTCGACACGGACATCTGTTTCCGGCTTGACGGACGATGAAGCTCAGGAGTTCCACCAGTACTACATCCAAGGCTTCATTGGGTTCACGGCCATCGCCGTTGTCGCCCATTTGCTGGTGTGGTTCTGGCGGCCCTGGCTCTGACCCACAAGGCCTTTTTGTCGTGAAAGGAAAACTGCCATGAACGATCTGTCTTATGAAGCCCATAAGCCTTCCCTGAGCGGAGACAAGCTTTCGTTTGTCCTGATCTTTGCCCCTTGCTTCCTGCTGTTGCTGTCGCTTGCCGTGCTGGGCCAACTGGTCGGCATGCACTGGCAGTTCTGGCTGCCTGGCGCGGAGCACAAGACCAGCATCTTCTCGGGCGTGCATGCCGCGGTCTACACCTTCATGTCTCACATCATTTGATTTAAGGAGATCCCATCATGTGGAGAATCTGGCGCCTTTTCGATCCTGTGCGCACCATGGTTGCGCAGGGCGTTTTTCTGTTCGGTGTCGCAGTGATGATTCACCTCATCCTGCTGAGCACCAACAAGTTCAACTGGCTGGACGGCCCCAAGGCCGCCGCACCGACCGCGCAAAGCATGCCGGCGGCCACCCCCGCAGCGAAGTCCTGACTTCGCCCGAGGTGTGCAGGTGCTGAAACTGGCGTGGGCCAGTGCAGCATCTGCTCCCCTCCCCCATTTGCAAAGACGTACGAAGTCCAAACCACCTGAGACAGGAGGGCCGCACCATGGCCATGCTCAATTTTGAAAAGAAATACCGGGTTCGAGGCGGAACACTGGTTGGCGGTGACCTGTTCGATTTCTGGGTGGGTCCGTTCTACGTCGGCTTCTTTGGTGTCACCACGCTGTTCTTCGCGTTCCTCGGCACCGCCATGATCCTCTGGGGCGCCTCGCAAGGCCCGACCTGGAACCTCTGGCAGATCAGCATCGCGCCCCCCGACCTTTCCTACGGCCTGCGCTTTGCGCCGCTGATGGAGGGCGGTCTGTGGCAGCTGATCACGGTGTGTGCGATCGGCGCGTTTGTATCCTGGGCACTGCGCGAAGTGGAGATCTGCCGCAAGCTGGGCATGGGCTACCACGTGCCCTTTGCCTTCAGCGTGGCCATCCTGGCTTATGTGACCCTGGTGGTGATCCGCCCGGTGTTGCTCGGCGCCTGGGGACACGGCTTCCCCTACGGCATCTTCAGCCACCTCGACTGGGTGTCCAACGTGGGCTACCAGTACCTGCACTTCCACTACAACCCGGCCCACATGCTGGCGGTGAGTTTCTTCTTTGCCACCACCTTCGCGCTCTCGCTGCACGGCTCGCTGATCCTCTCGGCCACCAACCCGGCCGCCGGTGAAAAGGTCAAGGCGCCCGAGCACGAAGACACCTTCTTCCGCGACACCATCGGTTACTCCATCGGCACCCTGGGCATCCACCGTCTGGGCCTGTTCCTGGCGCTGGCTGCCGTGCTGTTCAGCGCGCTGTGCATCGTGATCAGCGGACCGTTCTGGAGCCGCGGCTGGCCCGAGTGGTGGGGCTGGTGGCTGAACCTGCCGATCTGGTCCTGAAGCCGTCAGAAAAGAACAGGAGCACACCATGCAATACCAAAACCTCTTCACAACGGTGCAGGCCGTCGGGCCGGTGCACCACGGCGTCGAGCTCGGTCACGGACAGGACCCCCGCATCGGCGACAAGCCCTTCATCTTTCACCTGCTGGGGCGCTTCGGCAACGCGCAGATCGGCCCCGTCTACCTCGGCAGCCTGGGCGTGGCGGCGCTGTTCTTCGGGATCATCGCCTTCAACATCATGGGCATGAACATGCTGGCCTCGGTCAACTACGACCCGATCCAGTTCGTGCGCCAGCTGTTCTGGCTCTCGCTGGAGCCGCCAGCGGCCGGCGCTGGTCTGGGCCTGGCCCCGCTCAACGCGGGCGGGTGGTGGCAGATCGCGGGTCTGTTCCTCACGATCTCGGTGATCCTGTGGTGGGCGCGCACCTACCGCCGCGCGCGGGCCCTGGGCATGGGCACGCACGTGGCCTGGGCCTTTGCCGCCGCCATCTGGCTCTTCCTGGTGCTCGGCCTGATTCGCCCGGTGCTCATGGGCTCGTGGAGCGAGGCCGTGCCCTTCGGCATCTTCCCCCACCTGGACTGGACGGCCGCCTTCTCGCTGCGCTACGGCAACCTGTTCTACAACCCCTTCCACGCGCTCTCGATCGCCTTCCTGTACGGCTCCACCCTGCTGTTTGCGATGCACGGCGCCACCATCCTCGCGGTGAGCCGCTTTGGCGGTGAACGCGAGATCGAACAAATCGTCGACCGCGGCACAGCCAGCGAACGCGCCGCGCTGTTCTGGCGCTGGACCATGGGCTTCAACGCCACGATGGAATCCATTCACCGCTGGGCCTGGTGGTTCGCTGTGTTGTGCCCGCTGGTGGGTGGCATCGGCATCCTGCTGACCGGCACCGTGGTGGACAACTGGTACCTGTGGGCCATCAAGCACGGTGTTGCACCGCCCTACCCCGATGTGTTTCCCGCCGTGATGGATCCGGCACTCGCACCAGGAGCCAAGTGATGAACACCTCCATCTTCAAGAACCGCATGTGGCTGGGCGCGCTGGCGCTCGGATCGCTGGTCCTGCTCGGTGGCTGCGAGCGCCCTCCCATGGACACGGTGCAGCACGGCTACCGGGGCACCGGCATGGTCCAGGTCTACAACCCGCGCGTGCAGGCCGATGTGGTCGCAGCCAACCAGGTGCCCGCCGCGCAACCGCCGGCCAGCGCCGACGGCCCCAAGGCCGGCGCGATCTACCAGAACGTCAAGGTGCTGGGCGACCTGAGCGTGGGCGAGTTCACCCGCCTCATGGTCAACATGACGGCCTGGGTGTCGCCCGAGCAGGGCTGCAACTACTGCCACAACGGTGCCAACTTCGCCGACGACAGCCTCTACACCAAGGTGGTGGCGCGGCGCATGGTGCAGATGACGCAGCACATCAACACCGACTGGAAAGCCCACGTGGCCGAGACCGGTGTGACCTGCTACACCTGCCACCGCGGCAACCCGGTGCCCAAGGAGATCTGGTTCACCGCCGACAGCCAGCCCTACGGCTCCAACTTCATGGGCAACAAGACCGGGCAGAACACGCCGGCCGACAGCGTGAAGCTGGCCTCGCTGCCCTACGATCCTTTCACGTCCTACCTGCTCAAAGACGAGCCGATCCGGGTGAACGCCACCAAGGCCCTGCCCACCAGCGGCGGTCAGGGTGAAAGCATCCAGCGCACCGAGAAGACCTATGCACTCATGACGCACATGTCGGCCTCGCTGGGGGTGAACTGCACCTACTGCCACAACACGCAGAACTTCGGCAAATGGGACGGCGCACCACCC
>NZ_JBLYYB010000234.1:0-22707 GCF_048549895.1 Hydrogenophaga sp.
GCACTGATCGACATAGGCAGCGCCACTCGCCAGGCGAGACACCCGCCCGCTTCCCTGCGGCAAGACCGTTTCGACACAACTCTTCCACTGATTGACATCGCGCAGCGCGGTGGCAGCGCCCAATGCTGCTCCACACGCCGGGCCAACCCCGGCGTCAAAGACATCTACAAATCCGGTGAGGTAGCTCTCCGCCAGGTTGGCTCTCATCCTGTCGGCTACGTCGTAGGCAAGACTGGTGCCCTGAGAGCGAAGATAGGCACCGTGATTGAACTTGGTTCCGTTGAACTGCAACCCCGCCATTCCCACGATCCCGAACGTGAGCAGCAAAACGGACACAAGCACTTCGATCAGGCTGACGCCAGATTGCCTGGATGGACGAACAAATGTGGGTTGTGAGCGTGTCACGAAAATTCCTTGGAGCACATCAACGTTCAGGGGCACGCAGCCACTGCACTGCCTATCCGCCCCCCAGCGCCCACTGTCACGCTGCGCTGCAAGGTATCGAGGTTGACTTGAAAGCACCGCCCCGCAGACGCCGAACCGAGAGCGTTGAAAACCACTGGCCCGCCCACGGCGATCGTCACCCCTTGTCTGGCGGGTGGCCATACTCGAATGGTGCCCGCCGCGTTCCTGACCAACCATCCGCCAGCCCAACCTCCCACGCACGCAGCATCTGTAGTTGAGCAGACAGTCACATCCTCACCTCGGCGAATGGACTCGCTCTTGGCAAACTGCAGTGCACTGATGAGGTCATTGGAGACCGTCGCTATCCTGTTCGTCTGGATGGTGCTGCGCAAGCTCGGAACCCCAAGACCCAAAAGCACGGCCGCCACCGCCATGACAATAAGGAGCTCGATAAGGGTAAACCCTGAATGGTTGTTCATGATCAATCAAAAACCGCCGCCCTCGGCCTCTAATGCGCGTGTTGGAGACACCCAACCCCGTATCCATACTATCGAGCGACCCCAACCACTTGTTTCTACATGTGACCGGAGGCTAGACGCTCCAGACAGACGGTTTTGTCTCGACTCAGGGTACCCATGGTTCGGATAAAACAGCCGTGACGCTCCCATGCTGAAACCTCAAACTCCAACGACAGCAGCCATGAATCCCTCCAAGCCTGTGGACAATGCCATGAATGACTGGGAAGCAGTGATCAGCAAGGCTGCAACTTCAATAGGCCTGTCTGAACCGAACCCCCGCGTCGCTTGTCGCATCATCACGCGCAAAGGCTCGGTTTTTGATGGTCACACCCAGCAAGCAGGCGGCCCCCACGCTGAAATAGTGGCATTGCAAGCGGCCCGACTGGCTGGAGCAGATGTGCGCGGGGCCACGGTACTGGTCACGCTGGAACCCTGCTCTCACCATGGGCGCACCCCTCCCTGTTGTGACGCATTGGTCGAAGCCCAAGTGGCCAAGGTGGTCGTGGCAACAATTGACCCCAATCCGCTGGTGGCTGGTCAAGGCATGGCTCGGCTGCAGGCTGCGGGCATTGAAGTGGCGTTGCTTTCGCCCGAAAGCGATGCTGCGCAGGCGTCACGCGAACTCAACATCGGTTTTTTCAGCCGCATGATCCGCGGTACTCCCTGGGTACGCATGAAGATGGCCGCCTCGCTCGACGGCACAAGCGCATTGGACAACGGTGTCAGCCAGTGGATCACGGGCGAACATTCCCGTGCCGATGGACACGCTTGGCGGGCACGTGCCAGCGCGGTACTGACAGGCATTGGCACGGTACTGAAGGACGATCCTCGGCTGGATGTCAGACTGGCTGGCACCACCCGCCAACCACACCTCGTGGTGGTGGACAGCGATCTCAACACGCCCCTGGCGGCTCGCCTGTTCGAGCCGATGGCTGGAGGGTTGAAGCGCCAGGTCTGGATCTACCACGCGGCACTTGATTCGAGGAAACAAGTGGCGTTGCAGGAACGCGGCGCCGTGCTCACGCACATGCCCGGCGCCACCAACAAGGTGGATCTGGCAGCCGTGCTACGGGACTTGGGACGGCGCGAAGTGAACGAGCTGCATGTGGAGGCCGGCCACAAGCTCAACGGATCCTTCTTGCGAGAAGGATTGGTCGACGAGTTGTTGCTGTATCTGGCTCCCAAGCTGCTAGGGCAAGGCGCTGGAGTTTCCAGCTTCGGGCCGCTGCAGCGGCTGCAGGACGGTATCGGATTGAACTTCACATCGGCGGACAGCGTGGGTGATGACCTCCGCATACTTGCCCGAGTACGAGGGCGGGACGTCTTCCTGCAGGCCAGCCAAGCTTGAGCCGTAGAAAGACCTCGCAGCTGAGCGTTCAAGCCCATCACGCGACTTCATCAACAGAAAAATACTGAAAATATAGTATTAACCCCGCTGATCTTCCTTTTAACTGCAGCCGTCGAGTAATCACTTAAGTATTCAAAAATGCTTGCTAGAGTCCGGGCATGTTTCGGATCAAGGCACACCATCCCGTTGAAGCACTTCGCTCCAAAGGCTTCACGCTGATTGAGTTGATGGTGGTGGTGGCCATGCTGGCGGTCCTGGCTTCCCTGGCTGCGCCCAGCTTCGCAGAAGCCATCCGCAGGCACCGCGTAGAAAGCCTGCGAGAGGAGATGCTGGCGTCGATCGCCTTGGCCAAGGTCGAGGCGATCACGCGGGGACAGCGGGTGGGGCTGATTCGTACAGCTCCATGCCCAAATGCCGCAGCTGCAACGGACTGGGACTGCGGATGGAGCGTGTTTGCAGATCTCAACTCGAACAACGTCTTCGATGCAGGTGAAACTTTGCTGCACGAAGTGCAAGGCAAGCCCGGCACTGTGATGCGCCGGGCACCAGCCAATGACGCCTTCGCCATCGACCGTTTCGGACAAGCGACACAGCCCGCTCGCATCGAAATTTTTCCTGCAGGTGCAGGTTTGACCGCCGCAAATGGCTTGCTTCTCTGCGTTGCCAACAGCGGTCGCTTGCGCACGTTGCGTGGACCAATCGTGTGCCTACCTGGTGGCCCGATATGAATACGCGCCTCTCGCGCCACCCAGGCAACTCGGAGCAGCGCGGCATCGCCATGATCGAGGCGCTGATTGCCTTGCTGGTGCTTTCCCTGGGCGTGCTGGGCTTGGCGAGGCTCCAGATGAGCGCGCTTACCGAGTCGCGAAATACCAATGCGAGAGCGGTGGCAGTCCAACTGGCCAACGATCTGGCCGAGCGTATGCAGAGCAATGCGATCGTTCGCCGAACCAATCCCAATCCCAACCCCTACGTCACCGTTTGGGGCGCGCCGGCAGCCGCAGTCACCGACTGCCGGGCCAGCGCCTGCAACGGGAACGACCTCGCCGCCTTTGACCTGAGGGCATGGAAACTGAACCTCGGAAGGCTACTGCCCAATGGCGACGCCCAGGTGTTCCGCTCGGACACCGACTCCAACCAGTTCGGCGTGTTGGTGCGCTGGACAGAACTCGAGGGCAAGAACAAGGCTTTGGCGAACCAGGCGGAAGGCGCGCTTTTCACACGCGCCGACGCCGTGACCGATGCCGCCGGTGCTGTGGGCACCGGCATGGCCAACTTCACTTGCCCCGCGAACTTCATTTGCCACCTTGTCTACATACGACCATGAAAGCGCGCCCGCTTCTCGACCCACACCCCGCGCGTGAAGCGGGCGTGAGCCTGATCGAACTGTTGGTGGGGCTGACGATTGGCGCCCTCGTGTCGGTCGCTGCTGTCGGCAGCTTTGCCCCCACCCGGTCTGCATCGGCCACACTCGGCGACAGCACACGACTGCATCAGGATGCAGCCATGGCATTTCGGACCCTCGGCCACCACATTCGTCAGGCAGGCGCCGTGAGGTTGGTCGACAACGGGAATGGCCTGGTCACTTTCACCGACAAGTTCGCAGGGTATGGAACCGTGACGCTGCCACAGGCTGTGAACGGCGTCGATGGAGGCAACAACAATCCCGATGTACTTCAGATCAGCCACGACAGCGAAGTTTCGCTGAGCGCCGCAGATTGTCTGGGCCAAAACGTGAACTCCGATGTGGCCATCAACAACCGGTTCGAGGTGGTCGATCAGAACTTGCGCTGTCTGGGCTCCGGAAGCGGTATCCCCGGGCCCTTGATCTCTGGCGTTGAAGACTTTCAAGTGCGCTACGGCCGACGCATCAACGACAACCTGCAATACGAGGACGCCAGCCCAGCCTGGACCGCAAACGAGTGGAACTCGGTGGAAGCGATCATGGTGTGCATGCGCATGGCAGGGCTGGTTGGCGGACACACCGGCCAAGCCGTTGCAGGCTGCAATGGCGAAGCCATCGCCAACGATGGTCGTATCCGCCGCGTGTTCGTGCGGGTGTTCAGTCTCAGGAACATCGCGCTATGAAGCCCCGCCGTCGCGCTCACACTTCATCCCAGTGCGGCATTGCGCTGGTGGTTGTCATGGTGATGCTGTTGCTCACCACTCTCGTGCTGCTAGCCAGCAACCGTGTGGGTTGGCTAAACGAAAAACTGGTGGGTAGCGAAAGCGACCACGAGCGCGCTTTCGCTGCTGCCGAAGCGCTGATTCGTGACGCAGAAATGGACATCAGCGGTCGTCAATTTGACGGTCAACCCTGCGCAGGGAACGCGACCTTCACCGGATGCCGCGCGCCGAATACTGTGTATTTCCCGCTCGGCAAGGGCGATGACGACCTCGACATCATCACCTCCCGTGTAGCCAGTGGCTTTAGCAAGATCTGCAAACAGGGCATATGCCTACCGGATTCCACAGACACGCTGCAAAAAGCAGGTGCGTGGACTACACAGCTGGCCAACATGCAGGCAGCAGGCGCCACCTATGGCCAGTTCACAGGAGCGAACCCGCGAGCGGCCGGCAACCCCCTGCTCACGGCTGGTCAGGCGTGGTACTGGGTTGAAGTTTTCCGCCATCCCGAAATCTTCACCAACGAAGGTACCGCCGCTTCCATGCCATTGCCTGTTGGCGATCACCCTTTTGTCTACCGCATCACCGCCTATGTGCAAGGCCGAAAACCTGGCACCCAGGTGCGGCTGCGCTCTGTATTCGTTCCATATCTGGAAAGAGATTTCGACTGAAAGCGAGAACCAGCAATGCCGTTCAATACATTCACTCGACGCGCTGTTTTCTTGACTGTTGCAGGCTGCAGTCAGGCGGTCGTGGCGGGACCTTTGTTGCTCTCCCAGGCACCACCCTCATTACCCCGCGAGCCGGCACCCAACATCATCGTCTCGGTGGACAACTCCACCAGCATGGGCTCCACCGGCGTTGCCGAACTGCGCACCGCGCTCAAGGCCACTTTTGCCGCGAGCAACCTGCCCGACAACCAGATCCGGCTGGCGTGGCAATCCATGCATGGCTGCAACACCATTCCAGGAAGCAGCACCAGCACCACCGGCATCTGCCGCGGATACAACGGCATGCGACGTCTTGCCGGGCAACACCGCACCAATTTCTTCAACTGGGTTGATTCCATCGCGATCGTTCGGGGCACACCCTCTCACTTCATGATGGACAACGCCGGTCAGTATCTCAGCGCGACGGGTCTGGGCATCAACAGCCCATGGTCAGTGGATCCAGGCGTGGAAGAGCAGCCAGTGCTGTCCTGCCGCAGGTCTTATCACATCCTCATGACCGATGGAGAGTACGGCCACTCTTGGGCCTCGGGCGAGCGTGATACGTCTGGCCCACCCGGCACCCCCATTGTTCGCGGCGGCAATGCCGATGGAACCGACACTGTTCTGCCAGACGGCACGGTCTATTCCGTCGCCGCCGCCAACACGCAGACCAAACTCTACCGCGACATCTGGGGCAGTTCCACGCTCAGCACCTTGTCGGATCTGGCTTTCTACTACTGGTCACGCGATCTGCAACCGAGCATTCCCAACGATCTCAAACCCATGCCGGCCGAGCAGTTTCCCAAACAAAACTTCGGTACAACCAGTGCGCCAGCCGAACTGGAGAGCTACTGGAACCCTCGCAACAACCCTGCCACCTGGCAACACATGGTGACTTACACCATTGGGTTCAAAAGCGCCGCCCAATGGTCGACGAACGCCTCTTATCCCACCTGGATGGGCGATACCTTTTCTGGCCTCGCCCCCCTCATCAAAGGAGACAAGGCCTGGGTCACGCCTTTCTGCAATGCCTCAGTCAGCGGGGCAGGCAACCTTCCCTGCGACGGAGGCGCCAACTATGAAATACGCGCCGACGCGCGCAAGGCCGACCTGTGGCACACGGCACTCAACAGCCGTGGCCGATTCATCCCTGCGCCTGATGCTCAGTCTCTGGTGAATGCGTTCAAGGGCATTCTGGAAGGCCTCTCTTCAGAGAACGGGCGGGCTCGCGTGAGCATTGCCGCCAACTCCACTCAACTTCGTACCGATGGCCGTATCTATCTGGCCAGCTACAACATGGAGCGCTTCAGCGGTGACGTGGAGGCCTACAACATCAGCGCGACCACTCGAACGGTAGATACGCTGCCCCTGTGGACAGCGTCCTCCAAACTCGATGCCGTCGGGCTCAACTGGACAGACCGGCGCATCCTCTCGCATTCGGACACAGCAGGTATCAACTTCAACTGGGCATCGCTGAGCTCAGAGCAACAAACCGCATTGCGCGGCTCCGACACAGCCACCGTGGGCGGGCAAAGAGTGGACTACCTCCGCGGAGACAGGTCACGCGAGGCGCCGGCCGGCAGTTTTCGCCAGCGTGCATCCCGCATGGGCACGGTCGTCAACTCCAATCTATGGACGGTGGCTGCTCCAAAGCGGTTGAAGTTCGAACATGCCGGTCACACCAGCTTCCGTTCGACGCACATCAACCGGTCAGAAACGGTCTACATCGGTGCCAACGGCGGCATGCTGCACGCATTTGATGGCGCCACCGGTACAGAACGTTTTGCCTATGTGCCACGCGCCGCGTACGCAGGGTTGCGCGAGTACACCTTGCCTCAATACACCCACAGGCCCTTTGTGGACGGTCACCCATTCACCGGGGATGTCGATACAAGCTGGGTCGCCAACCAGATCACTACCCCTGTTTGGCGCACCGTTTTGATCAGTGGGCTGGGCGGTGGTGGCCGCGGATTTTTTGTCGTGGATGTGACCGACCCCACCAACGTGAGCAACACATCGGTCTGGTTGGACCGAACATTCCCCGCTAACTCCAGCGGCACATTCGTCGGCCATCAGGACGTCGGCCACATCTACGGAGCGCCCGTGACCGACAACCTGTCTGGCGGGCGCAGTGAACAAATCGTCAAACTCAACAACAAGCGCTGGGCGGTGGTGTTGGGAAATGGCGTCAACAGCTTCAACGAGCGGCCGGTCTTGCTGATCCAGTACCTGGATGGTGATCGCAGCCTGCGGAGCATCGTGGCCAACTCCACCACCAGTGCATCGAATGGCTTGGCACCGCCTCGACTGGTCGACCTCAACGCCAATGGCACGATCGACATCGCCTACGCCGGTGACTTGCAAGGGCAACTGTGGAAATTCGACCTTTCGAGCAAAAACGACACCGAGTGGGGTGTGAGCGGCTGGGACGGCGCGGCAGTTACCTGCAAGGACTCCACGGCCTGCAAGCCGCTGTTTGCGGCGCGGGACGCTGCGTCAAAAGTGCAACCTATCACGACCGCACCTCTGATCATGAGCCATCCCATGGGCGGGGTTCAGGTCATGTTCGGTACCGGCCAGAACATACAGCCGAGTGACCCGGCGAACGCCGCCGTGCAGACGATGTACTCGGTTTGGGACAAGAGCACCTTCACGCCCATCACCGAGGGTCCCGACAAGGACGCCAAGCTGGTCAAGCTGGCCAATGCCCACCCTGTCCCAATAGGTCGTAGTGCGCTGGTGCAGCAGAGCATCACCACAGCGGTCACCAAAACGGAGACCGATGGAGACGTGATCGACACGATCTTCTCCAACTCCACTGACAACACCATTGCCTATTCGCGTACCGACAACACGGCAAAACGCGGCTGGTTCTTGGACCTGCCGCTCGGTGGTGAACGTGTGCTCAATCCGCCCAGCGTGCTGCAAGGCCAGCGGGTGATCATCCCCAGCATGGCTCCGTCGCCCACGGCCGGTGGCGAAAGCTGCAGCCCTCAGGCAGCCGCTGGACAAGGCCGAATCACAGTGCTGAACATGATCACGGGGAGACCCTCGTCTTCGCCTGTGTTCTTCAGCAGCGACGCCACGGCAAACCTAACCAAGGCGACAAGTATGCTGGTGACGTCCGACGAACATGTGGAAATTGAGAAGTCCAGAGCTATCGAGGAACTCCTCTCATTCGGCGGGGGAACGCCTGGCGATGCCCCCCCTCCGCCGTCATGCACCGGAAGCGGCTGCGTACAACCACCACCGGAATGCTCCGGCAGCGGCTGCATAGATCGGAATGGGATACTTTTGGGAACCAGCCGCGGTGCCCGCGCGGACTGGCGGGAAGTGCGATGAAGTCTGGACTTCGCCGCTCAAACGCCGGATTCACGTTGATCGAAGTGATGATCGCGGTGGCCGTGGTGGCCTTGCTCGCCGCCGTGGCATTGCCCAGTTACAACGAATTTGTGATGCGAAGCCACCGCGCCAACGCGCGCGCGGCGCTCTTGCAGACTGCGCAGTGGATGGAGCGAACTGCCACCGCTCAGGGCACCTACCCGCTGGCGGCAGCCATTCCACCGGGTGTACTGTTCGTCGAAGGCAGCCGCTACAACATCAACGTCTTCTCCAACAACGGCATAGCCTACAACTTGACAGCGATCCCCAACGCGCCTCAAGCGAGCGACCGATGTACTTCCTTCCGGATCGATCAAGCAGGCACCCGGACGCAAGTTCCCACAGCGGACGTACCGAATCCCCTGGGACCGATGGAGTGCTGGAACCGATAATCAAGGCACAGGCAACAAAGCACCCTCTAAATCGAACAGTCTCGCAAACCCTGCGAAAATAGCCCGATGTTTACCGGCATCATCACCGGCGTGGGGCGCATCGCCGCCCTCCACGACCTGGGCAGCTCTTTGGACCATGGCAAGCGACTCACGATCGAGGCACCCCCCGGGTACCTGGATGACGTTGGCTTGGGCGACAGCATTGCGCTCAACGGCGCCTGCATGACCGTGACCTCGCTGGATCTGCCCCAGCAGCATTTCACCATCGACATCTCCGCTGAATCCCTGGCCCGCACCACCGGATTGGCGCAGACCGGCTACCGCATCAACCTGGAAAAAGCCCTGCGCGCGCACGACCGGCTGGGCGGGCACATCGTCTCCGGGCATGTGGACGGTGTCGGGCGGGTGACCCGCTTTGCCCAGGTGGGCGAGAGCTGGGAACTGTGCGTGATGGCGCCGCACGACCTCGGCAAGTACCTGGCCTACAAGGGCTCCATCACCGTCAACGGCGTCAGCCTCACCGTCAATTCGGTTCAGGACCTCGCCGACGGTTGTGAATTCAGCATCAACCTCATTCCCCACACGGTGCAAAACACCTCGCTGGGCCAATTGACCGACGGCAGTCCGGTCAACCTGGAAATCGACACCGTGGCGCGCTATGTCGAGCGCATGCTCAGCGCCGGTCATATCACTCTCAAGGAAATCGCATGAACGCGCCTGAAACCCTGGCCCCGGTGGCCATCTCCCCTGTGGAAGACATCGTGGCCGACATGCGCGCCGGGCGCATGGTGATCCTGGTCGACGAAGAAGACCGTGAAAACGAAGGCGACCTGGTGCTCGCGGCCGACCACGTGACGCCCGAGACCATCAATTTCATGGCCCGTTTTGGTCGCGGCCTGATCTGTCTCACGCTGACCCAGGAGCGCTGCGAGCGCCTGCGGCTCCCGCCCATGGTCCCGCGCAACGGCACCAAGATGGGCACTGCCTTCACCATCTCCATTGAAGCCGCCGAGGGCGTGACCACCGGCATTTCGGCCGCCGACCGCGCACGCACGGTGCAGGTGGCGGTAGCGCCAAATGCCGTGGCCACCGACCTGGTGCAGCCAGGCCACATCTTCCCGCTGCAGGCCGTGGAAGGCGGCGTGCTCATGCGCGCCGGTCACACCGAAGCGGGCTGTGATCTGGCCGCCATGGCCGGCTGCAGCCCCAGCGCCGTCATCTGCGAAATCATGAAGGACGACGGCACCATGGCCCGCCTGCCCGACCTGCAGTTGTTCGCTGCCGAGCACGGTCTGAAGATCGGCACCATTGCCGATCTGATCGAGCACCGCAGCCGCAACGAAAGCCTGGTGCACAAGCTCGGAACGCGCCCTTTGAACACGGCCTTTGGCGAATTCAACGTGACCGCCTTCCGCGACGAGCCCAGTGGCGCCCTGCACCTGGCACTGGTCAAGGGCCAGTGGAATCCAGACCACTCGGTGGACGTGCGTGTGCACGAGCCGCTGTCGGTGCTCGACGCGCTGGAAGTCGGCCGCTCCATGCACAGCTGGAGCCTGGAAGCCAGCCTGCGCCACATCAGCGAAGCCGGCGCCGGCGTGGCCGTGCTGCTCAACTGCGGCGAGACGGCCGCGCAATTGCTGGCCCAGTTTGAAGGCACCGCCCGTTCGGCCCAGGCGCCCGAGCGCGGCCGCATGGACCTGCGCACCTACGGCGTGGGCGCGCAGATATTGCGCGAATGCGGCGTGCACAAAATGCGCCTCATGGGCAACCCGCGCCGCATGCCCAGCATGACCGGCTACGGCCTGGAAATCACCGGGTACCTCAGCCGCAACGGCTGACCCCTTTCACCCCTTCAAGAAGAAACGGAGCCGCACATGTTCGGCGCAGACAAAGGCACAGCTGACTTGCTCGACGGCAAGAAGCTCAGCATCGGGATCGTTCAGGCCCGCTTCAACGAACCCATCACCGACGCGCTGTATGCCGCCTGCCTCGCAGAGCTGCTCGCACTCGGTGTGCAAGAAAAAAACATCGCCCACGTCAAGGTGCCCGGCGCGCTTGAGGTGCCTGTGGCCCTGCAGGCCATGGCCGAGCGCGACGACTTCGACGCGCTCATCGCCCTGGGCTGCATCATCCGCGGCGAGACCTACCACTTCGAACTGGTGGCCAACGAATCCGGCGCCGGCGTCACACGCCTGGCGCTGGACTACCAGATCCCCATCGCCAACGCCATCCTGACCACCGAAACGCTGGAACAGGCCATCGCCCGCAAGACCGACAAAGGCCGCGACGCGGCCCGTGTGGCGGTCGAAATGGCCCACCTGCTTCAAGAGATCGGTTGAACATGTCCACAGAACTCCCCTCCACCGCCAGCGAAGGCGCCAAGAGCGGCTTGACCGGTCGCAAGGCCGCCGACAAATCGGCCCGCACCCGCGCCCGCGAGTTCGCCTTGCAGGCGATCTACCAGCACCTGGTGGGCCGCAACGCCGCCAGCGACATCGACGCGTTCACGCGCGACCTGGCCGGCTTCCACAAGTGCGACAGCGTGCACTTCGACGCACTGCTGCACGGCTGCGTCAACCAGGCCGAAGCGCTGGATGCGCTGATCAAGCCCGCACTCGATCGCCCGCTGACCGAGCTCTCACCGATTGAACGCGGCGTGCTGTGGATCGGCGCCTACGAGTTCCAGCACTGCCTGGACGTGCCCTGGCGTGTGGTGCTCAACGAGTGCATCGAACTGGCCAAATCGTTCGGCGGCACCGACGGCCACAAGTACGTCAACGGCGTTCTGCACCAGCTGGCCGCGCAGCTGCGCCCCGCTGAAGTGGCCGCCGCGCCTTCCAAGCCCGGCGCCCGCAAAAACGCCGCCCCGTGAGGATTTCGCAGCGCGCGCAGCGCGTCGAACCCTTCTACGTGATGGAGCTGGCCAAGGCGGCTTCCCGCATGGCCGCCCAGGCCAAGCCGGGCGACCGCTCGATGATCTACCTCAACATCGGCGAGCCGGACTTCACCGCCCCGCCCTTGGTCATGGCCGCCGCCGAGCGCGCCATCCGCAGCGGCAGCAGCCAGTACACGCAGGCGCTTGGCCTGCCCGCTTTGCGCGAGGCCATCAGCGCCTGGTACGCCACCCGTTTCGGGCTGTCGATCGACGCGAGCCGCATTGTGGTCACCGCGGGCGCATCCGCCGCTTTGCAGTTGGCTTGCCTCGCGCTCATTGAAGCCGGCGACGAAGTGCTCATGCCCGACCCAAGCTACCCGTGCAACCGCCAGTTCGTGCAGGCCGCCGAAGGCCGCGCGGTGATGGTTCCCAGCGGCCCCGAACAACGTTTTCAGCTCAGCGCCGATCAAGTGCAAGCGCACTGGAACCCCGCCACACGCGGCGTGCTGCTGGCCTCACCCTCCAACCCCACCGGCACCTCGATTGCCCGCGACGAGCTCGAACGCATCGCGCGCTTCGTGCATTCCAAAGACGGCGTGACCCTGATCGACGAGATCTACCTCGGCCTGAGCTACGACGATGAATTCGGCCACAGCGCGCTTGGCCTGCCCGACGGTCTGGGCGATGAAGTCATCAGCATCAACAGCTTCAGCAAGTACTTCAACATGACCGGCTGGCGCCTGGGCTGGCTGGTGTTGCCGCCCGCGCTGGTGCCCGCAGTGGAGCGTCTGGCGCAGAACCTCTTCATCTGTGCCAGCACCATCGCACAACACGCAGCCCTGGCCTGCTTCGAGCCCGACAGCCTGGCCGAATACGAGCGCCGGCGCAGCGAATTCAAGGCGCGGCGCGACTATTTCATCCCCGAACTCAACCGCCTGGGCCTGACCGTGCCGGTGATGCCCGACGGCGCTTTCTACGCCTGGGCCGACGTGACCGGGCTGTGCCAGCGCTGGGGCATTCCTCCGCAAGGCTCGCGACCCGATGAGGGCGGCAGCTGGGCGTTGGCCTTCGAACTCATGAAGCGCTGCCAACTCGCCACCACGCCGGGGCGCGACTTCGGCAGCGCCGACCCTGGCCGTTACCTGCGCTTCTCCACCGCCAATTCGATGGCTCAGCTTCGTGAGGCGGTGTCCCGTCTGGAGCAAGCGCTGTGAGCCTGCCGCACAGCACTGCGACGGCCCCGCCGCCGGGCCGCCCCAAGGCGGGGCCAGCCCCCTCGGGGGGCAGCGAACCACGCGAAGCGGGGAGCGTGGGGGCACTGTTCACGTGGCCCGTGCGCGTGTACTGGGAAGACACCGATGCGGGCGGCATCGTGTTTTACGCGAACTATCTGAAATTTTTCGAACGCGCCCGCACCGAATGGCTGCGCGCCCTGGGCGTGGAACAACAACGCCTGCGCGAGCAACTCGGCGGCATGTTCGTCGTCACCCACACCCAGCTGCAATACCACCGGCCCGCGCGGCTCGATGATTTGCTTCTGGTTACAGCACGGGTGGTGGAAGCAGGCCGTGCGTCCATGACAATCGAGCAGACCGCGCTCCTGAAACCGCAGCAAGGCAGTGCAGGCGATGCGCCAGCCCAACTGCTCTGCAGCGGCACCATCCGCATCGGCTGGGTCGACGACCGCCAGCTGCGCCCGCAACGCATACCGCCCGCCGTGATGGCCGCGCTCAAACTGCCACGCTGAAACTTCTTCACGACCCGCCCTCTCTGAACACCCATGAACCAAGATCTCTCCATCGTTCAATTGATGCTCAACGCCAGCTGGGTGGTGCAGGCCGTGGTGGTGCTGCTCATGGTCGTGTCCGTCATGAGCTGGGCCGCCATCTTCCGCAAGGTGTTCTCGCTCAAGCGCGTGCGCGCCCACAACGACGACTTTGAACGCGAGTTCTGGTCGGGCACCAACCTCAACGACCTGTATGCCGCTGCAGCCCAAAGCGCCAAACACGGTGGCCCCATGGAACGCATTTTTGCCAGCGGCATGCGCGAATACCAGAAGCTGCGCGAGCGCCGCATCACCGACAACGGCGCCCTGCTCGACGGCGCGCGCCGCGCCATGCGCGCGAGCTTCCAGCGCGAACTCGACGTGCTGGAAACCAACCTCTCGTTCCTGGCTTCGGTGGGTTCGGTCTCGCCATACGTGGGACTGTTCGGCACCGTGTGGGGCATCATGCACGCGTTCACCGGCTTGGCAGCGCTGGCCCAGGTGACTCTGGCCACCGTGGCGCCCGGTATCGCCGAGGCGCTCGTGGCCACCGCCATTGGCCTGTTCGCCGCCATCCCCGCCGTCGTGTTCTACAACCGCTTCGCGCACGACATCGACCGCGTGGCCAATGCCATGGAGACCTTCATGGAAGAGTTCTCCAACATCCTGCAGCGCAACCTGGGCGCTCAGACACAAACCCCCTCGGGACACTGAACATGCCCGCCGTTTCTTCACGCGGTCGGGGCCGTCGCACCATCAACGAGATCAACATGGTCCCGTTCATCGATGTGATGCTCGTGCTGCTGATCATCTTCATGGTCACGGCCCCGCTGATCACGCCCAGCCAGATCGCACTGCCCAGCGTGGGCCAGGCGGGGCGCCAGCCCGACCGTTTCGTGGCGGTGATGATCGACAAGGACGAGCAATTGCAGGTGCGCGAAGGATCTTCCCAGCCTCAACCGGTTTCCGCTAGCGATCTTGTAGCGCGCGTCCAGCAACTGCAGGCTCGTGGAGGCCCCGCTCCGCAAGGGGGTGTCCCTGTGGTGATCAGCGCAGACAAAAACGTCAAGTACGACTCGGTGGTGAAAGTCATCAAGGCGCTTCAAGAAGCCAACGTAGCCCGTGTGGGTCTTTCGGTAGAAACCACCCGCTGAGTCTTCGCTAAACAACCATGCAGTCCACCGCCGACCACCTCGACCTCGCGCCGCCACCGAGCGGCCGCTGGCTCGGGCCTATGGGTCTGGCGCTCGTCGCGCATGGTCTGCTGGTGATTGCGCTCACCTTCGGCGTGCAGTGGCAGCACGACGCCGAACCCGTCACGGTCGAAGCCGAACTCTGGTCGCGACTGCCGGTACAGGCCGCCCCGCGCGCGGTGGCGCCACCGCCTCCGACACCCGCGCCCCAGCCAGCACCACCCACACCGGCACCCAAACCCGCCCCGGCGCCCGCGCCCGCACCACCGCCGCCCGCACCCAACCAGGCCGACATCGCCACCGGACAGGCGAAGAAAAAAGCCGAAGTCGAGAAAAAGGCGCGCGAGGAAGAAGCGAAGAAACTGGCAGCTGCGAAGGCCGCCGAGAAGGCCGCAGCGGAGAAAAAAGCCGCAGCGGAAAAAGCCGCCGACGAAAAAGAGCGTCAACAAAAGCTGGCCGAACAAAAGCGCGAGCAACAGCGGAAGGACGCCGCCGAAGAAAAGCGCCTGACGCAACTGCGCGACGAACATATGGCCCGCGTAATGGGCCAGGCCGGCGCCAGTGGTGGGCAACAAAGCACAGGCACGGCTCTACAGTCGAGCGGCCCAAAACCGGGCTACGGCGCCAAGGTGGCCGCGCGCATCAGGCCCAATGTGGTGTTCACCGACGTCGCCCCTGGCAACCCCCGCGCCGAGGTAGAAGTGAACACTTCACCCGACGGCACCATCACCTCACGCAAGCTCATCAAGAGCAGCGGCAACGCCGCCTGGGATGAAGCCGTGATGCGCGCCATCGACAAAACCATCACCCTGCCCCGAGACACCGACGGGCGCGTACCGCCCTCATTGGTGATCGGTCTGCGTCCGCTGGATTGAATTCATCCAACACATTGTTCTAGAACAGTTGCCGCAGTTGACGAAGGTCCAGCTAGGCGCCAGCGTTCTGCTCCGGGCGCATCGGTTTGAGCAAGCTGAAGCCACCATCCGTCTCTTCTAGCAAAACCTCATCGCCGTCGCCCAACTTCAGTCGCTCCAGAACGTCCTGAGGCAAGACCACGGCCAGTGACTCACCTGCTTCAATCAGTTTCAGAATGTGCACGCTGGACTCCTTGAAAACTTCATACGGGAAGCGCTAGAACATCAACGTTCATTGGGGCGATCAACCCTCAGTCGAAGACGATCTCCGCCCGCTGCTCATGCGCCTGTGCCATCCAGCTCGCCAGCGCCGCATCGGTCGGGAAAAACAGCGCGCGGTCGTCCAGTTGCAACTCACACTGCGCGCCCTCGCGCAGCAGTTGCAGGCGTACCGGCAAACCGCGCACCAGTTCACCCTGCTCCGTCACCTCCCGCTTGGGCGGGAACTCGCGCACCAGTTGGGCCACGGCGGGTGCGTGGCCGTTCACGGCCACGCGCAGGTATTTGCCGAAGCGGCACCGCGCCGCGGCCAGGTCCCACACCTGCTGAATCTTCAGGCGCACGCCGCCCGAGAACCGGTCGGGTTGTGCCACGGCCTGCACGATGATGAGTTCGTCGTCCTTCAGCAGGTTGCGGTGCGCGTTGATCAGGTTCTCGTCGGCGCTGGTTTCGAACACGCCGGTCTTGTCGTCGAGCTTGAACAATGCAAGCTTGCCGCGCTGACCGTTGATGACGCGAAAGTCGGTCACGATGCCGGCCAGGATCACCGGGTCACGGCTCTCCACCACGTCGCCCAGCGGTGTGCGCGCGAAGCGGCGCACCTCGCGCTCCACCTCGTCGAACAGATGGCCCGAGAAGTAGAAGCCGATCGCGGTCTTTTCCATCGTCAAGCGTTCTTTCACGCCCCAGGGCGTGGTGGCCACTAGGTCGGGGTCTTGCGTGCTGGAGCCGTGGTCGCTGTCGCCGAAGATGTCGGCTTGTGCGGCGTTGGCGGCCGACGCGGCGGCGAAGGTGAACGCGCGGTCCACCGAGGCCAGCAGCTCGGCGCGGTTGAGGTGCAGTGAATCAAATCCACCGGCCTTGATCAGCGCCTCGACCGTGCGTTTGTTGAGGCGTGTTCGGTCCACACGCACACAGAAATCGAACAGGCTCTTGAACGGGCCGGTCTCATGGCCGCGCGGACCTTCGCCGCGGCCTTCGCGCGCCGCCACGATCGCCTCGATCGCACCCTGCCCCGTGCCCTTGATGGCGCCCAGTCCGTAGCGGATGACCTTGTTGGTCACGGGCTCGAAGCGGTGAAAGCCCCGGTTCACGTCGGGCGCTTCGAAGCTCATGCCCATCTTGAGTGCGTCTTCGTGCAGCACCTTGAGCTTGTCGGTGTCGTCCATCTCCACCGTCATGTTGGCGCAGAAGAACTCGGCCGTGTAGTGCACCTTGAGCCAGCCGGTGTGGTAGGCCAGCAGCGAGTACGCAGCGGCGTGCGACTTGTTGAAGCCGTAGCCCGCGAACTTCTCCATCAGGTCGAAAATCTCGTCGGCCTTTTCCTGCGAGATGGCGTTCTTCGCCGCACCGGCGCGGAAGATCTCGCGGTGCTCGGCCATCTCCTCGGCCTTCTTCTTGCCCATGGCGCGGCGCAGCATGTCGGCGCCACCGAGCGAGTAGCCGCCCAGGATCTGCGCGGTCTGCATCACCTGCTCCTGGTAGACCATGATGCCGTAGGTCTCGGAGAGCATCTCGGCCACCAACGGGTGCGGGTACTCGATGACTTCCTTGCCGTGCTTGCGGTTCACGAAGCTGGGGATCAGGTCCATCGGGCCTGGCCGGTACAGCGCGTTGAGCGCGATCAAGTCCTCCAAGCGCGAAGGCTTGGCGTCTTTGAGCATGCCCTGCATGCCGCGGCTTTCAAACTGGAACACGGCTTCGGTCTGCCCGCGTGAGAACAGCGCGTACACCTTCGCATCGGTCAGCGGAATGTCTTCAAACCGGAAACCTTCCTGCCCCGGGTGGCGCTTCATGATCAGCTCGCGCGCGATCTCCAGAATGGTCAGCGTGGCCAGGCCCAGAAAGTCGAACTTCACGAGACCGATGGCCTCCACGTCGTCCTTGTCGTACTGGCTCACCGCCGACTCGCTGCCGGGCTGCGCGTACAGCGGGCAGAAGTCGGTGAGCTTGCCCGGCGCAATCAGCACACCACCGGCGTGCATGCCGATGTTGCGCGTCATGCCCTCCAACTTCTGCGCGAGTTCGATCAGCGTCTTGACGTCGTCTTCTTTCGCGATGCGCTCGGCCAGCACCGGCTCCATCTCGATCGCGTAGTTGTTCTTGTCACCCTCTTTCTTGGGGTTGGGTGGGTACTGCAGCGTGACCGACATGCCCGGCTTGTTCGGGATCAGTTTGGAGATGCCGTCGCAAAAGCCGTAGGAGAAATCGAGCACACGGCCCACGTCGCGAATGGCCGCGCGCGCGGCCAGCGTGCCGAAGGTGGCGATCTGGCTCACCGCGTCCTTGCCGTACTTGTCCTTGACGTAGTCGATCACGCGGTCGCGGTTGGTCTGGCAGAAGTCGATGTCGAAGTCGGGCATGGACACCCGCTCCGGGTTCAAAAAGCGCTCGAACAGCAGCTTGTATTGCAGCGGGTCGAGGTCGGTGATCTTGAGCGCGTAAGCCACCAGCGAGCCGGCGCCCGAACCCCGGCCCGGGCCGACCGGGCAGCCGTTGTTCTTGGCCCAGTTGATGAAGTCGCCCACGATCAAAAAGTAGCCCGGGAATCCCATGTTCAAAATCGTGTTGATCTCGAACTCCAGGCGCTCCACGTAGCGCGGGCGCTCGGCGTCGCGCTTGGCTGCGTCGGGGTACAGGTGGGCCAGGCGTTCTTCGAGCCCTTCAAACGACGACTGGCGGAAGAAGTCCGCCATCGGCATGGGCACGCCATCAATGAGTGGCGTGGGGAAGTTGGGCAGTTGTGGCTTGCCCAGCACCAGCGTGAGGTTGCAGCGCTTGGCAATCTCCAGCGTGTTGGCCAAGGCCGAGGGCACATCGGCAAACAGCGCCTGCATCTGCTCGGCGCTCTTGAAATACTGCTCGCGCGTGAAGCGGCGCACGCGCCGGTTGTTGCCCAGGATCTCGCCTTCGGAAATGCAGACCCGCGCCTCGTGCGCCTCGTAACCGTCGGGCTCCAGAAACTGCACCGGGTGCGTGGCCACCACCGGCAGGTGAAGCCGCGCGGCGAGTTGCACCGTCTGGGACACATGGCGCTCGTCGTCGGCCCGGCCTGCGCGCTGCAGCTCCAGGTAGAAGCGGTGGGTGAACATCGTGGAGAGCTGCAGCGCCATGTCGCTCGCGCGCTGCGTGTCGCCCTGCATCAGCGCCTGGCCCACCGGGCCGGCCTGCGCGCCCGAGAGCATGATCAACCCGGCGTTGCACTCCCGCAGCCAGTCGCGGTGCACCAGCGCCTGGCCCCGGCCTTCGTTGCGTGTCCAGGCGCGGGCCAGCAGCTCGCTCAGATTCAGGTAACCCTGGTGGTCCTGCACCAGCAGCAGCACGCGCGGTGCGGCGGGCTGGTGGCTGCCGGGCATGGCGCCGGGCGTTTCTTCGGTGAAGCCCTGCAGCATCACCTCGGCGCCGATGATGGGTTTGACGCCCACGCCGCGCGCGGCCTTGTAGAACTTGACCGCGCCGAAGAGGTTGCTCAGGTCGGTGATGGCCAGCGCGGGCTGGCGGTCGGCGGCCGCGGCGGCCACGACTTCATCGATGCGGTTGGTGCCGTCGACGACGGAGAATTCGGTGTGCAGGCGCAGGTGTAGAAACATCGCCCCATTTTAGGAGGCGGCACCCCCCGCCATGGCCTCAAGGCAGCGGCGTCACATCCTCTTTCAATATGTGCAGCACTTCGGAGCGGAACTCACGCATGTAGAGAATCGCGACCACCGCCAAGGTAGCCAGCACCATCGACAGCGGGGACACAAACCACGCCAGCGCCGCAAACGAAAAGTAGTACGCGCGCAGGCCGTCGTTGAAGGTCTCGGCCGCCGCGCCCACCATGGCGGCGGCTCGCCGGGCGTAGTGGTCTCGGTCGAACTTGCCGGCATCAAAGTCTTCGGGCGAAGGCATGGCGCCGATCACCAGCGCCACAAAGGTGTACTGCCGCATGCACCAGGAAAAGCGGAAGAAGGCGTACACGAAGATGGCCACCATCACCAGGATCTTGAACTCGAAGACGATCAGGGTGGTGGCCTGGGCGAACGGGATCTCGCTCATCAGCTCGGTGGCTTTGTCGGTGGTGCCCAGCAGGGCAAACAAGCCGCCGATGACCAGGATGGAGGTGGACGAGAAAAAGGCCGGCGTGTTGGACAAGGTCTGGGTGATCAGGCCATCCAACATGCGCGGGTCGCGCGCGGTGGTCTGCGTCATCCAGTAGCCGCGGTAGCGGTTGGTGGTCTCGATGAGCGAGCCCATCTTGCGCCCCCACACCCGGGCAAACCAGGCGTAGCCCGTCCACAACGCAAAAAAGCAGACCAGCGCCAGCCAGTCGGCCCAGGGAATGATGCTCAAGACTTTCATGCGCCGATGGTACGCGCACGACCACCCCAACTCCCGTTCGGGCTGAGCTTGTCGAAGCCCACCCACGCCATCGGGTGTGGTGGCCCTTCGACAGGCTCAGGGCGAACGGGGTGTGAGCTCAGGGCGAACGGAACTGCGCGTTCAGGCCTTGAACTTGGCGGCGGTCGCAGCCACACGCTGGCCGAACAGCTTCGCCGTCTCCAGGTCACCCGGCAGCATTTCGTTGGCACCCGCGTCCGACGGGCTTTGTGCCATGGCGCCGCTGAAAGAGCCCACGTAGTTCACGTCGTTGCGCTGCGCAGCCTTGCTGTTGCTGGGCATCAGGCCGGTGCCGACCCAGATGCCGCTGTGCTGCATGGCCAGGGTGAACAGGTAGTGCAGCGTCGAGAGCTTGTCGCCGTTCATGGTGGCGCTGTTGGTGAAGCCGGCAAAGATCTTGTCTTTCCACTGCTGGCTGAACCAGGGCTTGCTGGTGGCGTCGGCGAACTTCTTGAACTGCCAGCTCACGGTGCCCATGTAGGTGGGCGAGCCCATGATGATCGCGTCGGCCGCAGCCAGCGTCTCCCAGCCGCCTTCGGGCAGGTTGCCCTCGGCGTCGATGGCGAGCAGCTCGGCGCCGGCGCCGTCGGCGACCGATTGCGCCATGCGCTGGGTGTGGCCGTAGCCGGAGTGATAAACGACAACAACTTTGGTCATGGGATGGCTTTCAGAAAATGCGCCGATGGCATGTCAGGCGCGGGTTGTAGAAAAACGGTCAAACACTCAACGGGAAAAAGAAGCTTCCAGCGTGCCCATGGCACCGCTCTGAAAGGCCTGGGCATAGCCCACGATGTCCTGCCGCGAATTGCCCACGAAGGGGCCGTGCGGCACGATCGGCTCACGCAGCGGCACGCCGGCCAACAACACGGCGCGCGCGCCCTCGGGGCCAGCAACCAGACTCAAGGCCGACTGCCCCGCATCACCCGACACGGCGGGTGCGTACACCACGGCCTGCTGCGCTTGGGCCGCATCTTCGCCGCTGGTCAATGACCCTGCGATGACGATGAGAAACGCGTTCTTCTCGTTGGCCAGCGGCATGTCGATGACAGCACCCGCATCGAGTGTGATGTCGAGCAGGTCCACCGGTGTGGCCCAGCGCGCATCGGCGTTGATGGGTGAATTCAGCCCGGCAAACCGGCCAGCGGCCACCTTCACCCGTGCGCCGTCCTGGGTGAACACCGGCATGTCGGCCCGCGCCACCTTGAACACCGCGGCCGGGTCCTGCTTGTGGCTGCGCGCCATGTTCACGAAGATCTGCAGACCCACCGCAGCGCGGCCCGGCTGGCTGGGTGTTTCTTCATGAACGATGCCGCTGCCGGCTTGGGTCCAGTGCAGGTCGCCGGGCGCGATCAGGCTGTGGTCGCCTTGCGAGTCGCGGTTGACCACACCGCCAGGAGAGTCGTCGAGCAGCAGAGACACAGCGCTCATGCCACCGTGCGGGTGCGGCAGAAAAAAGTTCTGCGGCATGTTGAAGGCATCGACCCCGATGAAGGGATCGATCAGGCCCAGGTGCTCCGGGTGGAACATGTGGGCAAAGGTCTGGCTGTCGAAGCGGTGCAAGGGCATGTCGACCACGGAATGCACCGCGCGGCGGGTCGTCAGTTCGGCTCCACACATGATCAGACTCCTGGCGATTTCAGTTGAAGGGATATCAGGCGGCCAGGTCGAACACCAGCACTTCGGCGTCGTGGCCGTTGGCCAGCTGGAGCTGGCTCTCGGCCGCCAGCACCGCGGCGTCACCGCCCCTGAGCGTTTCGCCGTTCACATCCAGCGAGCCGCGCACGAGATGCACATAGGTCTTGCGCGCCGGGTCCAGGGCCAGCTTGGCGGTCTCGCTGCCGTCGAACAAGCCGGCGTACATGGCCGCATCGGCGTTGATGTGCACCGAGCCTTCGGTCCCGCCGTTGGACGCCACCAGGCGCAGCTGCCCACGCTTCTGGGCCTCGTCGAACGACTTCTGCTCATAACCCGGCTCGATACCCGTCACATTGGGCTCGATCCAGATTTGCAGAAAGTGCGTCGTGGCGTCCGGTGCGTGGTTGAACTCGCTGTGGCGCACGCCGCTGCCGGCGCTCATGCGCTGCACGTCGCCGGGCGGGATGCCCTTGACGTTGCCCATGCTGTCCTTGTGCGCCAGGTTGCCCTGCAGCACGTAGCTGATGATTTCCATGTCGCGGTGGCCGTGGGTGCCGAAGCCGGTGCCCGGGGCGATGCGGTCTTCGTTGATCACGCGCAGGTTGCCCCAGCCCATCCAGGCCGGATCGAAGTAGTCGGCGAACGAGAATGAGTGAAAGCTTTTGAGCCAGCCGTGGTCGGCAAAACCGCGGGCGTCCGAGCGTCGAATCTGGAGCATGGTGTGGTCCTTTCCGTCTGGGGGGGCCGCTGAAACCGGGTGGATTTCGTTGGCATGGGGTGAATTGTCGGCGGCAGCATGGCCTTTTGGACTGCACGGATTTGATGGCATCATTCAAATCGTTTGA
>NZ_JBLYYB010000235.1:0-39499 GCF_048549895.1 Hydrogenophaga sp.
ACCTTGAAGTCCATGTCGCCCAGATGATCTTCATCACCCAGGATGTCGGTCAGCACCGCAAAGCGGTTGCCGTCCTTGATCAGACCCATGGCGATGCCGGCCACGTGGGCTTTCATCGGCACGCCGGCGTCCATCAGCGCCAGACAGCCACCGCACACCGATGCCATCGACGAAGAGCCGTTGGACTCGGTGATTTCCGACACCACACGCATGGTGTACGGGAAGTCTTCCTTGCTCGGGAGTGCGGCGATCAACGCGCGCTTGGCCAAACGGCCGTGGCCGATTTCGCGGCGCTTCGGGGTGCCGAAACGGCCGGCTTCGCCGGTGGCGAAGGGAGGCATGTTGTAGTGCAGCATGAAGCGGTCTTCGAACTCGCCGGCCAGTGCGTCGATGCGCTGCGCGTCGCGGTCGGTGCCGAGCGTGGCCACGACCAGCGCCTGCGTTTCACCGCGGGTGAACAGGGCCGAGCCGTGGGTGCGGGGCAGCACGCCGTTGCGGATTTCGATGGCACGCACGGTGCGCGTGTCGCGGCCGTCGATGCGGGGTTCGCCAGCCAGGATCTGGCCACGCACGATTTTGGCTTCGATCTCGAACAGCAGGGCTTCGATGGCCACGCTGTCGAAGGCCACGCCTTCGGATTTCAGGGCGGCGAACACATCGGCGTAGGCCGAACGGCAGGCCTGGGTGCGGGCCTGCTTGTTGCGGATCTGGTAGGCGGCTTCGAGCTTGGCCTTGGCCAGACCGTCGATCTTGGCGATCAGCGGCTCGTCCTTGGCAGGCGCTTGCCAGTCCCAGGCCGGCTTGCCGGCGTCGCGCACCAGGTCGTTGATGGCGGCGATGGCGATGTTGCCTTGCTCATGGCCAAACACCACGGCGCCCAACATGATTTCCTCGGACAGCTGGTCGGCTTCGGACTCCACCATCAACACAGCGGACTCGGTGCCTGCGACCACGAGGTCGAGCTGGCTGTCTTTGAGTTGCGTCTGGCCCGGGTTGAGCACGTACTGGCCGTTGACATAACCCACGCGGGCGGCACCGATGGGGCCGTTGAACGGGATGCCGCTGACCGACAGGGCGGCGGACGTGGCGATCATGGCGGCGATGTCGGCCTGCACTTCGGGGTTCAGGCTCACCACGTGCACGATCACCTGAACTTCGTTGTAGAAGCCTTCGGGGAACAGCGGGCGGATCGGGCGGTCGATCAGGCGGCAGGTCAGCGTCTCGAGTTCGCTCGGGCGGCCTTCGCGCTTGAAGAAGCTGCCGGGGATCTTGCCAGCGGCGTACGACTTCTCGGTGTAGTCCACGGTCAGCGGGAAGAAGTCCTGGCCGGCCTTGGCCTCGGTCTTGGCGACCACGGTGGCAAGCACCACGGTGTCGTCGATGTTGACCAGCACGGCGCCGGTGGCCTGGCGCGCGATTTCGCCGGTTTCCATGGTGACCGTGTGGGGGCCCCACTGGAAGGTCTTGGTGACTTTGTTGAACATGCTCATGGTTGATCTCCTGGAATTTTTTCCGCCACTCGGTGGAAAACACAGCGTGCGGCAAACCCGCACAAAACCCGGAAACACAACCCAGAACACGATGCCATTCCAGAAGGATTGAGTGGTTCGCCGATGGCGCTCAACCCGCTTGGAATGACACAGCTTCGCTCTGTGATCAATGCTCCGGAATCAAAAAAGCGGATTGACAAGCAAAAAACGCCCGAGCCAGCGAACCAACTCAGGCGTTTTGTGTGTCAAACCGGGCTCAATTACTTGCGCAGACCCAGTTTCGCGATCAGCGCGACGTAACGCTGGGCGTCCTTGGACTTGAGGTAGTCGAGCAGCTTGCGGCGGCGGCTCACCATGCGCAGCAGGCCGCGACGACCGTGGTGGTCTTTGGCGTGCGTCTTGAAGTGGGGGGTCAGTTCGTTGATGCGTGCGGTCAGGATAGCGACCTGCACTTCTGGGCTGCCGGTGTCGTTGGCGGCGCGTGCGTTGGCCGCGACGACTTCGGCTTTGATGGATTGGGCAATCATGGAATTTCCTTGGGGGTTACATGCGTCCCGGCGCAGCAAGCCGGCATGTGGAGTTGCTCCAGAGCCGGCCGCCGCATCGGGCGTGGGTATGCTGTCCTTTCGAACGGCAACCGAGGATTATAGGGCAGAAGGCGTCAGTTGCGGCCACCCGGCTGGGCGGCGATCCAGCGGCGCAGGCGGGAGACACCCTCTTCCAGCCGGTGGGTGTCGCGGCTGGCAAAGCACCAGCGCAGCCAGCCGGCGGCTTCCGGGCTGAAGGCGCTGCCCGGCGCCAGGCCAATGCCGGCCTCGCGCACCAGCCGTTTGGCCACGTCCAGGCAGTCGCTGTGCCCCTGCAGCGTGAAAAACGCGTACATGCCGCCCAGCGGCTCGGCCAGCGTCACGCCGGGCACGGCGCGCAGCAGCGGCACCAGGGTGTCGCGGCAGGTTTTCAGGTGTGCCACCAGGGCCGGTGTGACCTCGGCGCCCCGCTGCAGCGCCACCGTGGCGCCGCGCTGCACAAACACCGGCGCGCACGAGGTGTTGAATTCGATCAGCTTGCCCATGGCCGCGGTGAGCGCGGCGGGCAGCACCAGCCAGCCCAGGCGCCAACCGGTCATGAGGAAACTCTTGGAAAAGCTGTGGGCCACGATGACACGGTCGTCGGGCTCGGCCACGTCCAGGAAGCTGGGGGCTGCGCCATTGGCGGTGTCACCCGCGTAGTACAGCCGCTCGTACACCTCGTCGGCCAGGATCCAGGTGCCGGTGCGCCGGCAGTGCGCCAGGATGGTGGCCTGCTCGGCTCGGGTCAGCGTCCAGCCGGTGGGGTTGTTGGGCGCGTTGACGATGAGCAGACGCGTGGCCGGCGTGATGGCGGACAGCAGCGCGTCCATGTCCAGCGCCCAGGCACCGGTGCGCGCTCCGCTGGACAGCACGTGCAGCGGCACACTTTTCACGATCGCGCCCATGATCTGCGGCTGCGCCACCAGGTTGGGCCAGGCCGGCGTGACCACCACCACCTCGTCGCCCGCCTCCACCAGCGCCTGCGAGGCCAGCATCAAGCCGTTCACGCCGCCCGAGGTGACGGCCAGGCGGTCCATCCAGTGCGCCGCACCGCGCCCGGGGTGAAGACCATCGGTGTAGACCGCGATCGCTTCGCGCAGCTCGGGCAGGCCGAGGTTGTGCGCATAGAAGGTTTCGCCCGACTGCAGCGAGGCCATGGCGGCTTCGCGGATGAAGTCGGGCGTGACCTCGTCGCTCTCGCCAAACCAGAACTTGAGCACGTTGTCGCGGCCCAGGCCTTCGTTGGCCACCTCGCGGATGCGGGAGGCTTCGAGGTTGTCGACGACGGGGCGCATGAGAGGAGCGTTCAGAGACATCAGGGGCGGATCATGTTGCAGCGGTGAGGCTGTTCGGCTTGTTGGGGAGCCAGGTTGCGGATGACGCGAAAGCCGTAGCCCGAACCTTCGACGTCGAATTTCACCCCAGGCGCGCCCTGCTGGTCCATCACGGCCACGGCCAGCGGCTGCTGGAACTGGTGGTCGGCGGCGCGCATGCGCGCGGTCTGGCCGGCCAGGGTGACTTCGGCCTTTTCCAGTTGGGCGGCGATGGTGGCGGCGTTGACCGGGCCGGCGGCACCGGCGCGCTCGATGGCCTGCGCCAGCGATTCGATCATGAGTTGCATGCGCATGTGCACGTAGTCGTCGGCCGGGTTCGGGAAGCGCTGGCGAAACGATTGGTAGAAAGCCTCGGACTCGCGCGTGGGCACGTTGGGGAACCAGTCGGCCACGGCGATCACCTTGCCGATGCCGGCCTCGCCCATGGCGGCCGGGGCACCGAGCGCATTGCCGTAGAAGGTGTAGAAGCTGCCGTCAAAACCGACCTCGCGCGCGGCCTTCACCAGCAGCGTGAGGTCGTTGCCCCAGTTGCCGGTGAGCACGGCCTGCGCACCGCTGGCCTTGATTTTGGCGGCGTAGGGCAAAAAGTCCTTCACCCGCGCCATGGGGTGCAGCTCTTCGCCGACGATCTTCACGTCGGGCCGCTGCGCGGCGAGCTGGTTGCGGCCTTCGCGCAGCACGGCCTGGCCAAAGCTGTAGTCCTGGCCAATCAGGTAGATGTTCTTGAGCTGTTTGTCTTCGCGCAGCACGCTCATGAGCGCGTTCATGCGCATGTCGGCGTGGGCGTCAAAACGGAAATGCCAGTAGCTGCATTTTTCGTTGGTCAGCGCCGGGTCCACCGCCGAGTAGTTCAAGAACAGCATCTGGCGCGCCGGCTCGCGCTCGTTGTGTTTGTTGATCGTCTCGATCAGCGCGCTGGCCGCCGCCGACGAGTTGCCCTGCGCCACGATGGTGATGTCGCGGTCCACGGCAGAGCGCAGCGCGGAGAGCGCTTCTTCGGTCTGGCCCTTGCTGTCGAAACGTTCGATCAGCAGCGGGCGGTTGCCCCCTTGCGAAGGAGGCAGTTTCACGCCGCCGCGCGCATTCACACGCTCGGTGGCCCACACAAGATTGCGATACACCGCCTCGCCGGTGTTGGCGATCGGGCCGGACAGGCCTTCGATCATGGCGATGCGGATGGGCGCTGGCGCCTGGGCCAGCACCGTAGGTGCGGCGAGGACCGCACCCAAAGCGGCAATGAGCACGCGGCGGCGCACGGACATCAACGAATGAAGCTTGTTTGTCATGAGAACAGTGTTTGCGGAGAAACCGTCAAGTGGCCGTGGCCAGATCGGCCAGTGGCCAGCGCGGCTTCACATCGAAGCTGTAGCCCGTGTCGGCCGAATCCAGCGAAGCCAGCCCGGCCTGCACCCGCATGCCGCCGGCCAGCGCGATCATGGCGCCGTTGTCGGTGCACAGGTGCAGCTCGGGGTAGTGCACGCGCACGCCGGCCTTGGCGCAGGCCGCACCCAGCTGTTCGCGCAGCAGCGTGTTGGCTCCCACCCCGCCGGCCACCACCAGGCGGCGCAGGCCGGTCTGGCGCACCGCGGCCATGGATTTTTTCACCAGCACCTCAACAATGGCGGCCTGCACGCTGGCGGCCACATCGGCCTTTTGCTGCGGCGTGAGCGGGTCGGCCAGGTGCAGCGTGGCCGGGCCGTCCAGGCTGGCGTGGGCCAGCCGTTTCACCTGGGTCAACACGGCGGTTTTGAGGCCGGCAAACGAGAAGTCGAGATCGCCGCTGTGCAGCAGCGGGCGCGGAAATTTGTAGGCTTGGGCATCGCCCTGCAGCGCCAGCCGCGCCAGCGCCGGCCCACCCGGGTAACCCAGGCCGAGCAGCTTGGCCGACTTGTCGAAGGCTTCGCCGGCCGCGTCGTCGATGGTTTCGCCCAGCAGCGTGTAGCGCCCCACCCCGTCCACCCGCATCAACTGGCTGTGGCCACCCGAGACGAGCAAGGCCACAAACGGAAACTCGGGCGGGTCGGCGCTCAAAAAAGGCGACAACAAATGGCCTTCGAGGTGGTGCACACCGATCACCGGCTTGCCCAGCGCAAAGCCCAGTGCACAGGCCACACCCGAACCCACCAGCAGCGCGCCGGCCAGGCCAGGGCCACGGGTGTAGGCCACCGCGTCCACGGCCGACAGCGGCAGGCCGGCCTGCGCCAGCACGGCGTCGGTGAGCGGCAACACGCGGCGGATGTGGTCGCGGCTGGCGAGCTCGGGCACCACGCCACCAAAGGCGCGGTGCATCTCGATCTGGCTGTGCAGCGCATCGCCCAGCAGCCTCGGCGTGTGTCCGCCGCTGGCGTCGACCAGGGCGACGCCGGTTTCGTCGCAAGACGACTCGATTCCCAAAATCAGCATGGCCCAAGTGTACGGGCGGCATGTTTGTTGCTCTGGTTCAGAAATGCGCGCAAACCTCTCTCGGACATGAAATCGGGCCTGAACTTTCTGGTCGCAGCCAAACGCTGCGAAATCGCCGAACTGCAGCAGCTCGCGCTCACCAGCGCGCTGGTGAACGTGACCGGGCGCCTGGTGCACGGCCTGCAGCGCGAACGCGGCCTCTCCAACCTGTTTCTCGGCTCACAAGGCCTGCAGTTCGGCGAGATGCGGGCGGGCCAGATCGCCGAGTGCCGGCAGATCGAAGCCGAGTTGCGCACCTGCTTCGACGAGCTGGACACCGAGTCGGCCCGGCTGGGCAACGGCGCACGCCTGTTCAGCCGCATCGCCTATGTGCTGCACGGGCTGGACGCGCTGGACGGCCTGCGCGCGCGGGTGCAGGCGCTGGAATGGACGCCCCAGCAGGCAACCGAAGCCTATGTGCGGCTGATCGCGGGTTTGTTGGCGGTGGTGTTCGAAGCCGCCGACAGCGCCAGCGACCCCGAAATCTCGCGCCTGCTGGTGGCCTTGTTCAACTTCATGCAGGGCAAGGAGTTTGCTGGCCAGGAGCGCGCGGCCGGCTCGGCCCTGTTTGCCGGTGGCCGTGCCGTGGCCGAAGAACAGCAGCGCCTGCTGCACCTGATCGAGTCGCAAGAACGCTGCCTGGAGGTGTTTGCCGAGTTCTCGAACCCGCAGGTGGTGGCGCTGTGGAACACCGCGCAGGCCAGCGCCATGCTGGCCGAGCTGGAGCGGCTGCGCCGCGTGTTGTGCACGGCGCCGCACGGCTCACCGCTCAATGCCCAGGTGAGCCAGGCCTGGTTTGACTGCTGCAGCCGGCGCATCGACCGCATGAAGGCGGTGGAAGATCAGCTCGCGCGGGACCTGCTGCAAGCCTGCGAACAGAAAATAGCGGCCGCCAATGTCGAGCTGAACAGTTTTCACGCGCTGCACACGGCACCGGCCACCGAGGCGGATGTGTTGTCGTTCTTCCGCGCGCCCGATGCCCGGGGCACGGCGGCATTTGGCGCGGGTGCCCAGGGGTATGGGTTGCACCTGGAACGCTCGATCCTGGAACTGGTGCAGGAGCAGGCGCGGCGCCTGCAGACCATGAGCGAAGAACTCGACACCGTGCGCGCCAGCCTCAACGAGCGCAAGCTGATCGAGCGCGCCAAAGGCCTGCTGATGGCGCACCGCCACCTGAGCGAAGAAGAAGCCCACAAGACCATGCGCCAGATGGCCATGAACCAGAACCGCCGGCTGATCGAGGTGGCCGAGGCGGTGCTGGCCATGGCCGACGTGTTGCCCGAACGCCCGCGCTGAACCCGCACTCTGTTGCGGTGCACCAATACCGGTCTTGACGGTTGCGCGCACCAGTTTGACGCCCTGAAAACGCACGAGGCGGCAAAGAAACCACCCAGTTCACTTGGTGGTCCAACAGGTATCTCCTTGCAAATCAAAGGCTTTTCATTCAAGCCCGGCGACCTCCGCGTTAACCCTGACGCTGGCACACAACCTGCTTTGAACAAGGCAGAGGGAGCGGGGCCAATGGCGGTCCGGCTTCCAACAGTCACCCCCGACATTGGACAACGGCGTCCATTTCCGGTTTGCGATCCGCAGGCTTGGAGATGGGCGCCGTTGTGCTTTTGGGACCGGTTTTTTTCATCAGCAAGGAGTTGGACATGAACGCAGACACCCCCGGCGCAACCGTTGCCCCGACCTCCGTCGACACCCCGGCCGAACCCAACGCAGCATCCCGGCGCGACTTCATCAAGAAGAGCACCGCCATCGGCGGCGCCGCCTTCTTCTCCACGCTGGGCCACAGCGGGGTGTGGGCAGCCGGCTCCGACGCACCTGAAAAGACCGAGGTCAAGATCGGCTTCATCCCGCTCACCGACTGCGCCAGTGTGGTGATGGCCGCCGAGCTCGGCATCGACAAGAAATACGGTGTGAAGATCGTGCCCACCAAGGAAGCCAGCTGGGCCGGTGTGCGCGACAAGCTGGTCAATGGCGAACTCGACATGGCGCACGTGCTCTACGGCCTGATCTACGGCCTGCAGCTGGGCACCGCCGGCCCCAAGAAGGACATGGCGATCCTGATGAACCTGAACCAGAACGGCCAGGCCATCACGCTCTCCAAAAAGCTGGCCGAAAAAGGCGCGGTGGACGGCCCGTCGCTGGCCAAGCTCATGGCCACCGAGAAGCGCGAATACACCTTCGCCCAGACCTTCCCCACCGGCACGCACGCCATGTGGCTCTACTACTGGCTGGCAGCAGCCGGCATCGACCCGATGAAAGACGCGCGCGCCATCGTGGTGCCGCCACCGCAGATGGTGGCCAACATGCGTGTGGGCAACATGGACGGTTTCTGCGTGGGTGAACCCTGGAACCACCGCGCCATCATGGACGGCATCGGCATCACGGCCAACACCACGCAGGACATCTGGAAAGACCACCCCGAAAAAGTGCTGGGCACCACGGCCGAGTTCGTGCAGAAGAACCCAAACACCGCGCGCGCCGTGACGGCCGCCATTCTGGAAGCCGGCAAGTGGATCGACGCCGGCCTGCAGAACAAGAACAAGATGGCCGAGGTCATTGCGCAGCGTTCGTATGTGAACACCAGCGTGGACGCGATCAACCAGCGCATCCTGGGCCGCTACCAGAACGGCCTGGGCAAGACCTGGGACGACCCCAATCACATGAAGTTCTACAACGACGGCGCGGCGAACTTCCCCTACCTGAGCGACGGCATGTGGTTCCTCACGCAGCACAAGCGCTGGGGCTTGCTCAAGTCGCACCCCGACTATCTGGCTGTGGCCAAGGCTGTGAACCGTATCGACATCTTCAAACAGGCGGCCACGGCCAGCAAGACCGCGCTGCCCAAGTCCGAGATGCGCAGCTCCAAGCTCATGGACGGCGTGGTGTGGGACGGCAAAGACCCCGCCAAGTACGCCGACAGCTTCAAGATCAACGCGGCCTGATCAGGCGCGTTTTCAGCCCCACGTGCACCGGAGAAAAACCATGGTCAGCGCTGTCTTTCATTCGCCTCTGGAGGGCGCTCCCTCCACCAAGAACGAGCCGCCATCGGGCGCTGTGGCGGCACCCGCCGCCATGGCCGCGGTGCCCCGCCCGGCGCCCCCGCCGCTGGTGCAGGCCAAACGCGGCTGGGACCTGCGCTTTCTGTGGACCAGTGTGTTGCCGCCGGTGCTGGGCCTGGTGTTCCTCGTCACCGTGTGGGCCGTGGTGGCCGGCACCGGAGAGAGCGGCATTCCCACCCCGCTGGAAACCTGGAAACAGGCGCTGGAGGTGTTCGCCGATCCGTTCTACCAGGTCGGCCCGAACGACCAGGGCGTGGGCTGGAACGTGCTCATGTCGCTGCAGCGTGTGGCCATCGGTTTTGGTCTCGCCGCGGCGGTGGGCATCCCGGCGGGTTTTGCCATCGGCCGTTTCGAATTTTTGAGCCGCATGTTCAACCCACTCATCAGCCTGCTGCGCCCGGTGTCACCACTGGCCTGGCTGCCGATCGGCCTGCTGGTGTTCAAGGGCGCCAACCCGGCTGCCATCTGGACCATCTTCATCTGCTCCATCTGGCCCATGATCATCAACACCGCGGTGGGCGTGCAGCGCGTGCCGCAGGACTACATGAACGTGGCGCGGGTGCTCAACCTGAGCGAATGGAAGATCTTCACCAAGATCCTGTTCCCCGCCGTGTTGCCCTACCTGCTCACCGGCGTGCGCCTGGCGGTGGGCACGGCCTGGCTGGTGATCGTGGCCGCCGAGATGCTGACCGGTGGTGTGGGCATCGGCTTCTGGATCTGGGACGAGTGGAACAACCTCAACGTGGCCAGCATCATCATCGCGATCTTCGTAATCGGCATCGTGGGCCTGGTGCTCGAATTCGGCCTCATCAAACTGGCCACGCTGTTCACGTTTGAGGAAGTCAAATCATGAGCAACCTGTCCAAATACATCGAGATCCAGAACGTCGAGCAGACCTTCAAGACGAAGAAGGGCAACTTTCCCGCGCTGCGCGACATCAACCTGACCGTGGCCAAGGGCGAGTTCGTCACCCTCATCGGCCACTCGGGCTGCGGCAAGTCCACCTTGCTCAACCTGATCGCCGGCCTGACCGTGCCCACCGAAGGTGTGCTCCTGTGCGCCGACAAAGAGATCGCCGGCCCCGGCCCCGAGCGCGCGGTGGTGTTCCAGAACCACTCGCTCTTGCCCTGGCTCACCTGTTTCGAGAACGTCTACCTCGCGGTCGAGCGGGTGTTCTCCGCCACCGAAACCAAGGCGCAGCTCAAGGCCCGCACCGACGCCGCGCTGGCCATGGTGGGCCTCACGCCCGCTGCACAAAAACGCCCCGGTGAAATCTCCGGCGGCATGAAACAGCGCGTGGGCATCGCGCGCGCCCTCTCGATGGAACCCAAGGTCTTGCTCATGGACGAACCCTTTGGCGCACTCGACGCCCTCACCCGCGCCAAGCTGCAGGACGAGCTGCTCGACATCGTGGCGCGCACGCACAGCACGGTGGTCATGGTCACGCACGACGTGGACGAAGCCGTGCTGCTGAGCGACCGCATCGTGATGCTCACCAACGGCCCGGCCGCCACCATCGGCGAGGTGCTCACCGTGGACCTGCCGCGCCCGCGCAACCGCGTGGCCCTGGCCGACGAACCGCGCTACCAGCAGTGCCGCAAGGCGGTGATCGACTTCCTCTACACGCGCCAGGCGCACGTTGAAAAAGTGGCTTGAGGAGAACACCATGGACATGCGAGTCAACCCGAAAGCGAAACTGAAACTGGTGATGGTCGGCAACGGCATGGCCGGTGTGCGCACGATCGAGGAGCTGCTCAAGCTCGCCCCCGATCTCTACGACATCACCGTCTTCGGCGCCGAGCCCCACCCCAACTACAACCGCATCCTGCTCTCGCCCGTGCTCGCGGGTGAACAGACGCTGGACGAGATCGTGCTCAACGACTGGGCCTGGTACACCGACAACGGCGTCACCCTGCACGCCGGCAAAACCGTGACCGAGGTGGACCGCGTCAAACGTGTGGTGCGCGCCACCGATGCCGACGGCGGCAAAGTCGAAGCACCCTACGACCGGCTCATCATGGCCACCGGCTCCAACCCCTTCATGCTGCCCATCCCGGGCAAGGACCTGGCCGGCGTGCTGGCCTACCGCGACATCGCCGACACGCAGGCCATGATCGACGCGGCCACGCGCTACACGCACGCGGTCGTCATCGGCGGTGGGCTGCTGGGCCTCGAAGCGGCCAACGGTTTGATGAAGCGCGGCATGACGGTGAGCGTGGTGCACGTGGCGCCCTGGCTCATGGAACGCCAGCTCGACGACGTGGCCGGCAAGCTGCTGCAGCAGTCGCTGGAACAGCGCGGCATGAAATTCCTCATCGGTGGGCAAACCCAGGAACTCGTGGGTGGCGACGACGGCAGAGTGAAGTCCATCCGCTTCAAGGACGGCACCGAGCTGCCCGCCGATCTGGTGGTGATGGCCGTGGGCATCCGCCCCAACACCGCGCTCGCCGAATCGATGAACCTGCACGTGAACAAGGGCATCGTGGTGAGCGACACGCTGCAGACCGTGACCGACCCGCGCATCTACGCGGTGGGCGAATGCGCGGCGCACCGCGGCATCGCCTACGGCCTGGTGGCACCGCTGTTCGAGCAGGGCAAGGTGCTGGCCACGCACCTGGCCGAGTTCGGCATTGGCCGCTACGTCGGCTCGCTCACCACGACCAAGCTCAAGGTCACCGGCATCGACCTCTTCTCCGCCGGCAACTTCACCGGCGGCGCCAACACCGAAGAGATCGTGATGAGCGACCCCTCGGGCGGCGTCTACAAGAAGCTGGTGATCCAGGACGACAAGCTCGTGGGCGCCTGCCTCTACGGCGATACGGTCGACGGCTCCTGGTACTTCAAGCTGCTGCGCGACGGCCGCAGCGTGGCCGACATCCGCGACAAGCTGATGTTCGGCGAATCCAACATCGGCGATGTGGGCCACCAGGGCCAGAGCAAGGCCTCGGCCATGGCAGACACCGACGAGGTCTGCGGCTGCAACGGCGTGACCAAGGGCGCCATCTGCAAGGCCATCAAGGACAAGGGCCTGTTCACGCTGGAAGAGGTGCGCAAGCAGACCAAGGCCAGCGCGAGCTGCGGCTCGTGCACCGGCCTGGTGGAGCAGATCCTGATGTTCACCGCCGGCGGTGACTACTCGGCCACGCCCAAGCTCAAGGCCATGTGCGCCTGCACCGACCACGGCCACCAGGCGGTGCGCGATGCGATCCGCGAGAGCAAGTACACCAACACCGGCGCGGTGTTCGCCGGCATGGGCTGGCGCACGCCCAACGGCTGCGCGACCTGCCGCCCGGCCGTCAACTACTACCTGATCAGCACCTGGCCGAAAGAGGCGAAGGACGATCCACAAAGCCGTTTCATCAACGAGCGCATGCACGCCAACATCCAGAAGGACGGCACCTACAGCGTGATCCCGCGCATGTGGGGGGGAGAGACCACGGCCGACGAACTGCGCCGCATCGCCGATGCGGTGGACAAGTACAAGATCCCCACGGTGAAAGTCACCGGCGGCCAGCGCATCGATTTGCTGGGCGTGAAGAAGGAAGACCTGCAGGCCGTGTGGAACGACATCGGCATGCCCAGCGGCCACGCCTACGCCAAGGCCCTGCGCACGGTGAAGACCTGCGTGGGCAGCGAGTGGTGCCGCATGGGCACACAAGACAGCACCCAGATGGGCAAGGACCTGGAGCGCGCGATGTGGCGCATGTACGCACCGCACAAGGTGAAGTTCGCGGTGAGCGGCTGCCCGCGCAACTGCGCCGAGGCCGGCATCAAGGACGTGGGCATCATCGGTGTGGACTCGGGCTGGGAAATGTATGTGGCCGGCAACGGCGGCATCAAGACCGAGGTGGCGCACTTCTTCACCAAGCTCAAGACGGCCGAAGAGGTGCTGGAGTACACCGGCGCCTTCATGCAGCTCTACCGGCTCGAAGGCTGGTACCTGGAACGGACGGTGCACTACGTGAGCCGCGTGGGTCTGGACTACGTGAAGAAAAAGATCCTCGACGACCACGAGGGCCGCAAAGCGCTGTGGGCCGAGCTGCAGTTCGCGCTCGACGGGGAGCCCGATCCGTGGTTCGAGCACCAGAAGGCGGCGGTGGACACGCGCCAGTTCATCCCGATCAAGGCGGTTGCCATGGAAGGGAGCTCTGTATGAATTCGTGGATTCCGATCGCCCGCGTGGACGACATTCCCGTGCTCGGTTCGCGCTGCGTGCAACGCGAAAGAGGTCTGGACGTGGCGGTGTTCCGCAACGCACAGAACGAGGTCTTCGCCCTGCTCGACCGCTGCCCGCACAAGGGTGGCCCACTCAGCCAGGGCATCGTCTTCGGCACCAGCGTGGCCTGCCCGCTGCACAACTGGACCATCGGCCTGGACAGCGGCTGCGCCAAAGAACCCGACGAGGGCTGCACGCCGAGGTTTGCGGTGAAGGTGGCGGATGGGGTGGTGCATCTGGATGCGCAGGAACTGTCAACCCACGCGACCGACCTGACGCGTCCCATCGCCGGCCCGGCGAGGCGTGACTTGTTCCCTCTCCCCCTGGGAGAGGGCTAGGGTGAGGGCTTTCCCCGTGCCCTTGCGCTCCGGAAGCGGCCCTCACCCCCACCCTCTCCCAGAGGGAGAGGGAGTCAAGTCCACATGCCCTTACTGTGGCGTTGGCTGCGGCGTGATCATCGAAACCGAGGGCACCCGCATCACCGGCGTGCGCGGCGACCCGGACCACCCGGCCAACTTCGGCCGGCTCTGCACCAAGGGCCAGACGCTGCACCTCACCGCCTCGCCCGCCATCGCGCAGCAGACGCGTTTGCTGCAGCCCCTGCGTCGCCTGGAACGCGGCGGCCCCGCGCAGACCGTCGGTTGGGACGCGGCGCTGGACCTCGCCACCGACCGCTTCGCCACGGTGATCGAACAGCACGGCCCCGATGCCGTGGGCTTCTACATCAGCGGCCAGTTGCTCACCGAGGACTACTACGTCTTCAACAAGCTGGCCAAGGGTTTGATCGGCACCAACAACGTCGACACCAACTCGCGCCTGTGCATGAGCAGCGCCGTGGCCGGCTACAAGCTCACGCTGGGGGCTGATGCGCCACCCGCCTGTTACGACGATGTGAACCATGCGAGTTGCCTGTTCATCGTCGGCAGCAACGCGGCCTTTGCGCACCCGGTGCTGTTCCGCCGCATTGAAGAGGCAAAAAAAGCCAACCCCGCCATGAAGGTGATCGTGGCCGACCCGCGCCGCACCGACACCGCCGGCTTCGCCGACCTGTTTTTGCCCTTGCAGCCCGGCAGCGACGTGATGCTGTTCCACGGCCTGCTGCACATCATGCTGTGGGAAGGCTGGTTGGACGCCGCTTACATCGCCGCGCACACCACCGGTTTTGATGCGCTCAAAGCCCTGGTGCGCGAGGTCACGCCCGAGCGCGCGGCGCAGGCCTGTGGCTTGAAAAAAGAAGACCTCTACACCGCGGCTCAATGGTTCGCCACCTCGCCAGCCACGCTCAGCCTGTACTGCCAGGGCCTGAACCAGAGCAGCAGCGGCACCGCCAAAAACGCCACCTTGATCAACCTGCACCTGGCCACCGGCCAGATCGGCAAACCCGGCGCCGGCCCCTTCAGCCTCACCGGCCAGCCCAACGCCATGGGCGGGCGCGAAGTGGGCGGCCTGGCCAACCTGCTGAGCGCCCACCGCGACCTGGCCAACCCGCAGCACCGCGCCGAGGTGGCCGCGCTGTGGGGCGTGGCCAGCGTGCCCGAGAAGCCGGGCAAGAGCGCGGTGGAGATGTTCGAAGCGGCGGCCGACGGCGAGATCAAGGCGCTGTGGATCGCCTGCACCAACCCGGCCCAGTCCATGCCCGACCAGGCCACGGTGCGCCGAGCGCTGCAACGCGCCGAGTTCGTCGTGGTGCAGGAGGCCTATGCCACCGCCGCCACCTGCGACTTCGCCGACCTGCTGCTGCCCGCCACCACCTGGGGCGAAAAAGACGGCACTGTGACCAACAGCGAACGCCGCATCAGCCGCGTGCGCCCGGCCGTGCCCGCGCCCGGCGAAGCCCGGCACGACTGGCGCATCGTGGTGGACTTTGCACAGCGGCTGGAACGCGCCCTTCCCGCCCGAGCCGAGCCCACCTCCGTTCGGGCTGAGCCTGTCGAAGCCCTCACCAACCCGCATCGCGTGAGCCCTTCGACAAGCTCAGGGCGAACGGGCGTTTCGCTCTTCCCCTACCAAACCCCCGAGTCCATCTGGAACGAACACCGCGAATCCACGCGCGGCCGCGACCTCGACATCACCGGACTCTCCTACGAAAAACTGGAGAACGAAGGCCCACAACAGTGGCCTCTGCGCACGGGTGAAACCGTGGGCCAGGAACGCCTCTACGAAAACGGTGCTTTCCCAACGCCCGATGGCAAAGCCCGCTTCGCCGCCCTGCCCTTCGTGCCGCTCGCCGAGCCGCGCGAATCGCGTTACCCGTTCTCGCTCACCACCGGCCGCCTGCGCGACCAGTGGCATGGCATGACACGCACCGGCACGCTGGGCCGCCTGTTCGGCCACGTGGCCGAACCGGCGGTGCAGCTCAACCCGCAAGACATGGAGCGCCGGGGTCTGAAAGACGGCGATCTGGTGCACGTGACCAGCAAGCGCGGCTCCATCCTGGTGCCGCTGCAAGGCTCGGACGACATCGGCCTGTCGCAGGCCTTCATTGCCATGCACTGGGGCGCCGAGTACCTCAGTGGCCTGAGCAGCACCGGCGAACAACTCGCGGGTGTGAACGCGCTCACCACCTCGGCCTACTGCCCCTCCTCAAAACAGCCGGAACTCAAACACGCCGCGGTGAAGGTGCTCAAGGCCGAACTGCCCTGGACGCTGCTGGCCATGGCCTGGCTGCCCGAGGCCGGTGCGCTGAACGCGCAGCAGGGCTTGCGCGAACTCATGGCGAAGTTTCCGTTTGCGTCTTGCGTCCCGTTCGGCAGGGAGCGCACCGGCGTGCTGTTCCGCGCGGCCGCCCACGACGCGCCCGAGCCCGCGTTGATCGAACGCGTCGAAACCCTGCTCGGCCTGAACACCGCCGACGCCCTGCGCTACGCCGACAAACGCCTGGGCCAGCACCGCGCCGCGCGGCTGGTGCGCGTGGGCGAGGTCACACAGCTCGACGGCTTCATGCTCGCCGGTGACACGCGCGCCGAAGCCTGGCTCAAGCCGCTGCTGCAGGACGAACTGCCCGCCGACGCCTACGGTCGCCGCCTGTTGATGCCCGGCGCAAAACCGCCGGTGGCCATCGAGGCCAAGGGCCGTCAGGTGTGCACCTGCTTCAACGTGACCGACCTGGCCATCACCGAGCGGCTCGCCACCTCCGAGGGCAGCGACGACGAGCGCCTGGCCTCGCTGCAGGCTGGTCTGCGCTGCGGTACCAACTGCGGCTCCTGCGTGCCCGAACTCAAACGCCTGGTGCGCGCCACGCCCGCGCTGCTGCCCGCTTGAGCCGCTGCTTTGACCATATAACGCCGGGTCATCAAACTTCCCGGACAATCGCGCGCCATGGGAATCAGCCAATACATCAAGGAAATCGGTCGCGGCAAGGATGGCGCGCGTTCGCTCGCGCGCGCACAGGCCACCGACCTGCTGGGCCAGGTGCTTGACGGCACGGTGACCGACCTGGAGGTGGGTGGCTTTTGTCTCGCCATGCGCATCAAGGGCGAAACTGCCGACGAGATGGCGGGCTTCCTGGACGCAGCGCACGCCCGGCTTCACAAGCTGCCCGACAACGACCACACCACCGTGGTGCTGCCCAGCTACAACGGTGCGCGCAAGCTGCCGGTGCTCACACCCCTGTTGGCCTTGCTGCTGGCACAGCGCGGTGCCGCCGTGCTGGTGCACGGCACGGCCACCGAAGACAAGCGTGTGTTCGCCTCGGCCGTGCTCGCTGAACTCGGCGTGATGCCGGCCACCCGGGTGCCCACGCTGGCGGCGGGCGAGGTGGCGTTTGCGCCCACCGAGGTGCTCAGCCCCGGCCTCAAGCGCCTGCTCGATGTGCGCCGCGCGGTCGGCCTGCGCAACCCGGCGCACAGCCTCGTGAAACTCATGAACCCGTGCGAAGGCAAGGCCTTCATCGTGGGCAGCTACACGCACCCCGAGTACGCCAGCTCCATGGCCGCCACCTGGGCCCTCACCGGCGCGCACGCCATGCTGCTGCGCGGCACCGAAGGCGAACCGGTGGCCGATGCGCGCCGCACACCGCGCATGGAAATATTCCAGCATGGCGAACGCACCGAGGTGCAGCCACAACAAGACGGCCCGCTGGCGCAACTGCCTTCGCTGCCCTCCGTGGACGCATCAAGCACGGCGGCCTACATCCGTGCCGTGCTCGACGGCACGCTGCCCATTCCCACACCGATCGCACTGCAGGTGGAACACATCTTGCGAGCGGTTCAACACCATGATTCCCCAGCCCATGCACACGCCCTCTGAGTTCCTGCCAGGCACCGTTTCGCTCGTGGGCGCAGGCCCGGGCGACCCGGAGTTGCTCACGCTCAAGGCCGTCAAGGCCATCAGCGCGGCCACGGTGTTGCTGGTCGACGATCTGGTGAGCGATGCGGTGCTGGCCCACGCTTCACCGCGCGCGCGCATCGTGCACGTGGGCAAGCGCGGCGGCTGCAAGAGCACACCGCAGGCCTTCATTGAAAAGCTCATGGTCATGGCCGCGAGCGAAGGCGAGGTGGTGGTGCGTCTCAAGGGCGGCGACCCGTTCATCTTCGGGCGCGGCGGCGAAGAGGTGGAAGCCCTGCGCGCCGCCGGCATCGAGGTGCAGGTCATCAACGGCATCACCGCCGGCCTGGCCGGCCTCACCTCGTTGGGTGTGCCGCTCACGCACCGCGAACACGCGCACGGCGTGGTGTTCGTCACCGGCCACGCCAAACCCGGCGACAGCGGCACCGACTGGCCGGCCCTGGCCGCCACCGCGCGCGACGCCAAGCTCACGCTGGTGATCTACATGGGCGTGAGCGGGTCGGAACAGATCCAGACCGAGCTGCTCACCGGCCTGCCAGCGCTCACCCCGGTGGCCGTGATCCAGCACGCCACGCTGCCCGAGCAGCGCCACGCCGTCACCACGCTGGGGCAGCTGCGCGCCACCATCGAGCGCGAAGGCCTGGGCAGCCCGGCGGTGATCGTGGTGGGTGATGTGGTCAGCGGCATCGCCGCTCTTCAGGCACCTTTGCCGCTCGCCCGCACGGCCTGAGCCCACGCGCCAGCGCCCCGCTACACTGCCGCAGCCGCGCCCCCGTCGGGGCGCTCGGGAGCCTGCCGCATGCTCAAAAAACTCAACCAGTTCACCGAAGGCCACGGCGCGCTGCGCCCGGGCCGGGGCCTCGTCACTGGAGCCATTGCGCTGTCGCTGGCCATCCTGTGTTTCCTCGGCGTGATGGCCTTTCACTTCCCGCAGTACCTCACCACACCGCAACTGCGCCAGCAGTACGACGTGGGGCTCATGCGGCAGTTGCTCTTCGCGGGCATGGTGATCGCCGGTGGCCTGAGCCTGGTCAACGTGTTGTTCAACCGCGCGCGCTGGCTCTCGGCTTTTGCCTTCGCGCTGGTCACACTCAGCGCGCTGCTGGGTGGGCACCAGGTGGAGGTGGACCCCAACTTCCCCGACCACACGCCCTACATCGGCATGGACTGGTTCATCCTCGATCTGCTGGGCTCGGCGCTGATCTTCATCTTCATCGAGAAGCTGTTCGCTTTGCGCAAGGACCAGCCGGTGTTCCGCCCCGAGTGGCAGACCGACTTTCACCACTTCATCGTCAACCACATGGTCATCGGCTTCATGCTGCTGGCCACCAACCTGCTGGTGCACAACCTCTTCGGCTGGGTGCCGGTGGACGGTGTTCGCGGCTGGATCGCGGCGCTGCCGTTCTGGGCCGCGCTGCCGCTCATCATCCTCGTGGCCGACCTCGCGCAGTACTGGACGCACCGCGCGTACCACGAGACGCCGCTGCTCTGGCGCCTGCACGCGGTGCACCACAGCACCAAACACATGGACTGGATGGCCGGCTCGCGCCAGCACATCCTGGAAACCATCATCACGCGCACGCTGGTGCTGGGGCCCATCTACCTGCTGGGTTTTTCCAAGGAAGTGATCGACGCCTACATCATCGTGGTGGGCTTCCAGGCCGTGTTCAACCACGCCAACGTGAGCGTGCGCCTGGGCCCACTGCGCTACCTCATCGTCACGCCCAACTTCCACCACTGGCACCACAGCCAGGACGCCGACGCGCTGGACAAGAACTACGCCGCGCACTACGCCTTTCTCGACCACCTGTTCGGCACCGCCGTCAACAGCAACAAGGTCTGGCCCGAGCGCTACGGCGTGCTGGGCGACTACGTGCCCAAGGGCTTTCTGAAGCAGCTCGCGTTTCCCTTTACCTGGAAAGGCTGAGCGCGCCACGCTGGTGCGCACCACGGGGGTTGCACGAGCACGGCGGTGGCCCGGCGATTGCTTGGTGTTGGGCATGACCACACTCGCCGCACCCAACACCGCCTTTCAGCGCCACGACACGCCGGCCCACATCGCGGGCCTGTCGCTGGTGAACCTGGCCGCGCGCCAGCGCATGCTGTCGCAACGCATGATCCTGCAGACGGTGCTGGCCGCGCAGGGTGACGTGGCGCGCTTGCAGGCCGCACAGCGCAGCCTCCAGATGTTCACCGAGAGCCAGCAACACCTGCTGGCCACCAGCGCGCAGCTGGAGCCGGCCAGCGCGAGCAAGATCACCGACACCTACCAGGGCACACGCGGCGTGGGCCCGGTGGTGCAGGCCTTCATGCAGCTCATGCGCAGCGCGTTGGACCAGATCGAAGCCGCCAGCCCGCGCGCGGGCGCCACCACGGCCGAGCTGGTGGGCCACACCGACCGCATCCTCGAAGCCCTCAACACCGTCACCACCGCCTTCGACGAAGTCGCCAGGGGCCGATCGGACGCGATGATGAAAGAACTGGCCGGCATCGTGGACGACATCCAGAGCGTGGCCAAGGAAGCCAAGGTGGTGAGCTTCAACGCTCAGGTCATCGCTGCCCGGGCCGGGCAACACGGCCGCGGATTTGCGGTGGTCGCCAATGTGCTGTCGGACATCACCGGCGAAATCGATCGCCTCACGCGCAAGGCGGCCGTCTTGGCGGAGCGCAGCAGAAGCAACGGCTGAATGCCGGTGCGCCTACACTGCGCGCCATGCAAAACTTCGACGCCATCGTCATCGGCGCTGGCGCCGCCGGCCTTTTTTGTGCCGGCATCGCCGGGCAACGCGGCCTGCGGGTGCTGGTGCTCGACCACAGCGAAAAAGTGGCCGAGAAAATCCGCATCTCGGGCGGCGGACGCGCCAACTTCACCAACCGCGATCTCGACCCGCACGCCCCGCACAAGCACTTCATCAGCGCCAACCCGAACTTCTGCCGCTCGGCGCTTTCGCGCTACACGCCAGCCGACTTCATCGCGCTGCTGCAGCGCCACGGCATCAACTTCCACGAAAAGCACAAGGGCCAGCTCTTTTGCGACCGCTCGGCCGAAGACCTGATCCAGATGCTGCTGCGCGAGTGCGATGCCGGTGGCGTGCAGCGCTGGCAGCCGTGCGGCGTCCAGGCCGTGCGGGTGGACGGCGACGGCGTGTTTGAGCTCGACACCGACCGCGGCCCGGTGCGCAGCCGCTCGGTGGTGGTCGCCACGGGTGGTCTGTCCATCCCCAAGATCGGCGCCACCGATTTCGGCTATCGGCTGGCCAAACAGTTCGGCCTGCGCCTGGTCGAGCCGCGCCCCGGCTTGGTGCCGCTGACGTTTGATGGCGATGGCTGGTTGCCGTACGCGGGCCTCTCAGGCCTCGCGCTGCCGGTGCGCATCGAAACCGGTCAAAAGAAATCGCAGATGGCCTTTCTCGAAGACCTGCTGTTCACCCACCGGGGCCTCTCCGGCCCGGCGGTGCTGCAGATCTCCAGCTACTGGCAAGAAGGCACGCCCATCCGCCTGAACCTGGCGCCCGAGGCCGACCTGACCGCAGCGCTCGCGCGCGCCAAGGCCACCTCGCGCAAGCTGATCGCCAACGAACTCGCGGGACTCGTGCCCAGCCGCCTGGCCGACGCCTGGGTGCAGCAAGACGCCGACTGGCAGCGCCCGGTGGCAGAGGCCTCCGACAAGGCGCTGGCCCGGCTGGCCGAGCGCCTGTCGCGCTGGGAGATCTCCCCCACCGGCACCGAGGGCTACAAGAAGGCCGAGGTGACGCTGGGCGGCGTGGACACGCGCGACCTGTCTTCGCAAACCCTGGAATCGAAGCAGCCCGGGCTGTATTTCGTTGGCGAGGTGGTGGACGTGACCGGCTGGCTGGGCGGCTACAACTTCCAGTGGGCCTGGGCATCGGCCCATGCTTGCGCCCAAGCGCTGTAGCCAACGGCCATGAAGTGGCTATAATCCAAGGCTTTGCTGGCAAATACCCGTCTGCCAATACTAGTTAACGACGGGACATTTTGCGGATACGACGCTTGGGCCCGATCTTCCCGAACATCCTCTTTCCGCGCATTCTGGACATTTCTCGCCCATGACGACCATCCGTGTAAAAGACAACGAACCCTTTGACGTCGCTCTGCGCCGTTTCAAGCGCACCATCGAAAAGCTCGGTTTGCTGACCGACCTGCGCGCCCGTGAGTTCTATGAGAAGCCCACCGCCGAGCGCAAGCGCAAGAAGGCTGCCGCCGTCAAGCGCCACTACAAGCGTGTGCGCTCGATGCAGCTGCCCAAGAAGCTGTACTGAGTCTGTGCCGCCGGGTTCGCCCGGTTGCCCAAAAGCCCGCTGGAAGACGTTCAGGCGGGCTTTTTTGTTGTCTGAACATTCCCTTCAATGCCCCACAGGAGCCCACCATGAGCCTCAAGGAACAGATCACCGAAGACATGAAAGCCGCCATGCGCGCCAAGGACAGCGAGCGCCTGGGCACCATCCGCCTGCTGACCGCGGCCATGAAGCAGAAGGAAGTGGACGACCGCGTGGAACTCGACGACGCCATGGTGGTGGCCATCGTCGACAAACTGATCAAGCAGCGCAAGGACAGCATCGACGCCTTCACCAAGGCCGATCGTATGGACCTCGCCGACAAGGAAAGTGCCGAATTGAAGGTGTTGCAGGCCTACCTGCCCGCGCGCCTCTCGGCGGATGAAGTCACCGCCGAAGTCCAGGCCATCGTGGCCGAACTCGGCGCCAAGGGAGCTGGTGACATGGGCAAGGTCATGGGCGCTGTGAAAACCCGCCTGGCCGGCAAGGCCGACATGGGCATGGTGTCGGCTGCGGTGAAGGCTGCGCTGGCGGGCTGATTCAAAGAATCAGGGCTGTCCCGATCACGGCCAACACCGCCCCCAACCACGCCCCCACCGCTGGCCGGCGCCGGTAGACCAGCCACAACAGCGGCAGGATCAGGATCGGCGAGACCGAGGACAGCACGGCCACCAGCCCCGCCTGACCCAGCCGCATGGCCGCCAGGATCAGCGTCATGCCCAGGGCCATGGCCACGGCGGCGCTCAAGAAGGTGAGCCAGGCGTCCTTTGCGCTCAATGGCACCTTGGCCCGAGCACCCTGCCATCCCGTGGCCAGCAACAGCGTGTGTGCCAGCAGCGCCATGCTCATGCGCGCTGCGCTGGCGGCCACGGCGTCCACGCCGGTGGTCATGAGCGGCTTGAGCATGAGCGTGGCCACCGATTGGCAGAGCGCAGCCGCCAGCCCCAAACCCACGCCGATGAGCAGCGGACCGCGCGTCTGCTCCCAGCCGTGCTGCTCGTCACTGCGCCGCCCCCACACGATGGCCAGCATGACGCCGGCCACCAGCAGACCGCTGCCAATCAAGGCCCGGCCCCAGATCACTTCGCCCAGAAAGAACCAGGCGATCACGGCGGAAAACAGCGCATGGGTGGCGAACAGCACACCCGAGCGGCGCGGGCCCAGGCGGTTCATGCAGGCGAACAGCACGGTGTCGCCGATGAAGATGCCGATGACGCCCGAGAGGGCCAGCAGGCCGAGGGCGGAGGTGTCCAGGCTGCGCCAGCCCCCGCCCATCAAAGCCAGCGCCCACAGTAACGCACTGGCGAAGAGCATGCGCCAACGACTGAAGGCGAATGCGCCCAGGCGCTGCGCCGGGCCAGCCGAGAAAAGACAGGAGACTGCCCAGCAGGCTGCGGCGAGCAGCGCCAGCGCTTCCGGGCGCATCTGACTCAGCGGCCGCCGCGAAGGGCCGCCCCGAGCAAGGCCAGCCCCCTTGGGGGGCAGCGACCCGCGCAGCGGTGGAGCGTGGGGGTCATCAACTCCCGGCGATCTTCATGCGGTTGACAAGGATCGAGCCGACGGTCTTCGCACCGAAGTTGTACGCATCCGCGCCCACCGCCTCGATGCCCTGAAACATGTCTTTCAAGTTGCCGGCGATGGTGATCTCGTGCACCGGGTAGACGATCTCGCCGTTTTCCACCCAGTAGCCCGAGGCGCCGCGCGAGTAGTCGCCGGTCACGTAGTTCACGCCCTGGCCCATGAGCTCGGTGACCATGAGGCCACGGCCGAGCTTCTTGAGCATGGCGCGCAGGTCGTCACCCGGCTGGGTGAGGCGGCTGGTGAGCGTGAGGTTGTGCGAGCCGCCAGCGTTGCCGGTGGTGCGCATGCCCAGCTTGCGCGCCGAGTAGGTGGACAAGAAGTACCCCTGCACCTTGCCGGCGGAGACCACCTTGCGCTTGGCGGTGCGCACACCCTCGTCGTCGAACGGTGAGCTGCCCTTGCCGTTGCGCACGTGCGGGTCTTCCAGGATGTCGATGTGTTTGGCCAGCACGCGCTTGCCCAGGCTGTTGGGCAAAAAGGTGGTGTTGCGGTAGAGCGCACCGCCGCTGGTGGCCTGCACGTAGGCGCCCAGCAGGCCAGCGGCCATGGGTGACTCGAACAGCACCGGGCACTCGGTGGTGGCGATCTTGCGGCCGTTCAGGCGTGCCAGCGTGCGTTCCGCGGCGTAGCGGCCCACGGCTTGTGGCGAGGCCAAGTCTTGCGGCGAACGCTGCGAGCTGTACCAATAGTCACGCTGCATGTTGGCACCGCGGCCGGCGATGGGCGCCACCGACAGGCTGTGGCGCGAACTGGCGTAACCACCGCTGAAGATGCCGGCACCGGAGCGCGCGCCCTCGCGCATGTGCGCGGTGAAAAAGTGCGACTGCTGGGCCGACACGCCGGCGCCTTCGCTGTTGTTGATCTTCTTGCTGGTGGCAAAGGCCGCGGCCTCGCATTCCAGCGCGATGCGCATGGCTTCTTCGGAGTTCAGCGCCCAGGGGTGGAACAGGTCGAGATCGAGGTAGCTGTCGGCCACGTCGTCGGCGTCGGGCAGGCCGGCCATGGGGTCTTCGGCGGTGAAGCGGGCGATATCAAACGCGGCCTGCACCGTCTGACGCACCGCGGCGGCAGAGAAGTCGGAGGTGGACGCGTTGCCGCGCTTCTGGCCCAGGTACACCGTCACGCCGAGCGACTTGTCGCGGTTGCGCTCCACGTTCTCCAGTTCGCCCTTGCGCACCGACACGCTCAGGCCGGCGCCTTCGGACACTTCGGCCGCGGCATCGACCGCACCGAGTTGTTTGGCGTGCGACAGGGCCAGGTCAACCAGTTCTTCAAACTGGCTGCGGGCGTACTGGAAACCGGGGAGTGGGGCGTTGGCCGAGGCCGTGGGGGTGGGCTGGGCCGGGGTGTGGGGGGCATTTTTCATATCGAAGGCTATGATACTGGCCGCCCTATCCGGGCGCTGCATCGCGCGCAGATGCCCGTGCTGCCCAGCGTGCAGCCCTCCCCTTTTGAGACCCCACATGTCCCGCAAACCCACCAAAGGCTATTTCGTCCGCGGCCAGTTCGTCGCCCTGGGCAGCGAGCTGGACCTGGAACTCAAGCGCGAGCTCAAGGGTTCGGACGACATGAGCAAGACCGACCTCAAGAAGTACAGCGACCGCCTGCAGGAGCTCGGTGAGAGCCTGCTCACGCTGCGCGCTGATCTGATGAAACGGCTCGACCTGTCCGAGAAACTGGTGGACGCTGTCAACGACGCCAAGAAGATCACCAACTTCGAAGGCCGCCGCCGCCAGATGCAGTACATCGGCAAACTGATGCGCGGCGTGAACGAGGCCGCCTTGGCTGAGGTGGAAGCCGCGCTGGACGAGCAGAACAAGGGCTCGGCCAAGGGCACACTCTCATTGCACCTCGCCGAGCAGTGGCGCGACCAGTTGATCGCCAACGACGACGCGCTCACGCGCTGGCTGGAACAAGCCCCCGACACCGACGTGCAGCAACTGCGCGCCCTCATCCGCCAGGCTCGCAAGGACGCGCAGGCCAACGAGGCCCTGGAGCGCGCAGGCGAGGCCGTGCGCCACGGCAAGGCCTACCGCGAGATCTTCCAGTTGGTCAAGGCCGCGCTGAACCAGGGCTCCGACGAACCCGACGCACCTGCGGAAGACGACCCGACATGAACGAACAAACCCGCTGGCCCGAAGACCCGGTGCGCATCGGCATCGTGTCCATCAGCGACCGCGCCAGCACCGGCGTGTACGAAGACAAGGGCTTGCCCGCGCTGCAGGAGTGGCTCACGCGCGCACTCAAGAACCCCATCACCTTCGAGCCCCGCCTGATCCCCGACGAGGTGGAGCGCATCAGCGCCACGCTGATCGAGCTGGTGGAAGCCGGCTGCTCTCTCGTGCTCACCACCGGCGGCACCGGCCCCGCGCTGCGCGACGTGACGCCCGAGGCGACGCTGGCCGTGGCGCACAAAGAGATGCCGGGCTTTGGCGAGCAGATGCGCCAGATCAGCCTGACCTTTGTGCCCACGGCCATCCTGTCGCGCCAGGTGGCGGTGATCCGCGACCAGAGCCTGATCCTGAACCTGCCGGGCCAGCCCAAGGCGATTGCCGAGACGCTTGAAGGTTTGAAGAACGCCGACGGCACGCAGAAGGTCAACGGCATCTTTGCCGCCGTTCCCTATTGCATCGACCTCATCGGCGGGCCCTACCTGGAAACGAACGACGAGGTCTGCAAGGCCTTCCGCCCCAAATCCGCTGTGCGCCCTGCGCGCTGACCTCTCCACAAGGCACTCCATGAAGATCACCAAAGACACCATCGTCACCCTCACCTTCCGCGCCACCGATGCCCAGGGCAAGGTGCTCGAAGACGGCAAGGAGCCGCGCGCGTATTTGCACGGCGGCTACGGCAATACGCTGCCGGGCATCGAGAAAGCGCTGGAAGGCCAGGAACCCGGCTTCGCCGCCACGCTGGTGCTGCCGCCCGAAGACGCGTTTGGTGTGCGCGACGAAAGCCTGGTGACCACCATGCCCAAGCGCGACTTTCCACCGGGCGTGAAGGTGGGCGGTCAGCTCGAAGGCAGCGACGACAAGGGCCAGCAACACGTGTTCACCGTGATGAAGATCAAAGGGGACACGGTGCACCTGGACGGCAACCACCCGATGGCCGGGCAGACGCTGAAGTTTGCGGTGAAGGTGGTGGATGTGAAGGCGGCGAGCGCCGAAGAGATTTCACACGGCCATGCGCACGGCGCGCATGGTCATCACCACTGATCTCCGTTCGCCCTGAGCCCACCCCCGTTCGCCCTGAGCCTGTCGAAGGGCTCGTGCGATGCACCGCGTGAGGGCTTCGACAAGCTCAGCCCGAACGGACCGAGGCGCAGTCCGAACGGGTGAAGTTCACTTCCCAATGAGTTGGTTGAGCTTCTCGGCCTCAAAACACTCTTCGCGCGCCGCATCCTTCGGCACGCAGTCGCCATCACGCGATGACTGCGAAAGCTTTTCGATCGCGCACCACAGCAGCGCGATCTGGTGCTCCTGGCTGGCGGTGCTGTCGATCAGGCCGCGCATGGCCTGGGACAGCGGGTCGTCTTCCTGGGTGATGCCGTAGGCCTGGAACTTCGGGTCGGTCACGTCGGCGCTTTCGCCGGTTTTGCTCGGGATGATGCGGGCCGGAATGCCCACCGCCGTGGCGCCCGCTGGCACCGGCTTGATCACCACCGCGTTGCTGCCGATCTTGGCGCCGTCGCCCACCAGAAAACCACCGAGCACCTTGGCGCCCGCGCTCACCACCACGTCTTTGCCCAGCGTGGGGTGGCGTTTGGTGCCCTTGTAGAGCGAGGTGCCGCCCAGCGTCACGCCCTGGTAGATGGTGCAACCGTCGCCGATCTCGGCGGTTTCGCCCACCACCACACCCATGGCGTGGTCGAAGAACACACGTTCACCCACCTTGGCGCCGGGATGGATCTCGATGCCGGTGGCAAAACGCGCGATGTGCGAGATGAAACGGCCCAACCATTTGAAGCCGTGCGTCCAGCACCAGTGGGCCGGGCGGTGCAGCCACACGGCGTGCAAACCGGGGTAGCAGGTGACGACTTCAAACACGCTGCGCGCAGCGGGGTCGCGGTCGAGGACGCACTGGATGTCGGAGCGGAGGCGGGCAAACATGGCGGCAGTCTAGCGCCTGGCCTTCTCGGCCACCTGCAGCATCGCCTTGGCAACACCTCGCAGGATGTGGATTTCTTCCTCGCTGGGTGCAGCGCGGTTGAAAAGCTGGTTCAGGCGCGGCATGAGCTTCTTGGGCGCGGCGGGGTCGAGAAAATCCACCGCCACCAGCGCCTGTTCCAGGTGGGTGAGCATGCCGCCGATGGCCTGCGCGTCGGCCTGCTGGCGTGGCGGCGCGGGTGGCAGCGGCGCAAAACCACCGAGCGCCTGGCGCCAGTCGTAGGCGATCAGCTGCACCGCAGCCGCCAGGTTGAGCGAGCCGAAGTCGGGCGCGGTCGGAATGCTGAGCGCCGCGTGGCAGCGGTACACGTCTTCGTTGCGCATGCCGAAGCGCTCGGAGCCGAACAGGAACGCCACGCCCTCGGGCGGCTCGGGTGTGGCCAGCAGGGTCTGAAAGTGTTCGCGCGGCGCGAGCGTGGGCGGGCCAAAGTCGCGCGGGGTCATGGCGGTGGCGCACAGGTGGCTCATGCCATCGAGTGCTTCGTCGAGCGTGTCGACCACACGCGTGTTCGCCAGCACGTCGTTCGCGCCGCTGGCGCGCTGGATGGTTTCTTCGCGGCGCAACACGTTGGCCCAGCGCGGCTGCACCAGCACGAGGTCGTCAAAACCCATCACTTTCATGGCGCGGGCCACGCCACCGACGTTGCCGGCGTGGCTGGTCTGGATCAGTACAAAACGGGTGCGCATGCTGGGGTGTGGAGGTGGCGGTAAAATCTCGCACATTGTCGCCGCCCCGCATCGCCGGGGCGCATCTAGCTGCTCTTCCACTGCTGCGCGCCACTTCCCGTGTCGCGCCGAGGTTCACAATTCATGTCGTCCACGCTCCACCCCATGCTCAACGTGGCCATCAAGGCCGCTCGCCTTGCCGGCACCATCATCAACCGCGCCGCACTGGATGTGGAATCGGTCCGCGTTTCGGTCAAACAGACCAACGATTTCGTGACCGAAGTTGATCAGGCCGCCGAGGCCGCGATCATCGACACCTTGCTCACCGCCTACCCCGATCACGCGATCTGGGCCGAGGAGTCGGGCAAGCGCGAAGGACGGCACGGCGGCGCAGACCACGTCTGGATCATCGACCCGCTGGACGGCACCACCAACTTCATTCACGGCTTCCCGGTCTACTGCGTGAGCATCGCGCTCATGGTGGGCAACAAGCTCGAACAAGCCGTGATCTACGACCCGACCCGCAACGACCTCTTCTGCGCCACGCGCGGGCGCGGTGCGTACATGAACGACCGCCGCATCCGTGTGGCCAAGCGCACCACGCTGCGCGACTGCCTCATGTCCACCGGTTTTCCGTTCCGCCCGGGCGACGCCTTCCAGACCTACCTGCAGATGCTCGGCGACGTGATGCCGCGCGTGGCTGGCGTGCGCCGTCCCGGTTCGGCCGCGCTCGATCTGGCTTACGTGGCCGCGGGCTTCACCGACGGTTTCTTTGAAATGGGTCTCTCGCCCTGGGACGTGGCCGCTGGCGCGCTGCTGGTCACCGAAGCCGGTGGCCTGATCGGCAACTTCACCGGTGAAGCCGACTTCCTGGAACAAAAGGAATGCATGGCCGCCAACCCCAAGATCTACGGCCAGCTGGTCGGCGTGACCGCCAAATACAGCAAGTTCGCCAGCGCGGGCGACAAGGCTTCGGTACGGCAAGCGCGCACCACCGGCGCACCCGCATCGGAAGCCCCCAGCGTTGAAACACCCCCGGCAGACACCACCAGCCAGGGCGACGCGCCTTTCTGAAGCTCAGGCCTTCGGCACTCGGAACCAGAAACAGGCGCCCTGCCCGGGCGATGATTCTGCCCAGATGCTGCCGCCATGGCGCTCGATGATGCGCGCCACGATGGCCAGACCCACGCCCATGCCGGGCACGTCAATGCCGGCGTGCAGGCGCTGGAACAGGCCAAACAGCTTGTTGGCGCGCGCCATGTCGAAGCCCATGCCGTTGTCGCGCACGAAGTAGGCGCCCGACACGGCGTCAAAGCCCACGACCACCATGGGCTCGCTCTGGTGCCTTGAGTACTTCAAGGCGTTGTCCAGCAGGTTGCTCAGCACCTGACGCAGGAGCGTGGCGTCGCCCAGCGCGTCGGGCAGTGCACCCACCTCAATGCGGGCCTCGGGCACCTGCGGCGCCAGCGCCTCAGCGACCGCACTGGCCAGCGACCTCATGGGCACCGGGCGGGCATCGAGCTCGACCTGCACCACGCGCAGCAACTCCAGCATGTCGGTGATCATCTGGCCCATGTTGCGCGAGGAGCGCGCGATGCGCTCGAACATCTGGCGCCCGGTGGCGCTCAGCCGCTCGCCCTCTTCCTCGACGATCACTTGCGCAAAGCCGTTGACCGAGCGCAAAGGCGCACGCAAGTCATGGGCGATCGAATACGAGATGGTTTCCATGTCGCGCATCGAGCGCTCCAGCTCGGCGGTGCGCGCCCTCACCCGCTCCTCCAGGCTGGCGTTGAGCGCGCGAATCTGTTCCTGCGCTGCCACGCGCTCGCTGATGTCCAGGTGCGTGCCCGACATGCAGAGCGCGCGGTCGTCGCCGTCGCGCTGGTGCACTCGGCCCCGGGTGTTGATCCAGACCCAGTGGCCATCCTTGTGTTTGATGCGCAGGTCGCAGTCGTAGAACGGCAGCTCGCCCCTCATGTGGCGATCGCGTGCCGCGTCGGCCTTCAGCAGGTCGTCGGGGTGCACCCGCGATTCCCAGGTGTCGTAGGTCACCGGCTCCAGCTCGGCCAGGGTGTGGCCCAGCATCTCGGCCCAGCGTTCGTTGATGATCAGCGTCCGTTCGCTGAGGTTGGCCTCCCAGATGCCGGGCCGCGTGGCGTCCAGCACCCGGGCCAGGCGCTGGCGCTCTTCGCGCAGGGCTTCCTGGGTGGCGATGTACGAACTGACGTCGGTGAAGGTGCGCACCACACCGCCGTCGGGAAGGCGTCGGGAACGGATCTCCAGCGTGCGTCCGTCCCGCGTCTTGCGCCAGTAGTGGTCGGGCAAGTTGACTGGATCTGGCTCGCCGAGGTAGGCCCGCGCCAACGGGTCCACCAGTTGGAGCTGTGGGCCAAAGTCGCCGCGCTCGCGCTGGAACCTCACCACTTCCTCGTGTGTGGGCCGCCGCGCCAGCAATTCGTCGGGCAGGTCGAGCAGTTCCAGCGTGCGCTTGTTGTAGAAGAGGATGCGTCCCTGAGCGTCCACCTTGGTCAGCCCCTGGCTGATGCTGTCCAGCGTGGCCTGCAGGGCGGCACTCTTCTCACTGAGCAGGGCGCTGGTGGCCTCCAGCTGGCTGCGCGTGCGTTTGCGTTCCTGAAAGCTGCGCCAGGCCAGCACCAGCTGGCGCACAGCGCCCAGCAGCGGCTGCAAAAACTCGATGTCGGCCTCGCTGTAGCCGTCGGGCTGGTTGGCCAGGCCGACCATGGCCACCAGCCGGTCACCAACCAGCAGCGGAATGCCCAGAAACGCGTCCATGCCCGGATGCCCGGCGGGCATGCCACCCGCGCGCGGATCGCGGCGGGGATCGTTGGCAATCACCGGTTTTCCGCTGGTCATCGCCCGGCCAAACAAGGTTTTGAGATTGCTGAAGGTCATGCCGGCATCGAGCTGGTCCATGTACATGCGCCGCGACTCTTCGTCCCACGATATGTTGGTGATCGCGTGCGTCTTCAGGTAGGGGTGGTCGTTGACGTCGTACAGCACCTCGCCCACGAACCCGTAGCCGCTGCTGGTGAGTTGCAGGAAAGCGTCGAGCAGGCCTTCAAAGGCGGCGCGCTTCTCCTCGGTTTCAATGAACACCGCCTGCGCACTGCGCACCGCCTCCAACATCCGCTGCTGGCGCTCGACCCGCTGCGCAGCCAGCCGTGCCCCGGTCACGTCGGAGGTGAAGCCGTGCCAGACCACAGTCCCATCGGGCTCGCGCTGGGGCACCGCCTCCACGCTGTACCAGCGCTCGCCGGCCTTCGGCAACACCACCCGGTAGGTCTGCCGCCAGACCACCAGTTCGCTCGCCGAGCGCTGAAGCGAAGCCACCACCTCGCCCCGGTCATCGGGATGAACCCGCTCGAACAAGATGCGCGCGTCTTTCTGCAAGTCCTGGGGCTCGACTTCGAGCATCTCCCGCGCGACGTCGTTGACGTAGGAAATCGTGCTCCTGCCGTCTGCGTCCAGCCTCGACTGGTACATCATTCCCGGCACGCGGGCGGCAATCGCCTGCAGCAGCTTGAATTGCTCGGCCAGGCGCTGGGTGGCTTCGCGCTCGGCCGTGATGTCCTGCACCACACCAAAATCGGTTTGCGGATTACCGGCCACGGTGGTCTGGCCGATGCGGGTTCGAAACCAGCGCATCGCGCCGTCGGGTCGAAGCCAGCGGTACGTCACCTCACGTCCGTCCATGGCGGTGCGGGCCGCAAGCCAGGCGGCCTTGTCGTCGGCGTGGATGCCCGATCGCCCCAGCATGCGCCGGATGCGATCAGCAGGCTCGATCCCGGCAATCTCGTACAAACCCGGCGACCAGAACACCTCGTCGTCGTTCTCGGCGTTGGTCCAGTGGCCCACCCGGGCCATCTTCTCGATCACGGCATGCAGTTCAACCCGCTGCTGCAACGCCACGTTGGCCTGCTTCAAGGCCTCGTTGGACATGACAAGCGCGGCCTTGGCCTCCAGCTCCCGCGTGATCTCGGTGAAATAGATCAGCAGCAACTTCTCGGACCCTGCCTCCAGGACCGTGGCGTGCATGCGCACCCGGTGGGCCTCACCGCCATTGAAGTGCAGCACCTGCACATCGTCCGGACTGGGCAGGTGGCGCAGAAAGCGGTCGCGCTCGGGGATGTCCCGCCAGTGACCCAGTTCGACCGTGGTGCGGCCAATGGCGGCCTCCCGAGACAGGCCGGTGATCTTCAGCCACGCATCGTTGACCGACAGCAGACAACCGTCGTGCCAGCGGGACACCGACGCCGGCAGCGGTGCGGCCATGAAGATGGCGTCGAAAGGAAGGGTTGGAGCACCCGCCGGCGCCGGGCCAGACGGTGGGGAGACCTGTTCGTTGGAGACAGGTTCTGGGGCAGCTTCAGGCATGCGTGCTCTGCGGTTGGGGTCAACTGGGCCGGGTGTGCGTCCATGGGAAGACAGACGCGCTACAAATGTACGCCCGCCCGCAGGCCCTGCACAGCGCCAAACCGCACACTGTGCGGGCAAACGGCATCTACAATTCGCGCCCTTTCTCCCAGCACACCGTTTCCATGCACCTCACCGTCAATCCCGACTTCAAAGCCTACATCGACCCCCTGACCCCGGACGAACATGAAGCGCTGGAGCGCAGCCTGCTGGCCGAGGGCTGCCGCGATGCGCTGGTGCTGTGGGGCGATGTGCTGGTGGACGGGCACAACCGGTATGGCATCTGCCAGAAACACGGCATCGCGTTTCAGACCGTGCAGAACCCGAACTTCCAGTCAGAGCAGGACGTGCACCTGTGGATGATCGACCAGCACCTGGGTCGGCGCAGCGTCTCGGATTTCCAGCGCGGCGTGCTGGCCCTGCGCAAGCGCGACATCCTGGCCGAGCGGCGCTCGCGTTTTCTGGCCTCTGCGCCAGCACCGGACGACACGGCAACCGACGCGGCTGCGCACGAACCGAGCTCGGACATCGCTGCAGCGCCCAAGCCGCTGCGCAGCCGCGAAGACATCGCCCGGGCCGCGCGGCTGAGCAGCAGCCAGGTGGTGCAGATCGAAAAAATCCAGAAACAGGCCGCCCCCGAGCTGGTGGACGCGCTCAAGGCCGGTGCGCTCTCGCTCAACGCGGCGGCAGCGGTGGCCAGCCTGCCGGCGGGTGAGCAGAAGGCCGCCGCGCTGGCCGGCAAGGACGAGCTCAAACGGGCCGCCAAACGCGTGCGCGAATCGCGCCGCAAGGTTGCGGACCCGGGTGATGAAGCGCCTGCACCGGATGACGAGCTCACCACCCTGCGCCGCAAGGTGCAGGACCTGCAGGCGCAAAACGACGCGCTGCACAAAGAACTGTCCGCCCTGCGCTCGCAACTCGAAACCGCCGTCTGAACCCCGTCGGTCTGTGGTCATCTGGAACAATCCGCCCATGACAGACGCACCCACCCCAGACGGTCGACCCGACGAGCCAACCGCCGCACCCGAGGCGCCCCATGCGCTGCACTACCCTTGCGGCGAGCCCCCTGCCCCGGGCGAGGTGCGTGAGGTCGCGCCTGGCGTGCTGTGGCTGCGCATGCCGCTGCCGTTCGCGCTGAACCACATCAACCTCTGGGCCGTGGCCGACGAAGACGGGCACGGGCCGGGCTGGGCCGTCATCGACACCGGAACCAAGACGCCCGAGGCACTGGCCGCCTGGCGCCAGCTGATCTCGCCCGAGGGCCCGCTGGCCGCCACGCCGCAGGGCGCGCGCATCACGCGCATCTTCTGCACCCACATGCACCCCGACCACGTGGGCATGGCGGGCTGGCTCACGCGCAAGTTCCAGTGCCGGCTGTGGATGACGCGGCTCGAATACCTGACCTGCCGCACCCTGGTGGGCGACACCGGCCGCGAAGCACCCGAGGAAGCCATCGACTTCTACCGCCAGATGGGCTGGAACGAAGAAGCGCTGGACATCTACCGCACCCGCTTCGGCGGCTACGGCAAATACATGCACGCGCTGCCCGACAGCTTTCGCCGCCTCAGCGATGGCGAGACTGTGCGCATCGGCGCGCACGACTGGCGCATCGTCGTCGGGCGAGGCCATTCGCCCGAACACGCCTGCCTGCTCAGCGACGCGCTGGGCGTGCTGGTCTCGGGCGACCAGGTGCTGCCACGCATCTCGTCCAACGTGAGCGTGTTCCCCACCGAACCCGACGCCGACCCGCTCGGCGACTGGATACACAGCATCGAGCACCTGCGCGCCACGCTGAGCGACGAGCTCCTGGTCTTGCCGGCGCACGGCGAGCCGTTCCGGGGGCTGCACGCGCGGCTGGACCGCCTGGCCCACGGCCACGAGCGCGGCCTGCAGCGCCTGCGCCGCAGCCTGGCCGAATCACCCAAACGCACGGTGGATGTGTTTGGCGCCCTGTTCGCGCGCCCGATCGACAACACCGGCGAACTGCTGGGCATGGCCACCGGCGAAGGCGTGGCCCACCTCAACCACCTGCTGGTGCGCGGCGAAGCCGTGCGCGAGTTGGGTGCCGACGGCGTGTACCGCTACCGCCTGACATGACCAACCCCGCCAGCCAGGAACAGACGCGGCGAGGCACCCTGCCCGGATCGATCGCGCAGGCGCTCATGCCAGAATCACCCGGCTGATCAGCGCCCGAACCTTAGACCGGTTGCACGGGCACACGGCGCCGGCCCTGACGCGCGTCGCACTCCTCCCACACGATCCATGAAACTGCCTCACAAGCTCACCAACATCGCGTTTGCCGCCTACATGGCCGGCATCATTGCCTTCGTGGTCAGCGCTGCGCTCGCGGCCATCAACACCGGCATCGGTGCGGGCTTTCTCTCGCGCGTTCTGCATGCCTATGCGATCGCCTTCCCGGTGGCCTTCGTCAGTGTGGTGATCTTCCGGCCTGTGGCGTTGTTTCTGGTGAAGAAGACGGTGCACGCACCGACCTCCCGCTGAGCCGTCCGATGGACAAGCACACCGCCACCCACCTGCCCGCGACGGGAGACCTGTCCTCACACACGCCCATGATGCAGCAGTACTTCGGCCTGAAAGCCGGGTACCCGAACACGCTGCTGTTTTACCGCATGGGCGACTTTTACGAGCTGTTCTTTGCCGACGCCGAGAAGGCCGCGCGCCTGCTCGACATCACGCTCACGCAGCGTGGCCAGTCGGGTGGCCGGCCGGTGGTCATGGCCGGCGTGCCTTTTCATTCGGTCGATACCTATCTGGCGCGACTGATCAAGCTGGGCGAGTCGGTGGCCATCTGCGAGCAGGTGGGCGACGTGGCCACCGCCAAGGGGCCGGTGGAGCGCAAGGTGGTGCGCGTGGTCACGCCCGGCACGCTGACCGACAGCGAGTTGCTCTCCGAAAAATCCGAGGCCCTGCTGATGGCCGTGCACCCCGGCGCGCGCACCGGTTGTGGTCTGGCCTGGATGTCGGTCACGCAGGGCATCGTGTTTCTCGCGCAGTGCGCCAGCGACGAACTCGCCGACTGGGTGGCGCGTGTGAACCCGGGCGAGCTGCTCTACAGCGCCGACACGTCCACCGCCTTCGAGAAGACCGTGCTGGCGCTGGCGAACCAGACCAATGGCCAGCGCCTGGTGGCGGTGTTGCGCCCGGCCTGGGCCTTCGACGCCGGCCTGGGCCAGCGCAAGCTGCTGGAGCAACTGCAAGCAGCGAGTCTGTCTGCCTGGGACGCGCAAGACCTGGGCGACGCGCACGCCGCCGCGTCCGCGCTGCTCAATTACGCCGAGCACACGCAGGGCCGCGCGCTCAGCCATGTGAAAAGTCTGCAGGTGGCGCGCAGCGGCGACCTGATCGACCTGCCGCAAAACACGCGGCGCAACCTCGAACTCACGCAGACCCTGCGCGGCGAGACCAGCCCCACGCTGCTCTCGCTGCTCGATGTGTGTTGCACCGGCATGGGCAGCCGCGCGCTGCGCAGCTGGCTGCTGGAACCCCGGCGCGACCGCGCGCAGGCGCGCGCGCGGCTGGCCGCCATCACCACCCTGCGCGGTGGCCTGTGGCAGGGCCTGCGCGCTTCGCTCAAGGGCGCCAGCGACGTGGAACGCATCACCGCGCGCACGGCCCTGCGCCAGGTGAAGCCGCGCGAACTGGTGGGCCTGGGGCAGACGCTGGAGCGCGCGCAGCAACTGGCTCGCCAGCTCGGGCCGCAAGACGCGGGCGGCCTGCTGCAAGGGATCGGCGCACACCTCACGCCACCCGAGGGCTGCGCCGAGCTGCTGCGCGCCGCCCTGCTGGCCGAGCCGGCCGCGCTGGTGCGCGACGGTGGTGTGATCGCCGACGGCTTCGACGCCGAGCTCGACGAGCTGCGCGACATCCAGAACAACTGCGACGGCTTCCTGATCGAGCTGGAGCAACGCGAGCGCGCGCGCACCGGCATCACCAACCTGCGCGTGCAGTTCAACAAGGTGCACGGCTTCTACATCGAGGTCACACAGGGCCAGGCGGCCAAGGTGCCCGACGACTACCGCCGCCGCCAGACGCTCAAAAACGCCGAGCGTTTCATCACGCCCGAACTCAAGGCGTTTGAAGACAAGGCCCTCTCGGCGCAAGACCGGGCGCTGGCGCGCGAGAAGTGGCTGTACGAGCAGTTGCTCGACCAGCTGCAGGCCTTCATTGCACCGCTCACCGGGCTGGCGCGCGCCATGGCAGCGCTCGACGCGCTGTGCGCGCTGGCCGAGCGCTCGCTCACACTGAACTGGAGCGCGCCGCAGTTCGTGCCCGAGCCCTGCATCGACATCCGCGGTGGGCGCCACCCGGTGGTGGAGGCGCGGCTCAACGAAACCAGTGGCGGCAGCTTCATCGCCAACGACACGGTGCTCGGCCCCAAGCAGCGCATGCAGGTGATCACCGGCCCCAACATGGGCGGCAAGAGCACCTACATGCGCCAGGTCGCGGTGATCGTGTTGCTCGCCAGCGTCGGCAGCTTCGTGCCCGCAGCCTCTTGCAGGCTCGGCCCCATCGACGCCATCCACACCCGCATCGGCGCGGCCGACGACCTGGCCAACGCGCAGTCGACCTTCATGGTGGAGATGACGGAAGCCGCGCAGATATTGCATGCCGCCACGCCCGAGAGCCTCGTGTTGATGGACGAGATCGGTCGCGGCACCTCCACCTTTGATGGCCTGGCGCTGGCCGGCGGCATCGCCACGCACCTGCACGACAAATCGCGCGCCTTCACGCTGTTCGCCACCCACTATTTCGAACTCACCGAGTTCCCGGCCGGCCACCACGCGGCGGTGAACGTGCATGTGAGCGCTGTGGAAGCCGGCGGCAAGGCGGGCGGCATTGTGTTCCTGCACCAGATCGAGCCCGGCCCGGCCAGCCGCAGTTACGGCATCCAGGTCGCGCGTCTCGCCGGTGTGCCGGCTGGCGTGGTGCAGCACGCGCGCCACGCCCTGGCCGCGCTGGAAGCCCAGAGCGAGGAAAGCCGCAGCCAGGTGGACCTGTTCGCCCCGCCACCTGCCACACTGGAGGCCGACGCCCACCCGCTGCAGACAGCGCTGGAGAACATCGACCCCGACACCCTGAGCCCGCGCGAAGCGCTGGAACAGCTCTACACCCTGAAAAAATTGGCCTCCTCATCATGACTTACTGCGTCGCCGTCAAGCTCAACGCCGGCATGGTCTTCCTCTCCGACTCGCGCACCAACGCGGGCCTGGACCAGATCAGCACCTTCCGCAAAATGATCGTCTACGAAAAGCCGGGCGACCGCTTCATGTGCCTGCTCTCCGCCGGCAACCTGAGCGTCTCGCAGTCGGTGCGCGAGATCCTGCAGGTGGAGCAGCTCGAAGACGTGGACAGCGGTGAACCCATCACGATCTGGAACGCGAAGAGCATGTTTGATGCCGCGCGCGTGCTGGGTGCGGCGGTGCGCCACGTCTACGAACGCGACGGCGAGTCGCTGCAGCGCGCGGGCGTGGAATTCAACGTGTCCATGATCTTTGGCGGTCAGATCCAGGGCGAAGGCATGCGCCTGTTCCAGGTCTATTCGGCCGGCAACTTCATTGAAGCCACGGCCGAGACACCGTTCTTCCAGGTCGGTGAATCCAAGTACGGCAAGCCCGTGCTGGACCGCGTGATCGCGCCCGAAACGCCACTGGACGAAGCCGCCAAGTGCGTGTTGGTGTCGATGGACTCCACGCTGAAATCCAACCTGTCGGTGGGCCTGCCGCTGGACCTGGTGGTGTACGAAGCCAACCAGCTGCGGTCGGACAAGATCACCTGCATCGACAACGACAACCCCTACTTCCGCATGCTGCACAACACCTGGGGCCAGAAGCTGCGCGAGGTGTTCGACAGCATCGAAGACCCGACCTGGGACGGCGCCCACACCGATGTGCCGCTGCTGAGCAATGGCCCCCGCTGCCAGCCGCTGAAGAAGATTTCGAACGCCAGAGAGAAGCTGATTTAAGTGTCCTTGATCGTTTTCTCCCACGCCAACAGCTTCCCCGCCAGCACCTACCGCGTCCTCTTCAAGTCCCTGCGCGCCCGCGGCCACACGGTGCGCGCGGTGGACAAGTTTGGTCACGACCCGCAGTACCCCGTCACGAGCAACTGGCCACACCTGGTGCAGCAGCTCGCCGACTTTGCAGCGCCCGAGATCGAGGCGCATGGCAGTGGTGCCTGGCTGGTGGGGCATTCGCTCGGCGGCTTCTTGAGCCTGATGTGTGCCGCCCGCCACCCACAGCTGGGTGGTCACGCGGTGCGCGGTGTCGTGCTGATCGACTCGCCGGTGCTCGGCGGCTGGCGTGCGCGCACGCTGGAGCTGATCAAACGCACCCAGCTGGTGGGTTCGGTCTCGCCGGGCAAGATCAGCCGCAAGCGGCGCAACACCTGGCCCGACGCCGAAGCGGCCATGGCGCATTTCGCCAGCAAAAAGGTCTTTGCCGCCTGGGACCCGCAGGTGCTGCAGGACTACATCACCCACGGCACGCTCGACCACACCGATGCACACGGCAAGCCGCACCGCACGCTGGACTTCGACCGCGAGGTCGAGACCGCGATCTACAACACCCTGCCCCACAACCTGGACCGCCTGCTGCGCCGCCATCCGCTGCGGTGCCCGGTGGGCTTCATCGGCGGCACGCGTTCGCTGGAGATGAAACAGGTCGGCATGGCCATGACCCACCGGCTGGTGGGCTCCAGCCACCCCGAGCGCCTGCACATGATCGAAGGCAGCCACCTGTTCCCGATGGAACAGCCGCTGGAGACCGCCGCCGCCATCGAACACATGCTGGGCGCTCTGTCGGCGCCCACGCGCCGCTGACACCACCCAAGGGCAGACCCCGAGGCCCCAGGGCATCGGGCTCCGGTATAACGGTGGTGCGCACAACACCCCCACACAACAGCGTTGCATCCGTGCCCCTGACGCCCCCA
>NZ_JBLYYB010000236.1:0-2897 GCF_048549895.1 Hydrogenophaga sp.
TGAAAGGGAGGCCGGACGCATCCGGCGGTTGTCGGGGGTGTGTGATCGGGTTCAAACCTTGTCGGTCGGACGCTTTTTGGTGCTGCTGAACCAGTCGTCGCCGGCATGGCGTTCCCAGGCCGCCACCTGGCGCTCGGCTTCGTCCTTGGCCACGCCGTAGCGTTCCTGGATCTTGCCGGCGAGCTGTTCGCGGCGGCCGGCCACCACGTCGAAGTCGTCGTCGGTGAGCTTGCCCCACTGCTCGGTCACGCGCCCCTTGAGTTGTTTCCAGTTGCCTTCGATTCGGTCCCAGTTCATGTGCTTCTCCTGTAGAGGTTGCGAAGTGTTGGGGCGGTAGAACCACCGCCCTCGACCCGGTGCTGAAGGTCAGCGTCAAGCCGTGCCTTCACTGTAGGTGGGGGGGTGTCTGCGGCGTGTCGGGCAGCGCGCCGTCGTCCTGTAGGACAACGCCGATGGTCCCGGCGCCCTTGTGTAGGCGTTGTCTGACGCTGCCCCCTGGCGAGGCCTGTTAGATTTCCGGCTCCGCCCGAGTGCACCCACCGCTGTGAGACTTCCATGATCAGAATCGGCATCGTTGACGACCACGCCATCGTGCGCACCGGCCTGAGGCAATTTCTCTCGGAGCACGTGGACCTGCGCGTGACGGGCGAAGCCAACAACGGGCGCGAGGCGCTTGAACTGGTGCGCGGCGGCGAGGTCGATGTGCTGCTGATGGACATCTCCATGCCCGAGCACGGCGGCGTGGACGCGCTGCAGGCGATCAAGGCGCGTTTCCCCGATCTCGCGGTGCTCATCCTGAGCGGCTTCCCCGAAGCGCAGTACGCCACCACCTTGCTGCGCTATGGCGCCAGCGGTTACCTCAACAAGGAATGCGCGCCCGAGGACATCGTCAACGCCATCCGCACCGTGGCGCGCGGGCGGCGTTATGTGAGCCCGGCGGTGGCCGAGCTGCTGGCCGATGGCGCGGCCGGCGCGGTCGAGCAGCCCGCGCACGAGTTGCTCTCGGAGCGGGAAATGCAGGTGTTCCTGCGGCTGGCGCAGGGCGAGACCATTGGCCACATGGCCGAGCAGATGTTCCTGAGCGTGAAAACCGTGAGCACCTACCGCTCGCGCGTGCTGGAAAAACTGAAGCTCGCCAGCAACAGCGACCTCACCTACTACGCGCTCAAGAACGGCCTGATCCAGTGACCAGCGCTCTGGGCCTCAGAGCAACCGCTCCAGCATCCGGCTCAGCGTTTCCATCGCGCGGTCGTCGAGCCCGCGCTGGCGCCACTCTTCCAGCGTGATCGGTTGGGACGCCGCGCGGTCGCGTTCGAACAGCGCGTTCATCTCGCCACCGAAGTCGTCGCCCAGCACGATCACGTTGAGCTCGCTGTTGGCCACGAAGCTCAACCAGTCCAGGTTGCTCGACCCCACCGTGGAGAACACGCCGTCGATCACGGCGGTTTTGGCGTGCATCAGGGCGTGTTCCATCTGGTAGATGCGCACACCCGAACTCAGCAGGTCGTCGTAATAAGAGCGCCCGGCGTGAAACGCCAGCGTGGAGTCGCTGCGCCCGGGCAGCACCATCTCCACCGCCACGCCGCGCTCGGCTGCCTTGCGCAGGGCGGTGACGAAGTCGGTGCCCGGTGCGAAATAGGCCATGGTGAAGCGAACGCTGACCTGCGCCGCGTCCACGGCGGCCAGCAGGGCGCTGTAGATGCGGTTGTCCTTGTCCCGCGGGTCGCTGGCGATCACCTTCACCACGCGTGTGCCGGGCTCGGCGGCGGCCTTTTGCGAGGCCGGTTGGCCCAGATCGCCTTTGCAGCCCTGCTCGCGCCAGGTGGTCTCGAACACCTGGCCGATCACCGGCACCACGGGGCCGCGCAGCTCGATCTGCGTGTCGCGCCAGCCGTCGTCCAGAGCGCCTTCGCCGGTGGGTTTGCCACGGCGGCCGAACGAGCTGGAGCCGTACACGCGGCTGATGTTGATGCCGCCGGTGAAGGCCACGTCGTTGTCCACCACCAGCAGCTTGCGGTGGTCGCGGTGCGTCAGGCCCCAGTAGCCCGGGCGCTTGGTCGGGTTGATCGGGTTGAAGGCACAGACCGCCACGCCGCCGTCGACCAGGCGTTTGAAGAACGCATCGGGCGTGGTGATGGAGCCCACGGCATCAAAGATCATGGCCACCTTCACGCCTTGCGCTGCGCGCGCCAGCAGGAGCTCGGCCACCTCGGCCGCCACGCCCTGGTCTTCCACGATGTAGCTCTGCAGCAGCACGCGGCCGCGCGCCTGCGCAATCGCCGCCTTCATGGCGCCGAAGGTGGCCGGGCCGTCGACCAGCAGGCGCGTGCGGTTGCCCTGGTAGAGGTCGGCGTCGCCGGTGGCGGTGAGTGTTTTGAGGTGGTGGATCGTCAGATCCTTCTTGCCCTCGTTGACCAGGGTTTGCAAAGCCCGGCGCTCGGCCGTGGCCGACACCGGCCCGGCGGCGCCGCTCACGTTGACGGTGCCGGCTTTCTCGTCCGGGATGTCCGCCGTTTTCGGCGGCAGGCTGGAGCAGCCCGCCGCCGCCAGCAGCAGGCTTGAGAGCGTGAGTCCATACAGCCGGCGCAGGCCGGAGGTCAAAGGAGAACGTGGCATGTGCATGGTCGCGACGGTGAATGGATGGACCTTGCCGGCGGCAAGGCGTGGGCCGAAGTGTGCGCGCAGTCGGGCGGCGTGTGTGTCGGCCAGGGCACTGCGCGGGTGTCGGACGGCGCCGACAGGTTGTGGGGTGGGCGCTTGCTTCACGAACGGTGTGAACAGACCTTGGGCCGGCAACAAGGCCGCGCCACACGAGCCCTGAGCGTCGGCGTTTTCCTACATGCGCTCAGGGCGTCGGCTTGCAGAGGTGCGCGCGTGGTGTTTCTACAGTGAAGGCA
>NZ_JBLYYB010000237.1:0-2993 GCF_048549895.1 Hydrogenophaga sp.
AGTACGCTGCGCGCAAAGGGCGCTACGTCATTGTTGACGGTTTTTCGCATACAACGCCGCAAGTCTTCGACTCGCTTTACTTCTCGTACGACATCGTGAAACGGGAAAGCAGCCCAGACAGTCACGATTTCATTCCGAACGTCTTCCATCTCTACAAACTTCACGGCTCTGTAGATTGGACAAAGAGCAAGAGCTCCGGAGAGATAGAAAAAGACCCCACCTCTGAATCACCGCTTCTCATTTATCCCCGAAATACCAAATACGAGTTGTCATTCGAGCAACCGTATCTGGAGATGATGTCGGCATTCCAAACTGCATTGCGGCAACCGGATACCGGCCTTCTCGTTTTGGGATTTGGATTCAATGACAACCATTTGGCTGAGCCAATACTGTCGGCCATTAATTCCAATCTGCACCTCAAGGTCGTGGTCTGTGACCCTGGCCTTGGTCCATGGGAAAACAAGGACAAGGTTCTCCAGGACGGCAACGATGCGAAGCACCCGTACCTGTCAAAGCTCAGGTACTTGATTGAGCACGGTGATGCGCGCCTGGCGCTCATTTCCTCCACCTTTGAGCAAGCCGTGCCGTTGATGCCGGATATCGCTGCTGAAACCGACCTCGAGCAGCACTACGAGCGCATCCGATTGATGCGGGAGGCAGGATGACCGGCAGGCTCGCGACAAGTCCGTTTGACCCCTCCCGCTACATTGGTGCGGTCACCTTCGTGGGGCCGGACAGTGCTCGCATCAATCTGCCGAAGGCTGCGGGTGTCGCTCCTCGGCAATATTCAGGATATGCAGTGCTCGGCGGCCAGGTCGGCGAGTTCATCTTCATAGAAGGTGAAGGCGTTGCAGTGTTGGGGCGCATCACCGAGGTGAAGCTGCCCGACAACGAACGGCTCAAGGCCGAGCCTTCCCTTGGCGCTCCCCCGGACGCCAATCCCATCGGGTTTGTCCAGCTCTTGACGACCCTCGAGCTTGCGACCGCCAAAGTCATATCCGGGATTCCGTTCCATCCCCGCATCGGGCAGCACGTTTTCTCAGCGCACCCGCTATTGGTGAAGCACATCGTGGAAGGTCAGGCTGTCTCCAGCGCGGGAGCCATCGAGCTCGCCACGATTCCGCATGACCCGAGCACGATGGTCAACGTGAGTCCAGGTCACTTGTTTGGCCGTCACTGCGCGGTCCTGGGAGCCACCGGGGGCGGGAAGAGTTGGACCGTCGCTCGAATCATTCAGGAAGCTGCCAGGCTCGGAGGCAAGGTGCTCCTCGTGGACCCGACTGGCGAGTTCCACACGTTCACGAACGGGGTGCGTTCTGTGCATCTCGGCGGCGTACCCGAGAGTGAGGAGGACATACGCAAGTTTGTTGCCTTCCCGTACTGGGACCTCAACGAAACGGACCTCTTCGCAATCTTCCAGCCATCGCCAGGCGCCCAAGTTCCGAAACTGCGCGAAGCGTTGCGCAGCCTCAAGCTGAACTACGTACTAAACGGCGATAAGGAGCCGCATCACTTCATCAAGGCGAACACAGAAAAGAAGGTGTTTAACTATGAAGTGAACAAAAATGAAGCGTTAGTCGAGGCGCCGGGAGCGAGGTATGTGATTAAAGCTTTGGCGCGGCAGGTCTACGAGGAGTGCGTACATGAAAGCGCAGGGTCTGCATCGAATCCGAACTACGCTATGTGGGGCGGCCCTGACGAGCGGATTCGGGGCTATTGCGACACTCTGGTATCCAAGATTTACAGTATTACCCGGGCGCCGGCGCTTCGATGCCTTTTCGCACCTGAGCATTTCGCTCCGTTGACGAAAGAGATTCAATCCTTCTTTGCGTCTGACGATGCCGTCCTAAGAATCAGCTTGGCCGACTTGCCGTTCGAGCATCACGCGCGTGAACTCCTCATCAATGCCATCGGACGGCATCTTCTAGGACTGGCTCGGAACGGGGCATTCCGACAGATGCCCACAGTGGTGGTGCTCGATGAAGCCCACCAGTTCTTGAGCAAGGCCATCGGTGACGAGAACAACCGCGTGCCGCTCGATGCATTCGGCCTGATTGCGAAAGAGGGTCGAAAGTACGGTTTGACGACTTTGCTTGCGACGCAGCGCCCGCGCGACATCCCTGAAGACGTGTTGAGTCAGATGGGCATGTTCATCGTGCACCGTCTGATAAATGAACGTGACCGCGACATCGTCGAAAAAGCCTGCGGCAATCTGGACGGCAGTGCAGCCGCCTTCCTGCCAACGCTGGGTCAAGGGGAGGCAATCCTAGTCGGTGTTGACTTCCCAATGCCCACGCCAATCAAAGTAACCGAGCCGGAGTACCCTCCCAAGTCGGAAGGCCCCTCCTACGCAAAGTTCTGGAAGAAGAAGCCTCCAGCGGAAGCTGCTGCGGCCGCCGCTGCGGGTGGCCCGGCGCAGTGACGAAGCCCACGTGGTCATCGGAAGTGAGCCTACTTCGCGGAGTACCCTAAAGAAGCGGCTTTCGAGCACTGCCTTGAGTACGGCGAGGTGAGCCTAGCCGCGCTGCGCACGATGCTTATAGCCTGGCGCCTCCCGGGACGGAGTCGTTTGCCATAGTCGCCGCTGCGATTGCGTCAGTGAGCGCATCACCTGCTCCTTGAGCCTTCCGGTACTCATCTGCTGGCGTCCAGGTGCGCATTTCCACCAGAGAGGGAATTTTCTCCAGCGCGCCGAGAGGCTCAATGCCCATGTTGTGCAGGCGTGCGAGAAGCTCTTCGAGGACATCGTCTTTGCGCAATGACCACGTGGACGCAAAACAGCGCCAAAACGTCCAGCCAGCTCGTTCGAGAACGCGTTGTCGATTCATGTCAGCAGCCCAGCGGTCTGGTCCATGGAACTCGTCTCCGTCGCACTCGAGAGCGAGTCGCGTGTCGTTCGGCCCTTCGACCACGTAGTCAAGAAAAAAGGACCCTGCCGTGACCAGCGGGATCCCGCGATAGCCGCGCTGTAAAAGCTCTGTGTAGACCAGACG
>NZ_JBLYYB010000238.1:0-3827 GCF_048549895.1 Hydrogenophaga sp.
GGCGTTCATTCATTTTCAGGAGCAGCAGCATGTGTGGCATCGTCGCAGGGGTTTCGGGGCGCAATGTGGTGCCCGTGCTGGTTCAGGGCTTGCAGCGGCTGGAGTACCGCGGCTATGACTCTTGCGGCGTGGCGGTGCACACCGGCGGCCTGCAGCGCGCCCGCAGCACGGCCCGCGTGGCCGAGCTCGCGCAGCAGGTGCAGGCCGACGGCATTGCCAGCGGCACCGGCATCGCCCACACCCGCTGGGCCACGCACGGTGCGCCGGTGGTGCACAACGCCCACCCCCATTTCAGCCACGGCCCGGGCGCCGCAGCGGGCACCGCGGGCCGGGTGGCGCTGGTGCACAACGGCATCATTGAAAATCACGACGAACTGCGCGCGGCGCTGCAGGCCAAGGGCTACGTGTTCGAGAGCCAGACCGACACCGAGGTCATCGCCCACCTGATCGATTCACTCTACGAAGGCGACGTGTTCGCCGCGCTGCAGGCCGCCGTGGTGCAACTGCACGGTGCCTACGCCCTGGCCGTGTTTCACAAAGACGAACCCCACCGCGTGGTGGGCGCACGCGCCGGCTCGCCGCTGGTGCTCGGCGTGGGCTCGGTCGACGGCGTGTTGGGCGCGGAGCACTTTCTCGCCAGCGACGCCATGGCCCTGGCCGGTGTGACCGACCAGATCGTCTACTTGGAAGAAGGCGACCTGGTGGATCTGCAGCTCGGCCGCTACTGGGTGCTGGACGCCCAAGGCCGTGCGCTGGATGCGGCCAAACGCCCGGTGAAAACCGTCCAGGCCCACAGCGGCGCGGCCGAACTCGGCCCCTACCGCCACTACATGCAGAAGGAAATCTTCGAGCAGCCGCGCGCCATCGGCGACACGCTCGAAGGCCTGGAAGGCATCACGCCCGAACTCTTTGGCGACGGCGCGTACCGCATCTTCAAAGACATCGACAACGTGCTCATCCTGGCCTGCGGCACCAGTTACTACAGTGGCTGCACCGCCAAGTACTGGCTGGAGAGCATCGCGAGGATTCCGACGCAGGTGGAAGTGGCCAGCGAATACCGCTACCGCGCCAGCGTGCCCAACCCGCGCACCCTGGTGGTCACCATCACGCAGAGCGGTGAGACCGCCGACACCCTGGCCGCGCTGCGCCACGCGCAGGGCCTGGGCATGAAACACACGCTGACCATCTGCAACGTGGCCACGTCCGCCATGGTGCGCGAATGCGAACTGGCCTACATCACCCGCGCGGGTGTGGAGATCGGCGTGGCCTCCACCAAGGCCTTCACCACCCAGCTCGCCGGCCTGTTTTTGCTCACGCTCGCACTCGCCCAGGTGCGTGGGCACCTGAGCGAAGAAGACGAAGCCAGCCACCTCAAGGCCATGCGCCATTTGCCCGTGGCGCTGCAGGCTGTGTTGGCGCTGGAGCCGCAGGTCATCAGCTGGGCCGAAGACTTTGCGCGCATGGACAACGCGCTCTTCCTCGGCCGGGGGCTGCACTACCCCATTGCGCTCGAAGGCGCCTTGAAGCTCAAGGAAATCAGCTACATCCACGCCGAGGCCTACCCGGCCGGCGAACTCAAACACGGCCCGCTGGCGCTGGTGACGGCAGCCATGCCGGTGGTCACCGTGGCGCCCAACGACACCCTGCTGGAAAAACTCAAGAGCAACATGCAGGAAGTGCGCGCGCGGGGTGGTGTGCTGTATGTGCTGGCCGACGCCGACACCCGCATCACCAGCAGCGAAGGCATCCACGTGATCCGCATGCCCGAGCACTACGGCGCGCTCTCACCCATCCTGCACGTGGTGCCACTGCAGATGCTGGCGTACCACACAGCGCTGGCCAAGGGCACCGACGTCGACAAGCCACGCAACCTGGCCAAGAGCGTGACGGTGGAGTGATCCGCGCCGAGGTGGTGGAGGCTTTGTGCGCGGGAAACGGAGTCGTTTACCAAGAGGGGGCAAAACCCGCGGTATTGCAGCCCCTCACATCGTCAGACCCAGTTGGGTCGTTAACTGAATGGAGGGCCTATGAAATGGGGTCACCCGCGCCTCCAATTTCGGCGAAACAAAGCTGTTTACCCTGTCCGGAGGGCGGTTTGAGGGGGGCACTTGGAGCAACAGCAAAGAACACAAGGCGCAAGTGATAGGGACACCTCAAAATGCGTTAGCAAGCACCGCGTGAGTCGGCTAGGCCGCAGTGGTCGTGCAAGTCAGGCTCTGGTTGACGTTCGTGCAAGCTTGCATCGGTACTCGATTGCAAGTTTCTACGACACCCTCATCCGGGTGACCAAAACCTAGGCTACCCTTACCAAGCCCAAGCGGATGAACGAATAGTTGACCTTCGTCATCGTTCACTCTGTGGCGGTTCGTACATCACTTTTATAGGTGCGCATGGGCAGAGAAGAATCTGAGGGGCCATCAGGCGAACCTGGGAAGGACTACATAGCTATAGACACTGCCGAGCTCGAGCGGCTCGCAGGCGAAGAGGTTGTCATTGCTATCGTCAAAGTCGCTCCGTTGAAAGTCCAGACGCGCGTTGCGAAGGCTGCGCATCACCTACAGAGGGCTATTCACTTAGAAGGTGTCGACGACGAGATGGGTGCCATCCGCCTAATTGCGGCGGAAGAGGAGCTGGTCGTCGCCATCTTCGAGTGGCTCAAACTGAACTCAGAACACTTTCCTGAGCACCGGGACTTCGTGGCCAAGCAGAAGAACCACTTGGTAAAGCTCGCCTTTACGCCAGTACTTGGACAAATGGCAGTGGTGTTCGAAGACTTTCTGAGGCATGGCATCGCTCCCACCGGGTTGGAAGGCTTTGCGTCATGGCAAATCAAACCTGGGGTCAAGGGCGGTCGGGTAGTGTTGCAGCTCTTTGCAGAAGACGAAAAGCACCTCATTGACATCAACCCGCTCGATGTATCAATCTCCGTGGACGACGAGCACGACGACTCTGTGGTCGCCTCCCTCTACCGCGAGTTCTTGGAACGGCTCCCTGATACGGGAGGCAATCGAGTCAAGCGCTTCGTGACGGAGCGTGCAGACTATCGCAACAAGCTGCTCTACGCCGAGGACGGACAGTCCTACTCGATGGCAGAAACCCTAGGAGAGGTTCGGATGGTCGTGGAGCGGGACCTCAAACGGCTGCTCTGGTGCCTAGCGGCGCTGCTGACTAACAGGCCTTTGGCCATGTCTTGGGGGTCAGTTAGTCAGTTCCTCGCACTTTACCGGCGCGTCTTGACCGATGCGAAGGTACTTTCACCATCGAAGCCTGAGTCGGACAGTTCGCTGACTTGAGGTGTATGTCAGTGCGTAGAGGAAGGATGCAATGAAACGCGTAAGACGACAGCCGTCTAGGCATGGCGCAATCGAACTAGCAGCAGAGATTGGACAAGAATTTAACCTCCCATTGGACCGCATCGGTGAGGTGTTCTCCTTTGACGAAGCCACCAAGCGAGGAATCCAGGACATGCGTCTTCTGATTGGCCGCCGGGCCGAGAAGATGTTTGAGTACGTAGTTGCCTCACTGGGTCAGGCAGAACTGGTTCATCAAGAAGATTCGGCAGCCCCGCTCTACGCCGGCGAGGAAGTTCAAGCACCTGACTACTTCGTAGCGCTTAAATCCGGTGAGCGATATTTCGTTGAGGTCAAGCACGCAAGCAAGGAGGCATTGAATGAGCCCGTCACTTTCAGTAGAAACTACCTAGCTAGACTCAAGCGCTATGCCCATCTCAATGGGCTTCCCCCAGTTTCCCGGACACATCCAATGACATGATGTGTTCAGGAGATAGGCATGACAAGAACCCGAAGGAGCTTCACGGACGAGTTCAA
>NZ_JBLYYB010000239.1:0-6141 GCF_048549895.1 Hydrogenophaga sp.
ATCGAGAACGCAGAAGGGGCGACGTGCCCGGAAACAATTTAGGAGAGTCCCATGACCATGCTGAAAGCCCCCCAGATTCGTGAACCTTTGGCCACGTCAGTTCTCATCCAGGCACAAGTGCCGGTAGCGGACGTGTTGTGGTTCAACCGCCTGAGCCCGCGTGCAAAGATGCAAGCTCTGGCGACTCAGCGAGGTGAGCAGATCCTGAACGCGGTTCGCCAGTTCATGAACCGCCCAAACCTCCTGAACCACAATGCCATGGCCGTCTGAGGCCACGTCTCAAAAAGCCCCTCTTCGGAGGGGCTTTTCCTTTTTGTGCTTTCCCAAAGTCCCGCTGGCGACGCCAGTTTCTGTATCCTAATTCCGGTTGGTCCTGGGCAACCGCACTCCTCGTCCATGCGTTCGCTAAAGTCGGGCGCACGAGGTACTTTGCAGGTGCTGTCGACACCCATTCAAGAGGAGACTGATCATGAGCGCTTGGACGTACCAAAGTGAGGCCCGCCGCCATGTATGGGAGTTCATTGATCTTGGGTATGAGCGCGAAGATGATCGCAAAGTCCTGTATGAGAATGTCTTGGAAGATCCCAAGAGAGTTGAACTCTTCATCCAGGCAAATCACGACGCGATCTGTGATCTCGTCCAAGCCACGCCTTCGCGACGTGAGGCCATGCTGCGCAGGATGTCAGGCCGCGATTCCCTCACCCAGATGGCGCTCATCCTTGGCTCATATCAACATTGCCGCAAGGCTGTGCTCGCCTACGATTGGATCATTGAGAACGATCAACCCTTTGTCCCCGGCGCCGCGTACCGCTCAGCTACCGTGTCGCAGGGCGGGCTCTTCGATCAACTCAGAGAGCGCAAGTGGACCAGATGGCCATTCCAATGGGGCAAGTCGCCGTTTCCCGGAGAGAAGACGCGGCGAGATCCAAATGACGCCCCGGACTACGACCAGGTGATAGACGACTACGACCCTCGCACTGGAATGTATTGAACGATCCTCCGGCTCGCGGAACGCGCAGCGTGCGGGCCGATCTCAGGTGCGCAGAACCGGTAGTCACTCGGGCTCATTTGTTGTGCGCCCCACGCATCACTTCACCGCGAGCCGCCGCCGCGACTCCAACTCAGCGAACAGCGCCCGCATCGCAAAGGCCAGGTAGCTGTCGGAATTCCTGGCGCAATAGCCATCGATCCAGCCATAGGCCTCCGCCGGGCTGGACAGCGCAGCGATCGGATCCAGCCCATGCTCGCCCACCTTGGCTGTATAGCGCTCCCAGTAGCTGATGCTGAGCGCGCTCATGAATGCATCGACTGTAGTCTTGGCCAGCGGAGTATTCCTGTTGTTGGCCCACCAGGTGCAATCCATAGTGCGTGACAACATGAGGGTTTGTGCCCAGGCGATAGGCGATGCGCTCAATGCTGCGGCAAATGATGCGGCCAGTGCAAGCGATCGGATGGAGTTCTTCATGGTTGTGTCGTGATTACCGGGCCGTGGTGAGCCCAACCCGTTTGCAAAGCCCGGAGTCTAACGATCCACCGCCTGAGCTGACCACGAAACGAAGCGCCAGTCGCGCCAGCACAGTGGTCCTGTGCACTTGCAGTGATTCGCTTGCCCCCGGACAATGCCTCTACCTCGGTGCTTTCACCGTTTGACGGCTTCGCGCCGTCCTTTATCTACCCAAGGGGCACAAGTGCCCGATGGGCTCAGGTGTCCCTCAACCCCCAAGAGAACACCATGAGTCATCCATCCGACGTATTGTTCGAGCGCATGCGTGAAGTGGTCGAAGCCCCTGGCTACCCCCTTCTCCAGCACTACAAGCAGGATTTCTACAAGTACGACCGCCAGCAGTTGTTGGACACCTTCACTCCCGACATGACCTATCTCTGGGTGGTCCGGGAGATGGGCACCCACCTCTATCCGCTGTACATCGACCCCCGCATCACCAACGAGGCACACGCCGCGCTGAGTATTCAGTCCAGTGGTCAGGATCTCTACCTGGTGGGCCCGAAAGGTCTCAAGCAGATCGAGCGCCAACGCGCGCTGGACGAACTGAAGCACTACGACTACAAGGTCGGCCTCCAGGGCGTCTTCAAGATGGGCCGCTTGCTCGCCGAGATCGACGTCCGTGTGGTCTGGCAAAACAGCCGCCTCAAAGGTGAGGTTGAGTACCGCAGTGAGGTGCCCATCGTCTCCCTGACCCAACGTGACCGCGTCGCACTGCAGCGCATCGCACTGGGCCAGGTCATCAACAAGAGCGACAGCCTGTTCACGCCCTGCAAGGTGGTGACCTTCAACGGCATCAGCCTCATCCCCGAGGTGAGCGCACAAGAGGAGGAATGCCCAGCATGAGATCGCAATGGACCGTCCCCCCTCGAACGCTCGAGATCAAGCAGGGCATGCTCGATGCATGGTCGATGCTGCTGTTGTCGGAAGACGCAGCGGCGTGCGTCCAGATCGAGACTCCGGCTGGTTACCTGATCCGCGTTCTGCCCATTGAGCAGGACTTCGGTGACCAGCCTGACGAGCTGAAAGACTTCATCACGGAAGCACGCCGCCTTCGCAAAGACTGGCTGCTGGTCCCCATGACCCCTGCGCACGAGCCCTTTTCGCTGATGCAGTAACCCCGGGCGACTGCCCAAACCCTGGTGTCCACTTGCCTCACGGCAGGTGGATTCCTTGAGCCTCCTTCAATCGGGGATTCAAGGAATCCGGCACCGCCGAATTCGCTGTCCCTGCGACAGCACTCAACAACCCATCGGGTGCATCACGCCCTGACGGGGAGATGCACCTCTGAAAAGGAGGCATCCATGCCAACCAACCCGACCCCTTTGATGGACATGCGCTTTGCGTGCCTTGTGAAGGGCGAGCGAGCCAGCGACTACGAGGCGCTTGAAATCGAACCCGTGCGCCACGTGGGCGGCCCAATCCCCGACCAGGGCGACGTTCGGATCGACCACGCGCAACCCGAGTTCTTCTCGGTCTACCTCAGGCACAAAGACGGCCTCGCCGCGTGTGTCGGTGATCATGGCTCCCATGCCCTGGCCACCGCGTACGCAAGGGAGCTGTCCAAAGCCCACGGCTGGGACATTCACGACCACGTGACCGGTGAGACCATGAACGCAGGTGAGATCCATGAACCAGCTGAAGCCTGAAATGGTCAAGCGGCTCATGCGGCAGAACGGCAAGACGATCCGAAGCCTTGCTGCACAGATGAACATCACCATGACCCGCGTGCGCCAAGTGCGCCTGGAGGGTGTGACAGGTCAGGAGTACTGCCGTGACTGGCTCGAAGCGCTGACCACAATAACCACGGGTGGTCCGGACCAGGCGACAAGCTTGGAGCTCTGAACCACAATCTCAACCGTTGACGGCCACGCCGTACATCGGCACCCCTGCGGTGCCAACTTCAACCAACCCGCCGGGTGCACTCATTGCCCGGTCGGGCTTTCGAGGCTCCCGGCTTTTCTTTTTTGGAAAACCCATGAACCTCAAAGACCAAGCCCGCAACTGGATCCAGACCGTGGTGGGCAACCACCTGGGCCGCAACATCCGGAGCTTCAAGTTCGTCGCATACACGGGCCAAACCGGCCACAACCAACTCGGTGGCGTCAGCTACCTGATGCCGGCCGAAGGCAAGGTTGTCGAGCAGGGCGAAGATTTCACCCTGATCAAAACCGGACCGGCTTCCTTCACCATCGTTGTCAGCAAGCTGCTCAGCGAGCCTGTGGCGCTGGAAGACAAAGTGGCGGTGACCTTCTACAAGCTGCGCCGTTTCGACGGCACGGCCGCAGACGGCAGCGACGACTCCTCAGTGGATGGCATCCGTACAGTCATGCTCACCGGTGCCGAGACCCGCTTCCCGGTCACCTGGGAAGGTCGGTATCTGGGCATCAACGAGCGGTACGCTGCAAGCTACACCGTCATCCAGAACCCCTACCTGCGCGACATGATCACCCAGATGGAACGTGAAACAGTGGACGGCGGCTTGCGCCACACCGTCAACGTCCTGGTGGATGCCGGCGCGACCAACCTCACGTTCACCGATCCGGTGGAGGAGGAGAGCGCTACAACGCCGCCTGGGATGTCCATGCAGATCTCCAGCAGCAAGTTCACCGGCAAAGTGTTCGTGGGCTACGACCGCGGGGCCGACACCTACTTCATCGACCTGGCGGCAGGCGAGGGGGGTGAGACACACCGCATCGATGACGTCCACTTCAACGAGCTGGGCGAGCGTCTGATCGAAGCAATCGATGACCGCGAGTGGCTCAAGGCCAAGGTGGTGATCACGAAGAAAGCCCCGAAGAAAAGGGCACAACCGCAACCCGAACTCGTCTGAGTTCCAACGCCTACTCTTGCCCTTCGGGGCTTGAGCAATCGGCACCATGAATAAAGCCCCGGCCACCATTGACAGGTGGTTCGGGGCTTTTTCGTTTTTTAGCTCGCAGTTGCGGCTTCGATGATAAGTCTGTATCGCAGTTCAGAACCTACATTGAGCTTCAATTCATCGGCGCGTTGCGACCGAACGCGGAACGCATTGCTGCCTGAAACTCAGGCTTCCCGCCGAAAGAGGGGTGGCGGACAGACAAGTCACAAGCCAAGCCCATTCGAGCCAAGAGGCCCTGCGATTTCTTTCCCACGGCAACCAGTTTTGCTTTGGGGAAAGCGGACCTCAAAGCCAGCATGGCGGGCTTGCCCTCCAACACCTCACTTGTGGTTGGCGTCCGATTGCAAAGGGCGTTGTCTGGCTGGTGCGGGTGCATCTGAATTGCATTCCAGAGCACGGCTCGCTCGGCCAGACCCAATTCGTACAGGATTCCCCACACGGCTTCAGCGGTGGCCTCCTTGAATGGGCCACCCGCATTGGTGGAGAGTCGCTCCGGCAGACGCGCCACACGGGGGATTGCGCCACTGAGCAACTGGTCCTCGCTTGTGAATGCAACCCCGCTCAAGGCGCAGCCACGCCAGCCGGGAGCTTCGCCCACCAAAATGACTTCGGGATCGCAATCAAGATGCGCACCCAGCCGCCCCAGCTTTGCCATGGGGGTGTTGGCTGCCGCGTCCATTGGGTGCACCGTGGCATAGGGATTAAACAGACCCTCGCGCGTCGCAGGGAGCAATGACGCAAGCTCTTGCGCCAACGCCATTGCTGATGAACTCGCAGAAAACGCTTCAGTCATCGTGATTCCCAAATCGGTCAATGCTACCGTGGTCGTGGGTGACGGCGCGACCCCCTCCGCTGGAGCCTTCCTCGTCGTCATCACCGCCGCCAGCCCCACTTGCAATCCCTTTGATCGCAAGGAAGATCACGAATCCCACCACACACAAAATCAGCAAAGATTCCATTTCGTTCCCCTTTCAATTGTTCAAGCGCCACTCAGGCAGCGCCATGTTCTTTTTCACGGCCAACGCCATCGTGGCCACCGTTTTCACATACGCCAGCCGCTGGCCGAAGGTCTTGGGCTCGGGCATGTCCCGCAGCCCCAGTTCGTCAACCATTTCCTCCAGAAGCGGGTCCAGGTGCGCGGCATGCTTCCACTCCGGCACCATCACCTCGGGGCGGCTGATGCGCAGCTTGATCTTCAGGAGATCGCGGCCGTAAAGGCTCCCCAGCAGCCAGTGAGGCTCTTTGGCAGCAGCCTCGACGGGAGCGTAGTGCTCGCGGAAGTCTGCAACGGTCATATCGATTTCGGCCAGGTAAGACATTTTCGTCCTCTCTTTCGGTTTGCTTGCTACTAGGTTCTCACGTATCAAGCTCGTGTCAAGGGCGCTTCAAACGAAAAAAAGGGACGATCTAGGGCGTGTTAACACTAATAGCGATCGTGTCGTTTGCGCCGGACAATATCGGGCATGGAGATCACACCCGCACAATTCGCCACCATTGAGCACTGCCTGCCCAAGCAGCGTGGCAACGTCAGCCTGAGCAACCTGCAGGTGGTCAACGCGATCCTCTATGTGGCCGAGCATGGCTGCAAGTGGCGCGGACTGCCCAAGCGCTTTGGTAACTGGCACACGATTTACACGCGCATGAACCGCTGGACCAAAGCCGGCGTCCTGGATCGCATGTTCGAGGAGTTGCAGCGTGCACAGGTCGTGCGAATCAAGATCGAAGCAGTCTCTCTGGACTCCACAAGCATCAAGGTCCA
>NZ_JBLYYB010000240.1:0-7811 GCF_048549895.1 Hydrogenophaga sp.
TCATGCAGTTGCGCTTCGCTTCGTTCGCTGTGATCAACTTACGGGAGGACTTGCACCTCCGAGAGAGCGCCCGTGCCGGGCGCACCAAAAAAAAGCCCCGTCCGAGGGACGGGGCTTTCGGGATGCAGCGTCAAGCCGCGAGTAGTTCAAGTTGCTCTGCAAACAGCGTTGTGCAGCGTTCGCGCAGTTCTTCAATCGTTCGCTGACCGTGCAGGTTGTTGGCCTGACGCCAGCGTGCGCGCCTCAGAATCGCATCCACCTGGGTAGAGCGGCCTTTGGCGATCTGGAGCGTGCCGTGACCCAGATAGGTCATGTAGCCTGCAGCCCAGTCCGTGTGGTCTGGTCTGCAATGTTGCGCGACCATCTCCTCGCCGAGGAACTCAACGAAGTCGATGGCGCCCTCCTCGTCAACTTCCAGGCCTTCAGCCGATTCATCGTCGATCACGATGTTGCCGTTGCCAAGGACTTTGAGGTCAAGGCCGCATTCCTCTGCATGAAACTCGCGCGACACGTCGCGCAAGCCGCTGAGGCTGTTTGGACCCTCCAGGACTTCCCATTGGCGTCCCACATGGATCTTGCCGATCCGGGGCACCGGTGTTTTGGGAAAGCGTGGGAGTTCAGGTGGTCGTTTGCGGGCACCTCCCATCACCTCGAAGAAGATCTTCAGTGCTGAAAATGGGGGCATCAACCCGTACATACTCCAGCGTGCGTCGATGGCGACCAGATGCTGGTAGTTGATGACCGATACGCGTGGGAGAAAGCCGCCAGCGCCAAGCTCACCCGGATGATCGACGGACAGGTGAGCGTCCATCGGCACCACGACTCCGAATTTGAAACCATCGCTCAGTGCTCTGACTTTCTCGCGCCCATCTGGGTGTCCGAGAGAGGTCGTTATGGCAGAGCGCGTGTGCCCATGCCCACGATCGAACGCCCCAGCTGGGGTCAGCGCAGCGCGCTCGCTCACTGGGACCACCGAATCACCCTGCCGAAGTGGGCGCGCAACCGCTGGGTCATCCTGCACGAGGCCGCGCACCGGCTCACCCCGGGCGACGAAGCACACGGTCCCCGGTTCGTGGGTGTTCTCATCGGGCTCTTGGCGCGCCACGGCGGGTATGACGCGAACGAACTCATGGCCACAGCCGAGGAGGCCGGGGTGAAGTACCACGTGCGCTCGATTGGGGCCGTCCCGGTGCTGTCCTTGCCCGAACGCTTGCAGCGCCTGCTGCCGGTGCAGGAGATGGAAGCAGCCTTCGAGATGGATGTCTCCTGGCGGCAGGTTCGGGGCGCTTCGCTGCAGCTGGTGCGCGCTGGGCTGGCCATCTGGAAAAGGGACCGCCTGTTACCCATCGAGCGTCAACTGGAATGCGGTTTGGCGCTCTAGTTGCCCACATGAAATCACCTCAAGTAATCGCCTTGTTGAAACCGTCTTGCTCAACTTCGCAAACCATTTCCAAATCATCTGAAGGAAACAAATGACAACCGTCCAAGACCTCGCCGACACAATCAACGCACATGCCTTTGCTCTTTTCCAAGCCGGAAAGACCATCAAGGTGACGGGTGAAGAATCCACCTATCACTTTCGCGCCGCCAAGGGCGGTTTTGACAGTGGCCTGCAGATAACGTACGGCGGCAAGCGCGCTGTTGACATGAAGCCCGGGCCCTATGGAGCCTGGATCAGCACTGCCGCTGCCGGAAAGCTTGCTCGCGCACTGGCCGCCAAACGTTCGACTTTCAGCTGCACCGACGAAGATGGCGAACCACTTACCGTCAGCATCTCGTGAAAGTGTCGACCTGATGTAGGGCCTTCGATGCGTTCGATTTGTCGTTTTGGCGCTCTAATTCGTCTATGAAATCACCTCAAGAAATCGCCAAGCGACCGTTGGAGTCTGCCGACGAGCAGAGGCGCGTCGCCACGAACACCAAGCGCGCGATCACCGTCCTGCGTGGGATTGCGGCATACGACATCCTGGACGCCGCCGAGTCGGAATCCATGTACCGCTGCATCGGACTCCTGGAGGAGATGACCTCCCGCCTCAAAAAGTCCGTGGAGATCAAGAAGGCTGCGGAGAAGCAGAAGGCCGAGCGCCACACGGCGATCCTCGCGCACATGAAGGCGGGGCCGCTGGGCGCGCTTACCCCGCCCGAGCGGATTGCCTTCATCGCACGGCACTCGGCGGGCTACCTCAGTACCCTCAAACAACCCTCCAGGGAAACCGTCAAGCGCCTGCTCAGCCAGGACTTTGACGAAGCCCTGTCCGACGAGGCGTACCAGCTGGCCAGAACGTCCGAACTGGCGCCGCAGCTGGCCGCAGCGCACGCTGCGACTCAGTTTCTGGAGCAGCAGCCACAGCTCATGCGCGCGGCACAAGCCCACATCGAGGCCATGGCCCCACATCTGACCTGACGTGCATCCCAGCCAATAGAGCCAGACCCATGGGCAGCAAGAAGCGCAGCAAACCGTTCCAACCCAAGTGGAAACCCTCCATCAACACGATGGCGGTGGCCGCCTCGCGTGTGGCCAAGCTCACGCCCGAGACCGTGCGTGGTCTGGCCGAGTCGTTGAGCCGATCCATGATCGAGCTCACCGTGCCTGATCGCTCAGCCTACGCCTGGCAGGATCTGCGCATGGCGTGCGTGGTCTCGCGCCGGGTGGAGCGCATGGGCGTGGTCAAGGGCATGTCGGACATCTGGGAGGATGCTTTCGGGGCGCTGGAGAGCGTGCGAGAGCGCAGCACGGTCTCTGGCGTGTGGCGATACACCACCCCAACGGAGGCCGAACTCGAACTGGTGCGTGAGATGACCAAGATGCACAGCATCCAGTTGAGCTATCTGAGCGTCGGCGAATTCGAGCAGGTGTTTCTCGCGTGCCGCAGCGATATGGCTCTGCTGCCCAAGATCTTCCTGCCGGCAGGCGATGCCCTGAAGGCGGCTTGAGATGGTGCTGCCCACCCCTGCCCCACTGAACAGCAAGCAGTCCGCGTTGTTGCGCCGGTACTGGCATGCCGGGCGGCAGGGCTTGTCATCTACCGGTGGCACGCAGGCCTTGGAGCTGGCGGCACTGGGCCTCCTTGAGCAGGCGCGTTACGGTGGCTCAGGACTGGTCATGTGCATCACACAGGCGGGCATCGTGGCGCTGCAGGCCCAGGTCGAGGCCAACCGTGCGCGCTGTGCGCCCCATCATGAACTTGGCGCCACGCTGGCCACCTGGCTCTCCCGCAACGGCAGGGCCTGCTGGACCAACATCGAACTGAAGGTGCGAAACGCGGAGAGCCTGCAGCTCGTTCGCCCGGACGTGTTTTCGATCAACGCCACGCTTGATCCGCAGCGCGTTGACGCCGCGGTACACGAGGTCAAGGTCAGCCGCAGCGACTTCCTGGCAGACGTCGCCAAGCCCTCCAAGCGCGCGGGCTACGCCGCCATCAGCGAGAAGTTCTACTACGTGGCGCCCGAGGGACTGCTGCGGCCGGAAGAGATGCCCGAGGAGGCAGGCCTGCTGGTTGCCCGGGGAGATGAATTCGTGGTGGCCAAGCGCCCGAAGAAGCGGCGCGTGGTGCTGGCCCCGGAAGTCATGCTGGCCATGGCGCTCAAGCCCCGGCACGCCGTGCCCGATACGTTGAGTTGATCGACCAGTCGCTCTACTGGGGACTCAGACGTCGTAGGTGGCCTGCCGGAGGATGCGCATCGCAGCGTTCAGATTCTGAGGCGTCAGCGGGGCGTCCCGGATCCACCGGATTTGCAGGCCAATGTACCGGGCCCAATGGACCGCTTTTCGAAAGGCTGCAGCGTCGCCCCGCTTTGCGGCCATCTCCACGTACTGATTCACGATCTGGTACTGGGCCTTGCCTGCGCGGTAGCGAGCGAGTTCATACGCCTGACTGATTGCCGCCCAAGCCGTTTCATGGTCCCCTGCGCGGTATGCGCGAACAAAGCGCAGCCTTGGCGGCATCCAGCACAGTATTTCGCCCAGACCGTTCACCTGCAGGCGCCTGGCAAACGCATCCGCCTCTTCAAGATCGGGACTGTCAGCGTGGCGCAGCCGCTCCCACTCGCCAAGAGCGTCCGCGAAGTGCGGTGGAACCTCATGGAGATCGCCCAGACGGAGTGTGGCCGCGAGGAGTTCCATTTGGAATTCACCGTGGTCCAGCGTCATCTGTTGAAGCACATCGGGTGGGGGCAAGCTGCCCGTGGCTGTCATGTATCCCTGAAGTTCGCACCGAGCACGGTAGGAGAAATACTCCGTCTGCTCGGCCCACCCCTGGAACACCTCGCTGCGCAGTTCGGGGTGGTGCGCAGACTCCCCAAGTGCTCGCGCGTGCCGCGCGATCTGCCGTTCAACCTTCCTCATTTCGGTCATCAGCAGTCGCCACTGCTTCAGGAAGAGGTCTCGGACTTGCGATGCAAATTCAGTCCCGTGCTCAGCGACGATGGCCTGCCAGATGGCGGTCGATCCGCGTGCGAGGAAAAGGACCGTCTGGACGCATTGAAGCTTCGCTGGATCGTCCAGGGTGGCCAAGCCGTCTGGCCTGTCGGTCAGCGCCTGCCGCAAGCTGTGGCGAAGTGCCGGTGCCGAGGGCAAGCTGCGCCCACTCGACCAGTTCTGCGCGTTCTCAAGATGACGTTCCCGCTGGGGCTCGCTCTCAGCGGTGTCCCGCCCGGGGTAGTGAAACTGCGTTTGCGACACACCAGCGGTCTCGTACAACCAGTCGAGTGCCTTGCGCATCGGCCACACGACACCTGTGTCATCGAAATCGGGAAGGAACCAGCTGTCCCCAGGCGGTCGCAGCGGAAGGAAAGTGGAGGGATGCCACTTCGCCGCGCTCGTGGCCAGCGCCGTGGCCACCAGTGAGGTCCACTGGTCCCGAATCAACCAGCGCACCGTGTCGCGTTTGGTGAGGAACGTCCCTTCGGTGCTCAATTGGGTGCGGTAATGCTTCAGCAGGCTGAGTACAACGTCGCCCAGTGCCAGATACACCGGTGGCCACTGTGCGTGTTCACGCACGAGAGTACTGAGTGTGTGCAGGAGTTTTCCGAAGTTGTCTTCGAGCTTGCCATCGTCCTGTGCCAAGCGATCAATGGACCGACGCACGCTGTGGCGCGTGGCACCGTCCACCAAGCTGTCATCCAGCTTCTCGGGCAGGACGCCCGAGAAGCGGAAGGCGAACCGGATCAGTTCACCTTGGGTCGGAAACCCGATTTGCTCACCCATGCTGCTGTTTGCCGGGCGCCTGTGGTGCCGGTCGTTGCGCTGGTGCGGCTCTGTTGGGGTTCAATTGAGCACCCCTGTTGCCGTGGTTATGGGCGTTGGTGGCATTGTTGCCCGTGGTGCCGTAGTTGGGGTTTTTGGCGAGTGAACGCTGGTTGTTGCGAGTCTGTGCCGTGGGTGCTTTGGAGGGCATGATGGATTGTTCCATTTGTTGAAAGAGGCTTGATCAAAACATTGCAGGGGGGGCGCTCGCTACCTGAAACTTTCGGACGAACAGGTTCCCGCAACGAAAAAACCCCCCATCCGGCTTCGCCAGTGGGGGGTTTCTCGTTTTCAGTGGTTCAGAGGAATGCCGCCTGCAGCTCCTCCATGACATCGGTTGCGCTGGTGCAACCGGTGTCGGTGTTGTCGTCGCAGCTGGTTTCGTGATCGCCCACGACCGGCGCCTGAAGCACCAGCATCACGGTGGGGACATCGGTGCCGGCGGCCTTGAAGGCTCCGCGCTCGATCTCGATCACGTCGATCGCGTGCTCGCTGACCCAGTCACGGAACGCCCTGCTCTTGGCGTTGTTGGCGGTGCGCCAGGTGGTCGATGTGATTGCTCCCAACCGGCCACCCGGGACGAGGAACTTCATCGCATGCTCGACGTGAGTGATGTCCTTGCCTCCTGAAAATGGAGGGTTCATCAACACGAGCCCATAGCGTGGTTCGGGCTTCACTTGAAGGAAGTCCACCGCCCCGTCCAGGTCGAAGCCCAGTTCACGCAGATGCTCCACGTTGCGGGGCATCAGCTCGTAGCACGTCACGTTGTCCTTGCCCACCACCTCGGCCGCAGCCAGGGCGATAGCGCCGGATCCGGCCTGCGGCTCCAGCACCGTCATTCCGGCCTCGAGGCCGGTCAGCAGGAGCAGGCGCTGCACCAGTTCGGGCGGCGTCGGGAAAAACACTTAGTCCTTGCTCCTGAGCAGTTCACCGGTGGTGACCACCTGCGCCAGCGCATCGCGAGGACAGCTGTCAAAGACGTGCGGTTGCTTGGGTGTCGACCACTGGCCGCCGAGTTCACAAAGCACGTCTGCCGTTTTATTGTACCGGGCGGGCTTCAGTCGTTCCACGATTCGAACCTCGTTGCCAGTCACCGATGCGCTTTGCAGCACCGCGATGATTTTCGGGTCGATGCGGGTCGCGCGCGGCAGCATCGAGGCGCCCACCTGCACGCCGAACACCTTTCGGGTTGCGGGCTTGCCATCAGCCACCGGAGCGGCCAAGGGCTGCGCCACGGCCAGCTCGCTGGGGTAGTCACGGCCCTGCAACTGCAGCGTCATCGATGAGCCGCGGGGCTCGCCGTTGAGAACGGCTTGCGCGAGAGCATTGCCCAGCCACTCTGGGTCGTTCACCAGCTGCTCCAGCACCGCGATGCGCGTTTTCTGCGCCGACTTGAGCCGTAGCTCGAACTGCGCCATGCGCAGCGTGTGCCATTCAGCACTGAGCGCGATGAGTTTTTCGGCGGTGGCCACCCGCTCCTCGACAGGCAGTGCCTTGAGGTTGCGCAGCAGCACCCACGCGTTGTACAGGCTCACCACCCGGTCATACAGCGTTTCCGCATCCAGACGGTAAACTGTCTTGTTCACCCCGAGCGCTTGCAGCATGAGCGACAGGGAGGATGGGGGTTGTCCGATGAGGGTGCTCTGGATGTCGAGCTCGATGTCATCGCCTACCATGCGCGCCGTCAACAGCGCATTGCCTGCTTCGTCGTGCAGCAGGCGTGCGCCTTCGGGGCGCTCCTCTGCGGAGATACCTTCCTCGGATTCCTGCATGGGCACTTCCCACGGGAAGATGGCATGCAGGGCGAGGATGGTCGAGATCTGCTCCATGCTGGCCAGAAGCGGGAGATGTTGTTTCATGAGGGAAGCTCTTTGGAAAACGGGCTCCCTCACCTCCTCAGGGCATGGAAGCCCCGAACGGGTTGGTAAATTCGCCCAGACCGGAAAACCGGTGGGCACGTGCGTCGAAAGGATGGACACTGGCATGGCTCCAGCAGGGTCAACGTGCTTATCCATGCCCCAGATGTGCCCAGCATGATCAGCACCAGAGGGCCAAGGCAGCAGGAAAACGGCAAGGTCACGATCAAGCATGGCGAGATCAAACACCTGGACATCCCCCCGATGTCCATGGTGTTCAACGTCAAGAACAATGCCATGTTGGACAAAGTCCAGGTAGGCGAGAAGATTCAGTTCATCGTTGTTCAGGACGCCGGTAAGATCGTGGTCACTGACATCAAAGCGGTAATGATTTGAACCAGCCGACTCACAGGGTCGGTTGTGGTGGAGGGATCGGTCGTGACGACCGATCCCTTTTTTATTGGTGCATAGCTCTTTCCGTTCACTTCAAATCGCCCCCAAACAGCCTCACAACGAGACCGCACGTACGTTAACGCACAGTCGAACCACGCAGTTTTTCCGATGATAGGTAACCCACTTTTGGGTATTTTTTGGACGTCAATATGAACACTCAATCCGTGGCTAAACACTTCACCACTGTCCCCCTCAAAGCTTTGTGCGCGGCATCGCTGATCGCATTCATGGGCGTATCAGCACAGGCCCAGTCCACA
>NZ_JBLYYB010000241.1:0-10073 GCF_048549895.1 Hydrogenophaga sp.
AAGCGGGATCAGGCGAGGCGTCGCGCCTTTACGGTAACTTTATCGGTATAACCGAATTGCCCTGTGAGAGTTACGCGGCAGCGACCATCAGCGCCGGCAAGCCGCCGAGATATCGAGTGAACGCTCATAGACGCTGGTCTGCACCTGCAAGAGACCAAGCGTCGAATGGAATAGGTTGTCATGTCCCCAGGGCTTTGCCGCCTGATCGGCCAAACACTCACGGCTCAGCCCAAAGCTGCTGGTAAAACCGGGCGATAACCACCACACCATCGGCACGCGGGTCTGCTCATCGGGAGCGATAACATACGGCAGTCCGTGCAGGTAGAGCCCCTTCTCGCCAAGCGACTCGCCGTGATCGGAGACGTAGAGCATCGCGGTGTCGAAACGCGGCTCCTGCGCCTTCAGAAAGGCGACGGTGGCGGCCAGAACGTGGTCGGTGTAGCGCAAGGCGTTGTCGTAAGCGTTCACGACGGCCTGACGGTCGCACTGGCGCAGTTCGCCGGTGTCACAGGTGGGCGCAAAGCGCCTGAATGCGTCAGGGTAGCGCTTGTAGTAGCTGGGGCCGTGGTTGCCGAGCATGTGCAGCACGATCACAAGGTTGCCCTTCGTGTCGCGAGCCACACTGTCAAGCCCACGCAGTAGTGTCTCGTCGAGACAGCGACCGTCGGTGCAGAGGTCGGGCAGCAGGGCCGGGTCGATGGGCTGCTGCGGCAGACCTTCGCACACACCCTTGCAGCCCGATTGGTTGTCGCGCCAGAGCACGGCAAATCCCGCCCGCGCCAGCACATGCAGCAGTGACTCGCTGGAGCGGATGCGGTCCTCGTCGTAATTGCGCCGGCCGACGGCCGAGAACATGCACGGCAGCGAGGTCTCGGTATTGGTGCCGCAGGCGCTGACGTCGCTGAAGTTCAGCACGTCCAGCTGCTCCAGCTGTGGCGTCGTCTGGCGCGCGTAGCCGTTGAGCCCCCAGTTCGACGCCCGCGCGGTTTCGCCGACGACGATGACGAACAGCGCCGGTTTACTACGCTGCTGCCAGGAAGGCGCCTGTCGGGCATCGATACCGACCGGCGCCCGCGCACGCGCTGCCGTGCGGGTGTCAGCCGACAGGACGCGGGCGGCCGAATACAGGTAGTTGGCCGGCGTGATCAAGTAGCGCAGCTCCTTCTGGTTGCGCATCATTGCCGAGAAGTCCTGAAACACGAGCAGCAGCGAGCCCAGGATCAGCAGCGCGCTGGTGGCGATGGCGGCCAACCGCCAGAGCAAGGCGCGCAGCGGCGGGCGCGTTGTCAGCCGCACGCACCACACGAGCGCCAGCGGCAAAACGGCATAGAACAGCAAGTGAGGCAGCATGCTCCAGCCGAACAGTTCACGCGCCTCGGCCGGGTCCGTGCGCAGCACGTTGCGCAGCATGCTCGGGTCTAGGTAGACGCCAAACCGCTGCATGTAGTACGTGGCGAATGCAGTGGTCAGCACAAGCACGCTCAGCACCGGCCGCACGGTCCAGCGGTTCAACACGAGACACAGCAACAGCATGTGCAACGCACCCAGGAGCACCACCATCGCAGCAGCAAAGGTCCAGGTCGCCCACGCGTCCCAGGTGCGACCCTCCAGGGTACCGCGCAGGAAAGGCCCGTTGCAGGCGATTGCAAAGAACATGCTGGCGGCCAGCGCAAGCATGTTGATGCTGACCGACGGTCGCCGCAGCGGCCGGGCCGCTCGAATGGCTGACACGGGCCAACGGGTGGACGCCATCAGGCCTGCGCCTGCCAGTGCTCGGTCTCGACCCGCTCGCCGCCGTCGGCGCCGGCTTGGTTGCAGGGCGCGTTCTCCAACTGCACGGTGATGTGCGCGATTCCAAATTGCGACATCAGCAATGCCCGCACCGCGACCAGCAGCTCCGCCGCATCGACACCAGGGGCGCCATGCACGATGTGCACGCTGAGACTGGTCTTGCCGCTGGTCACCGCCCAGATATGAAGATCGTGCAGGGCCAGCACTCCGCGCAGGCCCAGCAAAGCCTGGCGCACTGCCGCCAGGTCAACGCCGTCGGGCACACCTTCGAGAAGGATGTTGACTGTCTCGCGCAGCAGGATCCATGTCCGCGGCAGCACCCAGAGCCCGATGGCAACGGCAATAACGGTGTCGACCCAGTTCCACCCAGTGAAGCGGATGACCAGCGCACCAACGATCACGCCGACCGAGCCCAACAGGTCGCTCCAGACTTCGAGGTAGGCGCCCTTGACGTTGAGGCTGGCGTCCTTGCCCGCATTCAGCAGGCGCATGCTCACAAGGTTGACGATAAGGCCGAGCACCGCGATGACGAGCACGCCAGTGGTCTGCACCGCAGGCGGGTTACTCCAGCGCTGCCAGGCCTCAAACAGGATGTACGCCGCAACGCCGAACAGCAGCAGCGCATTGAAGGCCGCCGCCAAAATCTCGAAGCGGTGGTAGCCGAAGGTGCGCCTGTTGTCTGCTGCGCGGCGGGCCAGCCTGATCGCAGCCAGCGCGATGGCCAGGGCTGCCACGTCGGTGAACATGTGCGCCGCATCGGACAGCAGCGCCAGGCTATTTAGCATGAAGCCGCCGATCACCTCGGCAAGCATAAAGCCGCCAGTCAGCACGAGCGCGACGCGCAGCGCGCGTTCGTTGCCGGTGGTTGGCAGGGCGTGTTCGGAACCAGTGCTCATGTCACCCTCAGCTTCTCGGCTTGCCGCACTGCGGACAGAAACGCGCGTCCGCTGCCATCACCGAGTTGCACGAACTGCAGTTGCTCGGCACCATCGGGTTGCCGCACGACGAGCAGAAGCGCGCGTCTGGCACATTGTGGCTACCGCACTTCAGGCAGGCCAGGGCATTCGCAGCCGGGCCTAGCGCAGTGGGTGCCGGATATGGCGCGCGCGAGCGCCCGTGCTGGCCGAAGTCGCTGTCGTACCCACGGCGACTGCCATGTCCGTCATTGCTGTGCCCACCCATCATGCCGCGCGCAAGTCTTTCCCAGATACTCATGTCGATCTCCATTCAGTCGAGGCCCTTACTAGGCCGGTTTGCCCTGTTCAAGCTGCGAATCAGCAGCTTGGTCGATTGACCGCTTTGCACGCAGTCACTTTCCCCCAAGCGCAGCCACTGGCTAGCGCCGTGTGTACTTTGGCTCAGAGGTTTCCGCAGTCCGGCGGCGCGGTTTGGGCCACAGCCGCCAACAGGTCAGATTAGCTTCAACGATCACGCCTCCATGACCACGGCGTCGATAACATCAAACGCTGTGCCACTTGGCAGAACATCTGATGTCTGTTGTGTCAGCGCGATCAATCCGCCCGCACAGCCTGCTCGATCGGGATCACGTAAATCCATCCAGCGCCGACCTGCCCGGTATGCGCCTCGCGCCGTATCACGGCCACCAATTCGTCCACGTGTTCGTCGGCGCAATGCAGTTCGAGCTTGTATTCATTGATGACCTCGTCCCCCAGATCGATCGAATAGTGCCTCTCGCTGTCGCTCAGCGGCGCCAGAGAACCCTTCACCACATAGACGCTCAGGTTGTGCTCCGAACGGGACGGCGTGTCCCAGGCGCTGGAACTTTTCAGGGCGGCAATGACGCCGGCCACCCGGTTGCTGTGCACGTAGGCCTTTATCTCCTTCATGGCTTGACTCCTTCAATGACAGTGGCTGGGTCAGGCTGCTGCTTGCGACGTTCAGCGCGCAGTTCGGACCATTCGTAGATCAACGGTAGTAGCAGCAACGTGAGTGCCGTGGAGGTGAAGAGGCCGCCGACCACCACCGTGGCGAGCGGGCGCTGCGTCTCAGCGCCCACGCCGGTGGACAGCAGCATCGGGATGAGGCCGAGGATGGCCACCGACGCCGTCATCAGCACCGGCCGCAACCGCAGCGCAGCGCCCCTTCGCACCGCCTCGCGCGGTGACAGACCCTGGCGCCGCTGGTCGTTGAGAAATTCCACCATCACGATGCCGTTCAGCATTGCCACGCCAAACACTGCGATGAAGCCGATCGCCGACGGCACCGACAGGTACTGCCCGCTGACAAACAGCCCAACGATGCCGCCGATGACAGCGAACGGCACGTTGGCGATGATGATGGTGGCGTGGCGTACCGAGTTGAACGCGGTGTACAGCAGCATGAAGATCAGGCCGATGGTCAACGGCACGATCACCGCCAGCCGCGCCATCGCACGCTGCTGGTTCTCGAACGCACCTCCCCACTGGACGTAGTAACCCGCCGGCAGTTGCACTTGCGCCTTCAGCGCGGCATCGGCATCCTTGACGAATCCGTCCACGTCGCGACCCTTCACGTCCATCTGCAGCACCGAATACCGTTGCAAGGACTCGCGGCGCACGAACGAATATCCTTCGTCAAGCGTGATCGTGGCCACCTGTGAGAAGGGCACCAGAGCGCCCTCGGCGCTGCGGATCGGAATCGCGCCTATGGTCGCCGGGTCAAGCCGGAATTCGTCGGACAGCCGCACTGAGATGTCGAAGCGCTTGGTGCCTTCGATCAGCGTCGACACGGTGCTGCCGCCGATACCGGCCTGCACCACTTCGAGGATCTCGTCGGCGTTGATGCCGTAGCGCGAGGCGGCCTCGCGGTTGACCTTGATCACCAGTTGGGGCTTGCCCTTGTTGGCCTCGGCCGACAGGTCAGCGACGCCGGGTACGCCAGCGAGCACGCCCTTCATCTGCGCGGTCAGCCGATCCAGCGTTTCCAGATCTTCACCGTAGAGCTTCAAGGCCAGCGTGGCGCGCACGCCGGAGATCAACTCTTCCACCCGCGACTGGATCGGCTGTGTGGAGCCGAAAACGGCAGTCGGCACCACCACTTCAAGCGCTTGCTGCATCTCAGACGCCAGTTCGGCATAGGCCATCTTCTTCGGCCATTCCGATTGCGGCTTGGTCGCGAGGTTGATCTCCATGTAGTTCACGTCGGTCGTCTCGCCGCCTTCAGCACGGCCAATGGTGGCCAGCACGGAAGTGACCTGCGGGAACTTCTTGTGCAGTTCGTCGCTGACCACGTTGGAGACACGGATCGACTCGTCGAGCGAGGCCGAGGGGATGTTGGTGACACGGAACTGAATCGTGCCTTCCTGCAGTGTCGGCATGAACTCCTTGCCGAGGAACGGAAACAGCGCCAGCGAGCCGGCCAGCAGCAGCAGCGCCGAGCCGATGACGAGCTTCTTGCGCTCCAGCGCCCAGTCCAGCAGAGGCAGGTAGGCCCGTTTGGCCCAGCGCACGACGAAGGTGTCCTTCTCCTCCTTGGGCCGCAGGATCAATGCCGCGAGCACTGGCACCAGCGTGATCGACAGCACCAGCGAGCCCGCCATCGCGAAGGTGATGGTCAGCGCCATAGGCTTGAAAAGCTTTCCCTCAAGCCCGGTCAGCGAGAACAGCGGCAGGAACACAACGATGATGATCAAGATCGCAAAGGCGATCGGGTTGATCACCTCGCGCGCCGCCTCCAGGATCATGTGAGTGCGGTTGATAGGGCGTCCCGATTCGCGGGCATGCGCCAGCAGACGGAAGGCGTTTTCCACCAATACCACCGCACCGTCAACCATCATGCCGGTGCCGATGGCCAGGCCCGCCAACGACATCAGATTGGCAGATACACCGAACTGCTGCATCAAGATGAAAGCAATCAGCATTGCCAGCGGTAGCGTCACGATGACCACGATGGCCGAGCGAAATTCCCCCAGGAAGAGGAACAAGATGATGGCCACCAGCACCGCTCCTTCGATCAGCGAGCTTTTGGCTGTCTGCAGTGCCTTCTGCACGAGTTCAGCGCGGTCATAGATGGGTGACAGCGACACGTCCTTGGGCAGCGCCGCCTGCGCCGTCACCATCTTCGCCTTCACCGCATCGACCACGGCCTGCGCGTTTTCGTTGACCCGCGCTAGCGCAATTCCCAGCACGGCCTCCTTGCCGTCGCGCGTGACGGCGCCGAAGCGCGGCGCCGGTGCCTCCTTGACTTGCGCGACATCGCGCACGTAGATCGGCGCGCCGTTACGTTCGGCCAACACGATGCCGGCGATGTCGGCTGTATTGCTCACCAGCCCAAGGCCGCGCACCAGGTACTGCTCTGAGCCCAGGTTGATGGATTGCCCGCCGACCTGCTTATTGTTGGCAGTCAGCGTCTCCATCACCTGCTTGAAAGAGAGGCCATACTTGATGAGCTGGCGCGGATCGATCTGCACCTGGTATTGCTTCTGGAAGCCGCCCCAAGAAATCACATCATCGACACCCGGCGAGGTGCGCAAGATCAGCCGCACCGTCCAGTCGTGCAGCGTGCGCAGGTCCATCGCGTCGAGCTTGCTATCGGCTGATTCGACCGTGTACCAAAACACTTGGCCCAAGCCCGAGCTATTGGGGCCGAGCACCGGTTCTCCATAGCCTTCAGGCAGGCGCCCCTTGGCGTCTTGTAGCTTTTCGCCGACCAGGCGACGCGCGAAATAGATATCGACATCGTCTTTGAAATAGACGCCGACGTAAGACAGCCCGAAAAGCGAAACGGAACGCACTTCTTCCACGCCCGGCAACCCGGCCATTGCAGCCTCAATGGGTGTCGTGAGCAGTTTTTCGACGTCCTCTGCGGCCAGGCCGGGCGACTCGGTATAAATGCTGACCTGGATCGGTGTCACGTCCGGGAACGCGTCCACGGGTACCTGGCGGAAGGCCTGGACGCCCAGACCGATGATCACCGCGAAAGCGACGAGCACCAGGACCTTGTAGCGCAGCGAGGCATCGACAATGGCATTGAGCATGGTGGTTGTTCTCTCTCGATGTCAGTTCGCATCGCCAATCTGCGACTTGAGCAGGCGCGCCTTGAGCGCGTAGGCGCCCTCGACGACGACCTGATCGCCAGCCATCAGCCCGGAACTGACGACTGTTCTGCCAGACAGCTTTTCGCCGGGCACGATGGCACGTTCGTCGTACCCGTTTTTGCCGACGACGAACACTGTCGGCTGCCCTTGCATCAGCACGATCGAACCGCTGGGCACCGACAGCGCCGGCGGCCGCGTGCCTCCGGTCTCGATGGTGGCGCTGGCGAACATTTCGGGCTTGAGTCGGCCGTCTTGGTTCGACACTTCGATACGCGCAGGCGTGGTACGGCTGTCCTTGTCAAGCATGCTGGCAACATAGGTGACGCGGCCGGCGAAGCGCTCCCCAGGATAGGCCGTCACGGTGACCGTGGCCGCCGCGCCCGTCTTCACGCTGGCGAGCTTGTCCTCTGTGAGGTTGGCCTCGATCCACACTATGGACAGGTCAGCAACAGAGAACAGCGCCGCGGCGGGCGATCCCAGCTCACCGACGGTGGCGTCTTTCTGCACTACCGTTCCGGCCAACGGCGCCGTCAGCGCAAACGTGGACGATTCCCGCCCGCCGCGCGCGGAGGACGCGGTGCCGCCGAGCAGGCGCAGTTTGTCTTCGGCAGCATGCAGGTCGGCGGTGGCCGACTCGAACCCGGCTTTGGCGCGCAGAAACTCGCGTTGCGGAATGATCTCGTCGGCACTGAGCGACTCGGCGCGCTTGAACTCAGACTGCGCCACGCGGTGCGCTGCCTGGGCGCGTTGCAGCGTGGAGTGCGCCTCGCCGAGCGCAAGACTGTCCAGCACCGCCAGCGCTTGACCGGCCTTCACCTTGTCACCCAGGTTAGCGCTGACCTGTACGATTCTGCCCTCCACTCGTGGAGCAACGCGGGCGACACGGTCCGCGTTCGGCCGGATCGTCGCTGTAAAGGTTACCGTATCGGCAAGGTTCTGAGCGGCCAAAGTCTCGAGCTTGATGCCGGCGCGCTGTGTGTCTTCGGGGGACAGTTTCAAGCCAGGCTCTTCCTTGCGTTCGCCTTGTGCCGTGGCGGGCGGTGCGGCAAGAGCAGATTTGTCGCCCTCGCCGCACCCAGCCATAGCCAGCGCAAGTGCGGTTGTAATCGCCGTCAGCACGAGACGGACACCAACAGTGGAGGTGGTGATCAGGAGAGTCGAGTGGTTCATGGACGGGCTTCTTCCTGCGGCCAACCGGCCGCGAGTTCGAGGGCAATGCGGGTACTTTGGTAGTCAGTGAGGGCTTCGATCAGGTCGCGGCGCGCGTCAAGTCCCTGGCGGCTGACGACTATCAGTTCGAGTAGGCCGATCTGGCCAGCCCGTTGCGATTTCAGCGACAGTTGCTGGTTGTCTTGCAACGCAGGCAGCACCGATTGCTGCAGCCTGCGGACACGAACCTCTAGGCTGTTCAGACGGGCCCAAAGCGCGGTCACATTGGCCTGTGCGTCTCGGGTGCCCGCTTGCTTTTCAATCTGTGACTGGCTCAGCTCGGTGCTGGCCTTGCCAATGCCGGCGGCGTTGCGTCGAAAGAAGGGCAGCGGTATCGACACCGACAAGGTCGTCAACCTTTCGCGGGCAAAGCCCGGGCCTTCGCGGCCCACGTTCAAGCCAACTGTCACATCCGGATAGGTACTGGCACGTTCTAGCTTCAGCCGCGCAGCGGCACTGTTTTCACGCTCTGCCAGGGCACGCAAGCGCGGCTGTGCCTGGGCAGCGGCCAGCAGGGTTTCGAGCGAGTAACCGTCCCGCTCGGCGGCGAGGTCGCCGCTGGCCAGCGGCAGTCTCTCTGGTGACAGTTGGAGCTGGGCGGCGAGTCCAGTCCGAGCGTCCAGCAATTGCTCCAGGACCAACGCCAGCTGATTACGTGCTCGCTCGGCTTCGACCCGTGCCACATTGGCATCGAGCCGAGTATCTTCACCGGCCGCGCGACGCCGTTCCACCGCCGTCGCGGTGTCCTCGAACAGCCCCAGCGCCTGCCGTTCGAGTTCGATGCGCTGCTGCAGCGCCAGCACGCGCACGTAGCGCTCGGACACCTCGGCACGAACCTGGCGCCGCACGTCGGCAATCTCCAGGCGCAACGCGCTCAGCGCGGCTTCGGCTGACTCGCGCCTGTAGCCGCGCTGGCCCGCTACCTCGAAGGTTTGGGACAACCCGGCGCCCCATTCGCTCTGGCGATCGGTGCCGGCGCCCTGGGGCACGGACCGGCGGCGCTGGTCGACCGACACTTGGGGATTGTTGTAGAGCCATGCCGCCGCGTCGGTGCGCTGGCCTTCGGCAGCGGCAAGCTCCGCCATCTTCGCCTGCAACATTGGGTTGGCTGTCAAGGCCTTGGCGAGCGCGTCGATCATCGTCAACGGTCGCAACATCTGCGCTGTCGAGGACTGACCTTCAGGGCCCGCCGGCATCTGTGCCAAGCATGCTCCGACAGTACAGAACAATATGCTGGCGAACGCCAGCGATTTTTTTCGCATCGAATTCTCCTGTTTGCAACAAACAACGAAACGGAAGAATTCGGCGAGGCGTCGGTGGTCAGCGCTGGTCGTCTGGAGAAATGTCTTTTCCTCGCCGAATTATTCGGCGCGCGACCACTTCGGGCGCTCGATGGAGACCGGCGGAGATGCCGCCTCGGCTATTGCGTCTCGGAAAACAAGATCTGCAGTTAATTCCGCAGTTAGCAGAGGTGGTGACCTGCCTATCGGTGGAACGCAACCCATGTGATGCGCAACACAATCGGGGTCATCTGCCAAGGGATTGACCTTTTGGTCCGCCGAGACAGACGGCGTTTCGCCCTTCGCCTCTGTTTGGTGTTTGTGGCTGTGATGACCGAAATGACCGACGGCTGCCCCTTGCTCATGTCGGCAATAAGTCACCGCCGCACCCCAGGCGAACTGGAGGGGCAACACTGCAAGCAGAAGGACGAGTATCAACCGACGCATACTCGAAGTTTATCAGGTCGGCAGTCTTGATGTCGAACGCACGGCTAACTGACGGCCAACACCGCGGCGACTCGGCCGGCGCGTTAAGCGCAAGCTTTTGACAGTACCCGACACCGGATCGCAGACAAACAGAACGAGCGAGCCAGCAAGTGCAGACCGGGCACGAGCTTTCATGATGGCATCACCTTCAAAGTTTGCCGCTCGACTTGAGAAGCTTGGGCAACACCCACCACATCAACAGGATTAGCGCCGCCATCGCGCCCGCAGCGACGTTGCCCATTGCATGTCCGAAGACCGCCGAGAGAACCAGT
>NZ_JBLYYB010000242.1:0-6040 GCF_048549895.1 Hydrogenophaga sp.
GCTTCATCTGGCGGATCTGATCCAGAAAATCGTTGAGGTCGAAGCCCTCACCGCTCTTGACCTTGGCCGCGAGCTTCTGCGCCGCAGCCATGTCCACACCCGCAGTGACCTGTTCCACCAGCGCGAGGATGTCGCCCATGCCCAGCACGCGCTGCGCGTGGCGCTCGGCGTCGAACACCTCCAGACCGTCGATCTTTTCCGACACGCCGGCGAACTTGATGGGCGCGCCGGTGACCTGGCGCACTGAAAGCGCCGCGCCACCGCGCGAGTCGCCGTCGAGCTTGGTCAGGATGATGCCGGTCAGCGGCAGCGCTTCCTTGAACGCCTTGGCCGTGTTGATCGCGTCCTGGCCCTGCATGGCGTCCACCACGAACAGCGTCTCCACCGGTTTGAGCACGGCGTGCAGTTCCTGGATCTCGCGCATCAGCGCCTCGTCGATCGCCAGGCGGCCCGCGGTGTCGACCAGCAGCACGTCGAAGTAGTGCTTGCGCGCGTAGTCGATCGCGGCGCGCGCGATGTCCACCGGCTTCTGGTCGGGCGTGCTGGGGAACCACTCGGCGCCGGCCTGCGCGGTCACGGTCTTGAGCTGTTCGATGGCGGCGGGGCGGTACACGTCGCCCGAGACCGTGAGCACTTTTTTCTTGCGTTTCTCGATCAGGTGCTTGGCCAGCTTGGCGGTGGTGGTGGTCTTGCCCGCGCCCTGCAGACCGGCCATGAGGATCACCGCCGGCGGCTGCGCCGCGAGGTTGATGTCGGCCACGCCATCGCCCATGGTCAGCGCGAGTTCGCGGTTGACGATGCCCACCAGCGCCTGCCCCGGCGTGAGCGAACCCACCACCTCCTGGCCCAGCGCCTTTTCCTTCACCCGTGCGATGAAGTCGCGCACAACGACCAAGGCCACGTCGGCCTCCAGCAGGGCCATGCGCACCTCGCGCAGCATGTCGGTGACGTTGGCCTCGGTGATGCGGGCCTGGCCACGCATTTCCTTGACGATGCGTGAGAGTCGGTCGGAAAGGGCTGATGCCATGCTGCGCTCGGGTGGTGGGAGAAGAGCCCGCAGGCTGCGGGGTGCGCGCCGGCTGGGGTGGGTGTCGGGCCATTGACCGGGAAACCGGCGACTGGCAACGGTCAGGGCCGTTAAACTCCGCCCATGATTTTAGCCGCGCCCACCCCCAGCTCACTGCGCGTGCCACATCCCCTATGAACCTGCTGCCGACGCTAGCGACCAACCTCCCCGCAGTGGTGCTCTCGGGCCTGGCGGCACTGGCCTACGCGATCCTGGCCTGGGTTCACCCCCGTGCCTCGGCCTTGCAGAGCCGCGCACTGCTCACCGTGGCGTGGCTGCTCCACCTGGGTGTGCTGGTGTTCGGGCTGTTCGAGCAACCTGCCCGCTTTGGCTTCGCGCCCTCCTTGTCGGTCACGGTGTGGCTGGTGCTCACCGTCTACATGATCGAAAGCCGCCTGTACCCCCAGTTGCGCGAACGCTGGACCTTCGCCCTGCTGGGCACGGTGGTGGTGGTGCTGGCCCTGGTGTTCCCGGGCACGCCGTATCCCGCCTTGCGCTCGAACTGGATGCCGCTGCACTGGGCGCTGGGCATTGCGTCTTATGGGCTCATCGCTGTGGCCGTGGGCCATGCCTGGCTGATGCAGCGCGCGGAGAAAGCCATGCGCCTGGGCACTTCCGCCAAAACCGCCATGCCGCTGCTGACGCTGGAGCGGCTCACGTTTCGTTTCGTGGCAGCCGGCTTCGTGCTGCTCACCGCCACGCTGGTGGCGGGCTGGTATTTCTCGGAGCTGCTCAACCACCGCTGGGTCTGGGACCACAAGTCGGTCTTCTCGGTGTTGTCGTGGATCACCATGGCGGTGCTGCTCTGGGGACGCTGGCGTCTGGGCTGGCGCGGCCGTTTTGCAGCGCGCACGCTCTACCTGGGCGCGGGCCTGCTGTTGCTGGGATATGCCGGCTCCCGCTTCGTGCTTGAAGTGCTGCTGCACCGCAGCTGACCCACCGCCCACATGAAATACCTGCTCGTTCTGGCCGTGGTGATGGTGGCCTTTTATGTGTGGCGCAACAACCGCGTCACCGACCGCTCGCAGAAGTCGCGCCAGCCACCCACATCCTCGGGAGCATCGCGCCTGCCGGTGGTGATGGTGGCCTGTCAGCACTGCGGTACCCACCTGCCCCTGAACGACACGGTGCAAGGGGCGCTGGGGCCTTACTGCAGCGCCGACCATCGACGGCTGAAGGAAGGCGGTCCGGCATGAATCCATTGAGCGTGACCCTGGCCAGCGAGCCCCGCCCCCGGAACTGACATGGCCCGCGAAGACAGCTCGCAGTTCGCCCCCTCCTGGTTCGTGGCCTTCGAATCCGGTAACAACGTGGGGCACGAGCAACGCCTGCGCGCTTTCGTGCGGCTCTGGGTGGCCTTCATGCGGGCGCGGGTTTTCATCGCACTCGTGCTGCTGGCGCTGCAGGTATTCATGGTGGTCACCGGCTCCGGTGGCCCCGACTGGTTGCTGCTGCTCGCAGCGTTGCACCTCACCGCCACGCTGGTTGTGCTCTACGCCTGGCGACCCGTTGAACAAAGCGCGCCGATCCAGGCGCAGTGGCTGCTGACCATTGGCGTCGATGTAGTGGTGTTCGCGCTGCTGCAGTTTTTCCAGATCGGCTCCATCAACTACACGCCGCTGTTCGCCCTGCCGGTGCTGCTGGCCTCCATCCTGGGGCCGCTCTTGCTGGCGCTGGCCACGGCAGCGAGCGTGACGCTCTTTCTGCTTGCAGAGGCGTCCTTGAGTGCGCCGCTGTTCAGCGATCTGTCCACCGCACGGTACTTGCAGGCAGGCCTGGCCAGCACGGGCTTCTTTCTGGTGGCCGTGCTGGCCAACCAGCTGGCCATCCGGCTCGCGCGCGAAGAGGCCCTGGCCTCCAGCAGCCAGGCCGCCGCACGCACGCAGGCGCAGGTCAATGAACTGGTGATCGAGAGCCTGAGCGTGGGCGTGCTGGTGGTCGATCCGGACGGTGTGGTGCGCAACGCCAACCCCGCTGCGCAAATCATGCTCAGGGGCGAGGTCTATCCGCAGGCCTCCAAGCTCCTGCTCTCGGCCCGTCCCAGCTGGAGCCACCTGTCCGATCTGGTCAGCGAGACCTTCGCGCTGGGGCAGGCCCTGGAGACAGAGACCACCATCGACAACGAAGACCGGCCCAGCCAACGCCTGCACGCGCGCACCCGGCTCACCTCGCGCGGCGGTCGCAGCACGGGTTTGTGTGTGCTGTTCCTCGAAGACCTGCGCGAAGTGGAAGCCCGCGTGCGCACCGAAAAACTCGCCTCCATGGGCCGCATGTCGGCCGCCGTGGCGCACGAGATCCGCAACCCGCTCTCGGCCATCACCCAGGCCAATGCCTTGCTGGACGAGGAGGTGAAAGACCCCGCGCAGAAACGGCTCACCCACATGATCGAGCAGAACGCCCAGCGGCTCTCGCGCATCGTGGACGACATCCTCAACGTCGCGCGCGCCCAGCCCGTGCGCGGCGACGGCACCACGCCCAGCCTGGCGCTGGACCCGATGGTGCGCCAGATCACCATGGACTGGCTGCGCCAGAACCCGGCCAAAGGTGTGCTCGGCGTGCACCTGCACGCACCCAAGGCTCACGTGGAGTTCGATCCCGAACACCTGCGACGCCTGCTGGTCAACCTGCTGGACAACGCGCTGCGCCACGCCTCCGGCAAGCCCTCGTCGATCCGCGTGGTCACCCAGCCCAATGGCCATGAGCACAGCCGGCTCTCGGTCTGGAGCGATGGACGACCGCTTGAAGACAGCGTGATGCGCCACCTGTTCGAGCCCTTCTTCTCGTCCGAGAGCCGCTCCAGCGGGCTGGGCTTGTACATCTGCCGCGAACTCTGCGAGCGCTACGGCGCCCAGATCGCCTACCAGCGCGTGCGCCTGGACCAGCTCGAAGGCAACGAGTTCTTCGTGACCATGCCCAACAGCCATGCCGGCCAGCAGCCCACTCAACAAAGTCTGGCGTACCCGGCCAGCGACTCGCGGCCTTACAGCACCCGCTTCAGCCCGACCCTGGGCGATCCCCCGCTGGCCCCGAGCTGAGCCGCGCACACCGACCCATGGCCACCCAGCCCAACGCCCCGTCCATATCGGCCTCCGTGCTCGTTGTCGACGACGAGCCCGACCTGCGCACGCTCTACGAGCTCACCCTGCTGCGCGAAGGCCATGCGGTGGTGGCTGCGGCCGATCTGGCACAGGCACGCGAGTGGCTGGCACAGCAACGTTTTGACGTGCTGATCTCCGACATGCGCCTGCCCGATGGTCTGGGCCTGGAATTGCTGCGCGAACTCACCGAAGCCCAGCGCACCGAGAAATGCATTGTCATCACCGCCTTTGGCTCGGCCGACAACGCGGTGGAGTCGCTCAAGGCGGGCGCGTTCGACTACCTCACCAAACCGGTGGATCTCAAGCAGCTGCGCAACGCCGTGACACAGGCGGTGCAGAGCCAGCGCCACCCGCTGGCAGGCAACGTGGCCCGAGCGGGCAACGGCGTGGCCAGCAGCACAGAGCCCATGCGCAGCGCGCCGCCGCCGCCCTCGGGCCTGAAGTCGCTCGGGCGCATCGTCGGCCGCGCAGCCAGCATCGTGCAGATCAAGGGCCGCATCGAAAAAGTGGCCACCAGCATGGCGCCTGTGCTGATCCTGGGCGAGTCGGGCACCGGCAAAGAGCTGGTGGCGCGCGCGGTGCACGATTGCAGCCACCGCAGCAATGGACCGTTCGTGGCGGTGAACTGCGGCGCCATTCCCGAAAATCTCATCGAAGCCGAATTTTTCGGCGCACGCAAAGGCGCCTACACCGGCGCCACGCACGACCGCGAAGGCTACTTCCAGGCAGCCAAGGGCGGCACGCTCTTTCTCGACGAGATCGGTGACCTGCCGCTGGCCATGCAGGCCAAGCTGCTGCGCGTGATCCAGGAGCGGCGCGTGCGTGCGCTCGGCGGCGTGCAGGAAGAAGCGGTGGACGTGCGGCTCGTGAGCGCCACGCACCGGGATCTGAACGCACTGGTGCAAGGTGGGCAATTCCGCCAGGACCTGTTTTATCGGCTCAACGTGATCGAACTGCGCACGCCCTCGCTGCGCGAACGGCGCGACGATCTGCCCGAGTTGGCCCATGCGCTGCTGCAACGCATCTGCAAGGAGTCGGGTCAGCAGGCGCCCGAAATCTCCTCGCAAGCCATCGAATGGCTGAAAGCGCGCGACCTGCCCGGCAACGTGCGCGAGCTGGAAAACCTGCTGCAGCGCGCCCTCGCCTTGAGCAGCGGCGACCAACTGGAGCCGGACGACTTCGGTGACACCGACGACAGAGACGACATCCCCACCCAACCCGACCAGTTGCCCGACTCGGTGCTGGCCGCTCCACCCGCAGCACGCGCACCCGACGAGATTCCGGCCGACCTGCAGTCCTACCTGGACGAGCAGGAAAAACAGGTCTTGCTCAAGGCCCTGCGCGAATGCGACTTCAACCGCACCGCCGCCGCCGCCCGGCTCGGCTTGAACCTGCGGCAAATGCGCTACCGCATCCAGCGCCTGGGCATCGCCATGCCCTCCAGCGATGACGATGCAACCTGAACTGCCCGCAACACCCTGGGTTGGCGGCTGGCTCGCCACAGCGCGCCACTGTCCCTCCCCCAACCACGGCCCCAGGCCCGCCGGTGCGCAGATCGACCTGATCGTGCTGCACTCCATCAGCCTGCCACCCGGTGTGTATGGCGGACCACAGGTCGAGCAGCTCTTCACCAACACCCTGGACTGGGACGCCCATCCTTATTTCGGGCAGATCCGCGGCATGGAAGTCTCGGCGCATTTTTTCATCCGCCGAGACGGCGAGCTGGTGCAGTTCGTCGACGCCGATGCGCGTGCCTGGCACGCGGGTGCATCGTGCTGGCGCGGTCGGGACAACTGCAACGATGACTCCATCGGCATCGAGCTGGAAGGTCTGGAGGGCGAGCCGTTCGAGGCCGCGCAGTACGACACCCTGAGCC
>NZ_JBLYYB010000243.1:0-23279 GCF_048549895.1 Hydrogenophaga sp.
GCGGAGCGTGGGGGCAAGGTGTCGCCGCCGGGCCGCCCCAAGGCGAAACAGCCCCCTCGGGGGGCAGCGACCCGCGCAGCGGCGGAGCGTGGGGGCACTCCTCAGAGAGCCGTGATGTCGGTCTGCACCGGCCAGCGCAGTGACTGCATCGTGCTGTTGCCCCGGGACTCAAACTCGTGCTGCAGCAGCAGCGTGTAGCGGCCCGGGCGTGGTGTGCAGAGCCGGTAGCCTTCGCTGACCTGGTTGAGCGTGATGCCGCCGGTTTGTTCGGTCTGCAGGCGCCACGACTCCACGTCCGAGGTGCTCATGCGCAGGGTGACGCAAAAGCCGCGCTTCATGTTGGACACCACCACCAGTCGCTGTTCAGCGCTCCAGTCGCCGCCGACCACCGGGATGAGCTGGGTGGGGTGGCTGTTTTCCAGCACCCGCACGACGGGCGGCACCGTGATGCTGATCCGCAGCGACGCGCTGGCACCCGCCGGGCCTGCCACCACGGCTTCGCTCATGCCGGTGGTGGGCGCCAGGAGCAGGGCACCGGTGGCCAGGCCGGCAAGGATGGAGCGCATTGAGCGGGACATGTCCCACTATCGGCCCGCCTGTTGAAAACTTGAACCCTTGCGCGTGACCGCAACCGACTTTCGCCGCGACGTTCACTCGCTGCGCTGCACCGGAATGCTCAGGGACAGGTTTTCCCGCAGCCGCACGTCCACCTTGGTCTGACCATCGCCCACCACGTTCCAGGGCAGGGGCAAGGTGTCCGAGCGCACGTTGACCGTGCGCGGCCCAGTGGCTACAAACGGGAACTCGAAACGGCCCTGGTTGTCGGTGCGCGTGGCGTAGCGGTTGTCCAGGAACACGGTCACGTTGGCCACGCCGGTTTCACTGGCTTCCTGGGTGCCGCTGCGGTTGGCGTCGAAGTACACCGTGCCCTCGATGCGGCCACCGCCTTCGGCCGCCTTGCCGCCCAGCGGCACGTTGCGGCTGCCGGCTTCGAGCTCGTAGCGCAGAACCGCGTAGACGGAGCGGTCCGAGTCGGCGATGACCTGCGGCAGCGGGGCGAGTGGGTCGAGCGAGTTGTTGAGGCGGCTGCGCCCGGTGGAGCGGTTGAAATTGCCCTCCAGGCTCCAGCGCGTGTCGATGCGCCACTGGGCGCCCAGGTTGAGGTTGTGTCGCGTCTGCCCGGTGTTGCTGCGTTCGGTATTGAAGATGCCGCGCACGCTGGCCCTGGCGCTCAAGGGCATGGCCATGCTCACGGCACCGTTCCAGGTGGTCTCGGCGGACTGGAACTCGGTAGCACCGTACACGGTGGAGCCCAGGCTGGTGGAGAGCGCCCAGCCCTGCGGCACCCCCCATTCCTGGTCCCAGGTGATGCCGCGCGAATCGGCCTGGCTGTCGTCGCCGGTGACTTCCAGGCGCAGGCCACTGGCGCCCCAGCCGTTCTGGAAGCGCCAGTCGACATAGGTGCTCCAGGCGTTGCCGTTGAAGCGTCGCACCGCGGTGCCAACGCCCAGCGCCTGGTCGCGGTTGAGACGCCAGCGCGCGGACCCGGTGGCGAAGTAGCCACTGCCGGTGCGGCCCACAATCGAGTCCAGCCAGTCGACCGAGCCTTCGGCAGACCACTGGCGCGTTCGCCAGCTCGATCGCAGGTAGGCACCCACGATGTTGTTGGCGATCGCCAGGTTGGCCCAGGTCAGATTGGGCTCCAGACGGTAGGCGCCAGCGCCGTGGCGGCGTGGTCCGTCGTCCCATTCACCATCGATCCAGTAGCCGCCCCGGCCACCGCGCACGTTGCTCGCCTGCGTCTGCATCACCTGGCCCTGGATGCGGTGCTCCGCGCTTTCGTGGCGCAGCGCCAGCAGGGTGGAGTTCGCGTCGACGAGCTCACCGATTGCCTGGGGCGCGTCGACAATCGACACGCCGCGCGCATCTTCGTGCCGCAGCGCCACCGTCCAGCCCTGACTGGACAGGCCTTGCTCACCGGTGGCGTTGATCTGCCATTGGCCGCCCAAGGTGGTGCGCCGTCCCGGCAACCCCCGAAAGCCGCTCGCGGGCAGGAACGCCAGTTGACCAGGCTCGCCGGTGGACGCTTGCAGCTGCAGGCCCCGGCTGGCGTGGCCCCATTCGGTGCTCACCCCTTGCAGGATGGTCGAGGGCAGGTACACGCGGGTTGGCAGACGCGTGACGTCGGGGGTGGGTGAATTGATCACACCCGCCTCATTGCTCACCAGCCAGCCACCCTCCAGCGGCAGGCCGCGCTGGCGCAGCGTGAGGGTGCCGTTGCTGCCGCGAGACGCGTAGGTTCCGTCGATCGACAGCGTTCCGTGGTTGGGCGTTTCGAGCAGGCCGTAGATGCCGTAGCCAATGCGGGTGGTGCGGGTCTGGTCGAACGGCTCGGTGCCGAGCCGGGTTTCCAGGCGCAGGAAACGCGGCAAACCCTCGGGGTTGTAGACGTAGGCCTCGGTGTCTGCGGCGGGCTCGGGCGGCAGGTTCTCGATCACCCGGTCCACGTAGGTGGGCGTGGCTGCACCAGGCGCGGGCACTGCACCTTGTGCCCAGGCGGCTGGCAGCGGGGTCGCAAACGCCAGGAAAGCCAGCAGGCAACGGGACGGGCGCGCCACCCCGCCCCTCATGGGGCGAAGCTGGCGTCCAGCGGCAGTCGGTTCTTGCCCCACTCGAGGTTGCCCTTGATGGAGAGTGGGAAGCGGACCTCTCGGGGAGGCTTGCCTTCTTCAGCCACAGGGTTGATCGTCACGGCGCGCGTTTCGCCGGCCAGAATGGGCAGATCGGCGGGGGCCATTTCAAGGCGGCTGCCGGAGGCGTCGGTGCCGTTCACAAACCCTTCGAGGCGACCGTGGGCGTTGCCGCGGTTGCGCACTTCAACCACCGCCGTTGGCTTGCCGTTGACCGTGGACACCTTCGTGCCCACCAGTTCCAGCTGAGGCGCTGCGCCGCCGATGGCCGCATACACCACCACACCGATGCGTCCGCTCACGGGCATGTTCAGGTTGCCCTGCGCCTGAGCGGCGTCCAGGCCTTCCACCATGAGCGCAAAGCGGCATTCGCGCGCGGTGGTTCCGGGCGGCGGCGTGATCTCGAATCGGAAGCGGTAGCGCGCGCCCGGCTCGATCACCAGGTCGCGCCGTTCGATGGCCACCCAGGGGCGGCAGCTGTCGGCGGCGAGCTCCTCGCTGAAGGTCACCGAGTTGTCGGCGTTCAGCGTCCAGTCGCTGGTGTAGATGCGGAAGTTGCCTTTTTGCTGGCCGACGTGCTGGATCTCCAGCACCTGGCGCAGCGATTGACCTGCGGTGGCCTGCACTTCAAAACGCGGTGGTGTGATGTAAGCCGCAAAGCCCTGGGCCTGACTTGCCAGCGGTGCAAGCAGCAGAAGACCGGACACCCAACCCGGTAGCGCCTTCGGTGCGCGAAGCAAAGATGTTGAATGCGCAAACGGCATGGCAGGGTCAGTCGACGTCGAATTCGAAGTGGAAGTTCAGGCGCCGGCTGTTCGATGACCAGTCGGCGTTGGAGCGCAGGCGCACCTGCATCTGGTCTTCCAGGGTGGCGCCGGGGATGGTACCGGCGTAGACCAGGGTGCGCTCACCCGAGATCAGGCGCCCGGGCTGCAGGCGCCCCTGGGTGGTCCAGACGGCTTCGATGCTGGAGGCCTCGTCGCGCGGCAGAACCATGTAGATACGGCCACTGCGGCCCATCCAGTCGCGGGTGTCGATGCGGATGTTGACACGTACCCATGCCTCCATGCCGCCCGCGTACGACTGTCCCGGCGTCAGCGGCAGCCATTGCATCTGCACATTGGGCGGCACGGTGTGGCTCAGCGAGTCGTCCAGCCGATGCGGGTTCGCCCACATCGTGCCACTCACCAGCCCGCAGACCACCAGCGCCAGAACGTGCTTGATCGAGGTCATGGGCTGCTGAGGGTGTAGGTCACCTGACCGGTGTAGGTGCCCGCCGCTCGCACTGTGCTGTTGGCGTAGCTGAAGGTGTGGCAGTTCTCCAAGTAGCGGTTGCCGGGTACGGTGGCCAGGGTCTGGGTGCCACCGTTGAAGGTGCCTGCCGAAATGATGTCGGCGATGCCGCCGTTGGGGGCCGAGGTGGTCCAGCTGATCTGGCTGATCGGGATGATCTCGCCCGTGGCCATGTCGATGAGGTTGGTGGGTGAGGACACCGTCAAGGTGGCGCTGTTGGCACCGCTGTTGCGGCGGAAGCCGGCTCCGATCATGAGCTGGCTGGCGGGTGTCGGGCAGGTGTTGTTGCCGTCGCCGTACAGACTGATGTTCTGGGTGCTGTCGCTCGTCATGGCCAGGGCTGCGCCGCTGAGCATCTGTGCCACGGAGGGCGCAACCGACACTGTGTTGATGGGGCCACTGCGCCCCACCGAGCCGTTGAACGATCCGCTGGCGTTGCTGACCGCGCCATTGCCCACATGCAGGAACAGGCGCCGCGAGCCCGACGTGATGTTCAGAGACCACGCGTGGGCGGCCGCCATCTCCGCCACGCAGAGCAACGCCAGGCCGGCGCTGACGAGGTGGCGTGGGGTGCTGGAGCGGAGGGCGCGCTTCATGGCGTGATTGTGACCAGTGTGTGTACAGACGGTTCCCGGGCAGACCGGGTTGCGCCACCAAAAGCAAACGGAGGGTTGCTGTTCGCAGGCCCTCCGTGGTGCGTGGCCCGCGTCATCGCGTAGCCAACTGGTGTTCACCGATGGATCAAGGCGCCACAGCGGTGTAGGTCACTTGCGTCGTGTAGGTGCCGGCGCCCACGGGAGCGGTGGCACCCTGGTGGTTGTAGCTGAACGTCCAGTTGCTGGTGCGGTTGATGGTGCGGCCGGAGGTCGGGGTCACGGTGGTGGCGGCTGCGCCGAACGCGGGGTGGGGCAGGGTGCCGGCGGATGCCACGGCAATTTGCGACAGCGGGATGGAATCCGGGCCCGAGGTGAGCGCTGCGCCGGTCGACGCGAAGTTCACGTTGCCGATGTTGGACAACAGCTGCACCGGAACCACGCCGCCCGAGGTGGCGGCGATGTTGCCGTCCACGCCGACTTGCGGGTCGGTCAGAACGAAGTTCACCAGGTCCACGGTGTTGGTGTTGGACAGGATGGCTCCGGTACCGACCTTCAGGGCGATGAAACCGGGGATCACGACTTGCAGGTTCAGGCGGGCGGTGGCGGTGCCGGTGCCCGTGACCAGCTGCGACTCGGCCGACGCCAGCAATGGAGTGGCCAGCGCCAGGGCCAGGGTGGTTTTGAGGAGCAGGGCTTTGTTCACGACGTTTCCTTCAAGTGGAGGTGATGGGTGTGGGCTGAGGACTTTCAGGTACCTGCTCCACGGGGTTGGTTGAAGGGATGTTACGAAACGACACGAATGAAGGCAAGCTCGAAAACGGAAAAAACGCACATATCTCAAAGACTTACAGCGACTTTGTTACCCAGCGGCACAAAAGCTGAGACGAATGGCTGCAAATTTGTTCAAGTTTTGGAGCGGTTTGCCGTGTTTGTACTTTTAGCCAACAGGTGCGACAACGGAAGTGCACTCCCCGATTTCACTTCGCCCAGCGAAAAGCTGGTGTGCAGGTCTTTCACGTTGGGCAGGTTGAGCAGCACCTCGCGGGCGAACTGGCTGAAGTGGTTGAGGTCGCGGCTGACCACCTGCAGCTCGAAAGTGCCGGAGCCGCTGATGTAGTGGCACGAAACCACCTCCGGAATTTCGCGGATGGCGTTTTCCAGCTTGCGCGTGACGTCGCCGCTGTTGCGGTCGGCGTCCAGGCGCACGAAGGCCAGCACGCCCAGGCCGATCTTTTCGCGGTCGATCTCCGCGCGGTAACCGCGGATGAAGCCGGCTTCTTCGAGTGCACGCACGCGCCGCCAGCAGGGCGCGGCCGACAGGCCTACGCGCTGGGCCAGCTCCGCGTTGGTGAGGCGGCCATCGCTTTGCAGTTCTTGCAGGATGGTGATGTCGAACTGGTCGAGTGTTTCCATGAGGGCCTCCAAAGAGAAAGAATGTTGCTCGATCATCGATAAAACGGGCATGAAACGCAAACACCTGTCGCGCGTCGGGGCATACACTGTGCGCCACACTGGGGTTGCGCATCCAACGGCCTGCGCCCTCGCACCCACCAAGCCCACGAAGCGATGCCGCCACAACGGAGACAAAAAACATGAACGCCCCCCTGCCCGACCACATCCGCCGCGCCCTGGAAACCGTGACGCTGGATGACAAATACGCGCTCGACCAGGGCCGCGCCTTCATGAGCGGCGTGCAGGCGCTGGTGAAACTGCCCATGCTGCAGCGCCAGCGCGACGCTTTGGTGGGCAAGAACACGGCAGGTTTCATCAGTGGCTACCGGGGCTCGCCGCTGGGCGGTTACGACCAGGCCTTGCAGAAGGCCGCGCCCCACCTCAAGGCGCAGAACATCGTGTTCCAGCCGGGCGTGAACGAAGAGCTGGCCGCCACCGCGTTGTGGGGCACGCAGCAGCTGGGTTTTGCGCCGCCCGGCACCAACAGGTTCGACGGCGTGTTCGGCATCTGGTACGGCAAGGGCCCGGGCGTGGACCGCTGCTCCGATGTGTTCAAACACGCCAACATGGCCGGCACCACGCCCTGGGGCGGCGTGATCGCGGTGGCCGGTGACGACCACGTGGCCAAGAGCTCGACCGCCGCGCACCAGAGCGACCACATCTTCAAGGCCTGCGGCCTGCCGGTGTTCTTTCCCACCTCGGTGCAGGACATTCTTGACCTCGGCCTGCACGCCATCGCCATGAGCCGCTTCAGCGGCGTGTGGGCCGGCATGAAGACAATCCAGGAGATCGTGGAATCAAGCGCCACGGCCGTGATCGACCCGGACCGCGTGAACATCGTGGTGCCCGAGTTCGTCATGCCGCCCGGCGGCCTGCACATCCGCTGGCCCGACCACGCGCTGGACCAGGAAGCGCGCCTGTTCGACTACAAGTGGTACGCCGCACTCGCCTACATCCGCGCGAACCAGCTCAACCACAACGTGATCGCCGGCCCGAACGACCGCTTCGGCCTGATCGCCAGCGGCAAGGCCTACAACGACACGCGCCAGGCCCTGCTGGACCTGGGGCTGGACGACGACACGTGCCGGCGCATCGGCCTGCGCCTGCACAAGGTGGCGGTGGTCTGGCCGCTGGAGGCACAGACCACGCGCGAATTCGCCACTGGCCTGCGCGAAATCCTGGTGGTGGAAGAGAAGCGCCAGGTCATCGAGTACCAGTTGAAGGAAGAGCTCTACAACTGGCGGCCCGACGTGCGCCCCAACGTGCTGGGCAAGTTCGAAGAGGCCGAAGGCGACTTCAGCGGCGGCGAGTGGAGCATGCCCAACCCGAGCGAGCGCACCCTGCTGCGCGCCAACGCCGACCTGTCGCCCGCGATCATCGCGCGCGCGATTGCCAAGCGCCTGAAGAAGATGGGCCAGGTGCCCGAGGACGTGATGGCGCGCATCGACGCGCAGCTCGCGATCCTGACCGCGCAGGAGCAGTCGATGCAGACCCTGCTTACGCAAGGTGTGGCCGGCTCCGAGCGCCAGCCCTGGTTCTGCTCGGGCTGTCCGCACAACACCAGCACCAAGGTGCCCGAGGGTTCGCGCGCCATGGCCGGCATCGGCTGCCACTTCATGAGCATCTGGATGGACCGCGCCACCGTGGGCTTCACCCAGATGGGTGGCGAGGGCGTGCCGTGGGTCGGCCAGCAGCCGTTCAGCCATGACCAGCACATGTTTGCCAACCTGGGCGACGGCACCTACTTCCACAGTGGCCTGCTGGCGGTGCGCCAGAGCATCGCGGCCGGTGTGAACATCACCTACAAGATCCTCTACAACGACGCCGTGGCCATGACCGGCGGCCAGCAGGTGGGTGAGCGGCCCGAGGGCCACAGCGTGGTGCAGATCGCGCAGAGCATGCGGGCCGAGGGCGCGGTCAAGATCACCATCGTCACCGACGAGCCCGAGAAGTACGCCGGTGTGAAAGGTCTGCCCGAGGGCATCGCGATCCAGCACCGCGACCTGCTCGATGCGGTGCAGAAGGAATTCCGCGAGATCAAGGGCACCACGGTCATCATTTACGACCAGACCTGCGCCACCGAAAAACGCCGCCGCCGCAAGCGCGGCACGCTGGTGGATCCGGCCAAGCGCGTGGTGATCAACGAGCTGGTGTGCGAGGGCTGCGGCGACTGCGGCGTGCAGTCCAACTGCCTGTCGGTCGAGCCACTGGACACCGAGTTCGGCCGCAAGCGCACCATCAACCAGAGCAGCTGCAACAAGGACTACTCGTGCACCAAGGGCTTCTGCCCCAGCTTCATCACGGTTGAAGGCGGCCAGTTGCGCAAGAAAGACAAAAAGGGCGCTGTGCCCGAATGGACTGGCGGCGCCGTGCCCGCGCCCCTGTTGCCCACGCTGGGCTCGGAAGCCTGGGGCGTGATCGTCGCCGGTGTCGGCGGTACCGGCGTCATCACCATCGGCCAGTTGCTCGGCGTGGCCGCGCACCTGGAAGGCAAGGGCATCGTCACGCAGGACGCAGCGGGCCTGGCGCAAAAGGGTGGCGCGACCTGGAGCCACGTGCTCATCGGCGCGCAGCAGGACGACATCCGCACCACGCGCGTTTCAGCTGCTTCGGCCGACCTGATCATCGGCTGCGACCCGATCGTCAGCGCCAACAAGGAAACCTGGCAGCGCCTGCGCGCCGGGCGCACGCACGTGGCGCTCAACGTGAACGCCACGCCCACGGCCGCTTTTGTGAAGAACCCCGACTGGCAGAACCCCGCGCAGGCCTGCGTGGACGCGCTGGTGCACAGCCTGGGCGCCGAGTCGGTCGGCGCGTTCGACGCCGAAACCGCCGCAACCCGTCTGTTGGGCGACAGCCTGTACACCAACCCCATGATGCTGGGCTACGCCTGGCAAAAGGGCTGGTTGCCGCTGGAGCTTGAATCGCTGATGCGCGCCATCGAGCTCAACGCCGTGCAGGTGGACAAGAACAAGACGGCGTTCGAATGGGGCCGCCGCGCCGCGCACAACCCGCAGGCCGTGGCCGCCCTGTGGCAGAAGGCCGGTGTGGGTGAGCAGGTGATCCAGTTCAAGAAGCGCGACTCGCTTGACGAGCTGATCGCGCGCCGCGTCGAGTTCCTCACCGGCTACCAGAACGCCGCGTACGCCGCCGAGTACCAGCGCTTCGTTGCCCGCGTGCGCGCGGCCGAAGCGCCGCTGGGCAAGACCACACTGAGCGAGGCCGTGGTGCGCAACCTGTTCAAGCTCATGGCCTACAAGGACGAGTACGAGGTGGCCCGACTGCACAGCGACCCGGCCTTCCATGCCCGCCTGGCCAGCCAGTTCGAAGGCGACTTCAAGCTCAAGGTGCACCTGGCACCGCCGCTGATCGCCAAAAAGAACGAGCGCGGTGAACTGGTCAAGCAGCCGTTTGGCCCCTTCATGTTCACAGCCTTCAAGTGGCTGGCCCGTTTCAAAGGTCTGCGCGGCACGGCGCTGGACATCTTCGGTCGCACCGAGGAGCGCCGCACCGAGCGTGCCCTGATCGGCGAATACCGCGCCGACATCGACGCGCTGTTGCCCGCGCTCAGCGCCAGCAACCTGGAGCTGGCCGCCGACATCGCCCGCATCCCCGAGCACATCAAGGGCTTTGGGCATGTGAAGGAGCGCAACCTCGCCGCTGCCCGCTCGCGCCGCGCCGCGCTGCTGTCCCAGTGGGGCCTGCACGCCAGCGCGCCCACCCTGGCCCGGGCGGCCTGAGCCACGGGCGCCGAGCCCAGCGCTTTCAGGCACCCCCGGCATACAATTGCGGGTTGCGTTCCAGCGCCCGGGCGCCGCTTGTTGCGGTGCCCGGGCGCTCGGCCTTTTCTTGATCTCGAACCTGTTGGAGACCGCCCGTGTTCATTTCCTCCGCTTACGCCCAAGCCGCCGCCGCTGGCGACACCCAATCCACCATCCTGGGCATGCTGCCGCTGGTGCTGATGTTCGTGGTGCTGTATTTCGTGATGATCCGCCCCCAGATGAAGCGTCAGAAAGAGCACAAAGCCATGGTCGAGGCGCTCGCCAAGGGCGATGAAGTCGTCACCGCCGGCGGCTTTCTGGGCAAGGTCTCCAAGATCGGTGAAATCTACGTCGGCGTGGAACTTGCCGACGGCATGGAAGTCCAGATGCAGCGCACCGCCGTGGTTCAAGTGCTGCCCAAGGGCACGTTGAAAAGCGTCTGAAGGTGTGCAACGGGGGCGGTCTGACCGCCCCGCGCGTTTCTGCCCAGACCTCCGTCCGACCACGCTGACACACCTGCGGCCTTCAGGGCCGGCACCACCATGAACCGTTACCCGCTGTGGAAGTACGCGATCCTGCTGATCGCCATGCTGATCAGTGCGATCTACGCGCTGCCCAACCTGTTTGGCGAGTCGCCTGCCGTGCAGGTGTCTGCAGCCCGGTCCACGGTGCGCATCGACAGCGGCACGGTGACCCGGGTGGAGCAGGCGCTTTCGGCGCAAGGCGTTCAAGCCGCGCTGATCCAGCTCGATGCCAACTCGGTCAAGGCCCGCTTCGAGACGACCGACGAACAGCTCAAGGCGCGCGACGCGCTGGAAAAAACGTTCAACCCCGATCCCGCCGACGCCAGCCACGTGGTCGCGCTCAACCTGCTGCCGCGCACCCCGAACTGGCTCGCCTCGCTGGGCGCCTCGCCCATGTACCTGGGCCTTGACCTGCGCGGTGGTGTGCACTTCATGCTGCAGGTCGACATGGCCGCCGCCTTGCAGCGCCGCGCCGACGTGCTGGTGGCCGATCTGCGCACCCTGCTGCGCGAAAAGGGCGTGCGCCATGGCGGCATCAGCCGCAACGGCCAGACGCTGGAACTGCGCGCCGGCGATGCCCAGACCCTGGGCGCTGCGACCGATCTGATCCGCGCGCAGTTTCCCGATCTGGTGCTCACCGACACGCCGGACTTTCGCCTGATCGCGACCCTGCGACCCGAAGCCGCCCGGCTGGTGCAGGACCAGGCCCTGAAGCAGAACATCACCACGCTGCACAACCGCATCAACGAACTCGGCGTGGCCGAGCCGGTGATCCAGCAACAAGGCGCGGACCGCATCGTGGTTCAACTGCCCGGCGTGCAGGACACCGCCAAAGCCAAGGACATCCTGGGCCGCACCGCCACCCTGGAGGTGCGCATGGTCGACGAGTCCACCGACGGGCTGGCCGCCGAGCGTGGCACCGGCGCAGTGCCGTTCGGCTCCGAGCGTTACCCCGAGCGCGGTGGCCGGTCGGTCGTCGTCAAGCGCGACGTGCTCCTGACCGGGGAGAACCTCACCGACGCCCAGGCCGGCTTTGACAGCCAGACCCAGGAAGCTGCCGTGCACCTCTCGCTGGACGCCAAAGGTGCGCGCATTTTCCGCGATGTCACGCGTGAGAACGTGGGCAAGCGCATGGCCATCATCCTGTTCGAGAAAGGCCGCGGCGAGGTGGTCACTGCGCCGGTGATTCGCGGTGAAATCAGCGGTGGCCGGGTGCAGATTTCGGGCGCCATGACGAGCGTGGAAGCCAGCGACACCGCCCTGTTGCTGCGCGCCGGTTCGCTGGCGGCGCCCATGGAGATCGTTGAAGAGCGCACCATCGGCCCGAGCCTGGGCGCCGAGAACATCGCCAAGGGCTTCAACAGCGTGATCTGGGGCTTCGCCGTCATCGTGCTGTTCATGTGCGCTTATTACATGCTCTTCGGCATGTTCTCCAGCATCGCGCTGGGCTTCAACTTGCTGCTCCTGGTGTCGCTCCTGTCGATGCTGCAGGCCACGCTGACGCTGCCAGGCATTGCCGCCATGGCGCTGGCGCTGGGCATGGCGATCGACTCCAACGTGCTGATCAATGAACGCGTGCGCGAAGAACTGCGCCGCGGCGCTTCACCGCAGGTGGCGATCAACACCGGTTACGACCAGGCCTGGGGCACCATCCTCGACTCCAACATCACCTCGCTCATCGCCGGTCTGGCGCTGCTGATCTTCGGCTCGGGTCCGGTGCGCGGCTTTGCGGTGGTGCACTGCCTGGGCATCGTCACCAGCATGTTCTCCTCGGTCTTCTTCTCGCGCGGCCTGGTCAACCTCTGGTATGGCCGGCAGAAAAAACTCAAGACCGTGTCCATCGGCACCGTCTGGCGCCCGGATGACCAGACCCCCGCCGTCAAGGCCGACTGAACGAGGCGCCGCACCATGGAACTCTTCCGCATCCGCAAGGACATCCCGTTCATGAAGCACGCGATCGTGCTGAACGCCATCTCGCTCATCACATTTGTGCTCGCGGTCTTTTTCCTGACCACCCGTGGCCTGCACCTGTCGGTGGAGTTCACCGGCGGTACCGTGATGGAGGTGGCCTACGAGCAACCCGCCGACCTGGAGTCGGTGCGCAAGGTGATCGAAAACCTGGGTTATGCCGACGTGCCGGTGCAGAACTTCGGCACCTCGCGCGACGTGCTCCTGCGCTTGCCGGTGCAGGCCGGCCAGTCGTCCGGTCAGCAGAGCGAGACCGTGCTGGCCGCCTTGAAGGCGCAGAACCCGGCCGTTGAACTGCGCCGCACCGAGTTTGTGGGACCGCAGGTGGGGCAGGAGCTGGTCTCCAGCGGGCTCATGGCCCTGGGGTTGGTGATCGTGGGCATCATGATCTACCTGGCCTTCCGGTTCGAGTGGAAGTACGCGGTTTCGGCCATCGTGGCCAACCTGCACGATGTGATCATCATCCTGGGCTTCTTTGCGTTTTTCCAGTGGGAGTTTTCACTCGCCGTGCTGGCTGCCGTGCTGGCCGTGCTGGGTTACTCGGTCAACGAGTCGGTGGTGATCTTCGACCGCATCCGTGAGACGTTTCGCAAACAGCGCAAGATGGCGCCCCAGCAAGTGATCGACCACGCGATCACCTCCACCATCAGCCGCACCATCATCACCCACGGCTCCACCCAGATCATGGTGCTGTCCATGCTGCTGTTTGGCGGACCAACGCTCTTTTACTTCGCGCTGGCCCTGACCATCGGCATTTGCTTCGGCATCTATTCGTCGGTGTTCGTCGGTGCGGCCATGGCCATGTGGCTGGGCATCAAACGGGAAGACCTGATCAAGTCCAGCAGCAAGAACGAAGGCGATCCGGACGACCCGAACGCAGGCGCTGTGGTTTAACCGCGAACCGCACGCCGGCCCCTGTTCTGCGAGACCGCTCACCCCCGGACGGGCATGCCTTTCATGTCATACTGAAAATATTGTGTCGCCCCCCGATCAGCACGTCTCCTCCCTGGCCAAACAGGCACGTGAACTCTTCGTGGTTCATGTGGGTCGTGCCCTTCCCGAAATGGTCAAGGCCTGCGACACCCGCCTGACCGCCATCCTTGACCAGGCCGGCCCGGCCCGCGAGATGCAGATTCGGCGCGACGCCTGGACTGCCTTCCAGAAACACCAGACCACCTGGCTCAACCACAGCCGCAAAGCCTTGCAGCGCACGTTGCTGCCGCGCATGTCCAGTTCTGGACAGCCCATCAGCATGTCGGGCGCACTGGAACTGGTGGCCGAAGGTGCCATCGACGACCAGATCATGGCCTCCCGCCTGGCCATGCGGGTGCTGGAAAAAGCGTCCACCGAACTCAATGAGCTGCGCCTTCGCGTGCAGCACCTGGAACAGCGTCAGGAGCTGTCGCGTGGCGACGTTCTGTTGCCCGACGTGACCGCCCGCATTCTGGTGGACCAGTGGCTGGAAGCCGAGATGTCGCGCGATGCCTGGGCCCTGGTGCAGGACGCCCTGGCCCCGATCATGACGACCAAGTTGCACGACGCCTACAAGGCGGCCAACGAATTCCTGGTGGCCAGCGGCGTCATGAAGGAAATCGATCTGCAGGCATTGGTCAGACGCGCACCGGGCGCGCGCTCTGAAGGTCCGCCTGCAGCACCGCCGCAGTCCAGCCCGGTGGGCGCACGTGTTCCACCCGGCGGCGCTGCGCGCGCCGGCGGAGCGGCCGCCGGGTTCCGGCCCGCTTCCGGGGGCGCTGGTGCGGAGCAGAGCCCGCATTCGGGCGCAGCCCAGAGCAACTTTGGCGGTGCCAGCTCTTCGGGCCGCTCAGGTGCCACCGGCTCCCCGAGCACGGGTGTGCAGGACGAAACCCGCATGATGACCAGTGCCTCGCCGCTGGCGCGCGCGCGCATGCGTGCCCAAGGCGTTGTGGGTCGGTTGCGGCGCATGCTGATCGACAAGGTCGGCGGCGACTTCGAAGCCACACAGATCCTGCCCCCCTCTGCTGGTTTGGCACAGGCCATGCAGCGTGTGGTGCCGGGCGACAGCGCTGGTGCAGGTTTTTACGTGTCGGGCAACAGCCGCCCGGGCGCTGTTTACATGGACGCCTCCCATGTGGAGAAAGCGGCCGTTGTTTTGCGTCAGCGCACGGCCGAACTCAAGCAGGCTGCGAGCACGCCCACCGAAAAAGCCACCATCGAGGTGGTGGCGCTCATGTTCCAGAGCATCCTGGCCGAGGAGCGCATACCGCCCAGCGTGCGGGTGTGGTTCGCGCGGCTGCAGATTCCGGTGTTGCGCGTGGCGCTGGCCGAGCCTGAGTTCTTCAGCGCCTTGCAGCACCCCGCCCGCCGCCTGATCGACCGCATGGGCTCGTGCGTGATGGGCTTTGAGTCCAACGTCAGTTCGGCCGCGCTGGAGGCCGAGATCAAGCGCGTGGTGCAGGTGATCGAGCAGTACCCGGAAACAGGCCGGCGCGTGTTCCAGCTGGTGTTCGACGAGTTCCAGAAATTCCTCTCCACCTACCTCAGCGAGCAAGGCAGTGCCAGCCGTTTCGTGAGCGTGGCGCAGCAGGTCGAGCAAAAAGAAACGCTGTCGGTGCAGTACACGATCGAGTTGCGCAAGCTGCTGGACGATGTGCCGGTGCGCGATGAAGTGCGCGACTTCCTTTTCAAGGTGTGGGTCGATGTGCTCGCGGTGTCCAGCGTCAAGTACGGTCTGCGCCACGAGGAAACCAGTGCGCTCAAGCAGGTGGCCTCCGACCTGCTGTGGGCGGCCAGCGCCAAGCCCAACCGCGATGACCGCGCCCGCGTGATCCAGCAACTGCCTGCCCTGTTGCAGCGCCTGCGTCAGGGCATGGGGCTGCTGGGCTTCACCACCGGCATGCAGGACCAGCACATCAAGACCGTGAGCGACACGCTGGCCGACGCCTTCATGTCCCGCACCGAAGCGATCTCGCAGGAGCAGCTGGACAACCTCTCCGAACGCCTGGCCAATCTGGAAGATTACTTGCCGGCCGACGGGCTGGGCGATCTGGACCTGAACAACGAGAGCATCGAGATGATCACGGGCGTGGACGCCAGCAACATCGAGGTGATCAACCAGGGCGGCAGCCAGCCCAACGAGGCCATGCGCTCATGGGCGGTTGAGTTGCAGATCGGCTCGTGGTTTGGTCTGGACCACAACGGCAAGCTCAACAGCGTGCAGCTGGCCTGGCGCAGCCAGCGCGGGCAACTCTACCTGTTTGTCACCAACGGCGGGCGTTGTTTCCTGATCCAGTCGACCCGCGTGGCATCCTATTTGCAGGCCGGTCTGCTGGTGCCGAGCGAAGAGGAAGCGCTGACTGTGCGTGCCACGCGAGACGCCCTCACCAAGCTCGACGCCAACCCCGAGCGCCTCTTGAGCTGAACCGCTTCACCGGATCGTTTCAACCCTTGCGGGCTTGCTCGTAAAGGCCTTGTACCCGCGGCACATTGCTCTCGAGTTCGCGGATGCGGTTGGGGCCACTGGGGTGGGTGGACAAGAAGCCGGGGCCCGCACCGCCACTGTTTGACGCCATCTTCTGCCACAGGCTCACGCTGGCTTGTGGCCTGTAGGCCGAGCGGGCCGCCAATTCAAGCCCGACCAGATCGGCTTCGGTTTCGTCTTCGCGGCTGAACTTGAGCGTGAGCAACTGCGTGCCCAGGTTGGCCGCCACATCACCCAATTGACCCAGACCGAACAACTGCGCAGCAATCGACAGGCCGATGCTGGTGGCGCTGCTCTTGGCCACCCGGGCGCGTGCGTGCTCGCGCAGGGCATGGGCCATCTCGTGGCCCATGATCATCGCGGTCTCGTCGTCGGTGAGCTGCAGCTTTTCCAGGATGCCGGTGTAGAAGGCGATCTTGCCGCCCGGCATGCAGAAGGCATTGACCTGGTCGCTGCGGATCAGGTTGACTTCCCACTTCCACTCGGTGGCGCGTTTGTTCCACTGGGGCGAGTGCGGAATGATGCGGCGCGCGATGTTGCGCAGCCTCTGAACCTGGGGATGACCGGCCGGCAGCAGCAGCTTCTTGGTGTTGGCCTCGCTCATCATCTGGGCGTATTGCTGGTTGGCCGCGCCCTCCAGTTCTTCGGCCGGAATCAGGTTGCGCAGGGCCGAAGCCTGGCCCACGTCCACCTGTGCGGCAGCCGGCAGCACACTGCCCGCTGCCGCTGCGGTCCCCGCCAACAGAAAGCCGCGGCGTGCCGACCAGACGTGATCGGGCCGCGATGCGGAGGATGGGGGGGATTTGAGGTCGCAGATGAAACAGGAGGGTAGGGCCATAGTATTTCTACTATAGCCCCCCCAGGGAACCGTACGTGCGCCTTTCAGCGCATACGGCTCTTGCACGTCCTTTGACTACGCGGAGTAAACGGGTTGCAAACCCTGTGCCGCTTCATCAAATTAAAGTCCCCGTACTGGGACCGGCTTGGTTACCTCCAAACCTAGGGCGTGAATACGCCGGTGACACCATGGGTGCAGCAACACACGATTGGACAGACTGTGCGAACCACCCAACCGTATTGGAACGATGTGGTGGTCATGAAGCCTGTCGTCCTCGTGGTTCATCTCGGTGCCACAGTGAACGCAGTTGCCGTTTTGGTTCATCCACAGATCGAGTCGTTGACCGTTCCAGATGGATTGCTCCATCCGTTCCCGTCTCAGTTTCTCTCGATAGACTTCCCATGCGGGATCAAATGGGTGGTATTCCCCCTTGACCTTCTTATGCCGAACAATTTTCGTGTCGGCTAGGTGGTACAGCTGCAGTTGGATTGCCTCTTTCCGCCTGTTGCGTATGGTCGCCAAAAATTCCCAGCGGCCCGCGTCATGTGTCCAGTAGTACAGGAACACCTTTCCTCGAACCCATCGTGGGTGTCGGCGCATTCCCCATCGCCGCAACCGCCAGAAGATCTGATGGTCGAGCTTGGTGAACACCTCCTTGGCGACAACGCCGTGGTGGTATCGCGCCCAGCCCTTGAGGATTGGGTTTAGCTCCCTGATCAAAGTTGCCTTTGACTTTGAGAGGTGTTTTGCGATCACATCACTGACCTTGCCATAGAACGCTTTCACGTTTTTCTGGCTGGGCTTGATGAGCAGTGTTCCCGTGTATTTCCGGAAATTCCAGCCCAGGAAGTCAAACCCGTCATCGATATGTGCCACGCGCGTCTTACCCTCGTGCAGTTGCAGTCCCCGCTCGCGCAGGAACGCTTCCACCCAAGGCCGGACCATGGTTTCGAGCACCTCTTTCGAGTCACCCGTCACCACAAAATCATCGGCGTATCGCACCAGATGAACCTTGGCCTTTTTGGCTCTTGTGGTTCCCAGTTGGTCTTGTAAGAACCGTGTGAGTCCCGCTTCGAGCCCGTCCAGCGTCAGGTTTGCAAGCAGCGGCGAGATGATCCCCCCCTGGGGAGTACCCGCCTCCGTTTTCTGCAGCTGCTGTTTATCCACCACTCCGCAGCGCAACCATTGCCCCAGTACCCGCTTGTTCATGTGAACGTTGGCGAGCAACCAGTCATGGTTGATGTTGTCGAAGAACCCCGTGATGTCTGCGTCCAGAACCCATTGGGCCGAAGCCTTCTTGGCCAGGCACACAAACAACTGTTGCCGTGCGTCGTGCGTCGACCTTCCCTTTCTGAATCCATACGAATTCGGGTCGGCGTGGCACTCTGCAGCAGGCTCCAGTGCCAGCAGGAACAGTGCCTGCATGGCGCGGTCTTTCATGGTCGGTATGCCCAGTGGCCGTTTCCTTCCATCCGCTTTAGGAATCCAGGTCCGCCGCAGCGGCTTGGCCCGGTATCCAGCGAGGTTCAATTGACTGACTGCGTTCAGTTTTTCAATTGGCTTTTTCCATAGTTCGCGGTCCACGCCACAGGTCCGCTTCCCTTGGTTCTCGGTAACTTTCCTGACGGCCAATGCCTTGGCTTGCCAGGATCGGATCAGGCTTCTTTGAAGTCGTTTGACTCTTCGGAAGTCCTTCGCCAGTTCTGCCTGCGCGATTCTCGTTTGTGCTTTCCCTACGAAGTAATGAACGGCTCGCCAGTCCATGGCAGTCCACCCATTAGATTCGCCCGGGGACGCAGCATCGAAATCTTCCTCGATGTAATCCATACCTTCTCCGGTTCGGTTAGGACCCGGGTAAGGACACCTTCCCCGGAGGGACGATGCCCCCCCCCGGGTCGGTTGTTGAAAGACACGCGCGGCTCGCGCGGTCGATGCCTATTACAAGTCAGCGGGCTTTCACCCCAGGGCAAATCTTGAACCCCTATGCCACCCATTACAGGTGGCCATTCGCTTTTTGTAACGTCCTCTGCCCGCTGCACCATGGCCCTCACTTGCGTTCGGGCTGCCCCTGTCCGGAAGGACTGAGGCGATACATCGGGTTTACCTCGTTTCCCAAGATGTCCTGTCGGTCGGCGGACCGACAGACGGGGTTAGGGACTCACTTTCCACCGGGTGCGCGCTGGGGAACGAGTCAGAGGTGCACGACCCTCGACTCCCTGGCACCTTGCCTTTTGGCTCCAGCTCCCTTCAGATGAAGGATGCAAGCGTAAGCTGGTCTATTCTTACGGCGGTTCCGACGTGAGTTCACATTACATTTCCCATACCCTTTTCCTCCGCGTCTCCTCCCAGGCTTGTTCTGGAAGTCGGACGCACTCACGTGCGGCCTGTATGTCTTGCGACATGGGACGTTTACCCGCAGCTTCACACCCCCGGATTACTCCAGACGCATGTGCGGAAGAGGACACGCTGTTCCAAGCGTGGTTCAGTTGAGAACAAGACATCTTGAGCGGTGCCGCTCACGAATAGCCTGCACATTGGCCAACTGCAACGGTTTGTAAAACACGCGCAATAACACCTCTGAGCAGAGAAATTTGTCTCTTTTCAGCTACTGGTTGTGCCCCTCGCGGGGCACAACCTACCGTTCATACCCCGTTGCGGGGTCTGCCCGGTGCAGCCAAAAGAGCGCCTTTCGGCTGCACAAATTCGCCCTTTTGAGAGGGCGTTTCCCGCGTCTCTCATAGGAGAAACAGGCTATCGTTAATGTCGTCATGAAGACGACTATGTGGCGACTTCGAGTCGCACCATGCGTGAATAATAGTCAAAGCCATGGGGGTGTGCCCACCCCGGCGAACCCATCCTCTGAACGGCGTGCCGATGACTCCACCCACCCCCGTGACCCGTCTCTCGGCCGCCGATCCGGTGCCGCAACCCAACCCGACCTGGGGCGAAACCCTGCGTGTGTACCTGGAGCCCGCGAGCCTGCGCATGTTCGCCCTGGGCTTCTCGGCTGGCCTGCCGTTGCTCCTGGTGCTGGGCACCTTGAGCTTTCGGCTGCGTGAAGCCGGCCTGGACCGCACTACCATCGGCTACCTCAGCTGGGTGGGGCTGGCCTACGCGTTCAAGTGGTGCTGGGCACCGCTGGTGGACCGCCTGCCGCTGCCGTTTCTCACGCGCTGGCTCGGGCGGCGGCGCAGCTGGCTGCTGCTCTCGCAGTTCCTCATCATCGCCTCGCTGGTGGGCATGGCGCTGTCCGATCCCCGCACGGGCCTGACCATGGTCGTGTGGTGTGCGCTGGCCGTGGCGTTTGCGTCGGCGACACAAGACATTGCGCTGGATGCGTTTCGCATCGAGTCGGCCGACGCACGCCACCAGGGTGCGCTGGCCGCCACCTACCAGACCGGCTACCGCCTGGCCATGATCTGGGCCGGCGCTGGTGTGTTGTGGATTGCGGCGCGCGCCGAGGTGGCACCGGCGGCCGCGGTGGCGGGTGCAGCGCCGGGCGTGCTGTACCAGCAGGCCGCGTGGACCACGGCCTACCTCGTGATGGCCGCGAGCATGCTGGTGGGCGTGTTCACCGTGCTGTTCTCGCGCGAGCCGGCGCGCGTGGTGTTGCCGCCGTCGAAGAACGCAGCCGAATGGTTGCGCAGCGCACTGGTGGAGCCGTTTGCCGATTTCCTCAAGCGCTACGGCAAGCAGGCGGTGCTGATCCTGGCGCTCATCGGTGTGTACCGCATCAGCGACGTGGTGATGGGCATCATGGCCAACCCGTTTTATGTGGACATGGGTTACACCAAGGACGAGGTGGCTGCAGTCACCAAGGTGTTCGGCGTGATCATGACGCTGGTGGGTGCGTTCATCGGTGGCGCGCTCTCGCTCAAGCTGGGTGTCATGCGCGTGCTCATGCTCGGCGCCGTGCTCTCGGCGGCCAGCAACCTGCTGTTTGCCTGGCTGGCCGGGCATGGCCACGACGTGACCGCGCTGGTGCTGATCATCTCGGCCGACAACCTGAGCTCGGGCGTGGCATCGGCCGCATTCATCGCCTATCTTTCCGGCCTGACCAACGTGAGCTACTCGGCCACACAGTACGCGCTGTTCAGCTCGATGATGCTGCTGGCGCCCAAGTGGCTTGCGGGCTATTCGGGCGCCTTCGTCGACGCCTACGACTACCCGACTTTCTTCATCGCCACGGCCTGCCTGGGCGTGCCGGTGCTGCTGCTGGTCTGGCTCGCTTCGCGGGTCGCACCCGTGGGCCAGCGCCCGTGACCGTGTGCTGCGTTCACGTTTCTTTACGCCCACCACAACCCGTGTTCACAACCGGCCTGCACGCTCAACCGTTCTTGTCAATCGACTCCACAACACACCCATGACATCCCAGTTGCTGATGATTGAAGACGACGCCCGACTGGCCAAGATGGTCGTCGAGTACCTTGGCCAGTCGGGCTTCGAGGTGACCCACGCCGCCGACGGCGAGGCGGGCCTTGAGCAGCTGCAGCTCATCCAGCCCGAGCTGGTGATCCTCGACTTGATGATGCCGGGCATCGACGGGCTGGAAGTGTGCCGGCGCATTCGCGCGCTGCAGGGCGATGTGGCCCGTGTGCCCGTGCTCATGCTCACCGCCAAGGGCGACCCGATGGACCGCATCATCGGCCTGGAACTCGGCGCCGACGACTACTTGCCCAAACCCTTCGAGCCGCGCGAGCTGCTGGCCCGCGTGCGCGCCGTGCTGCGCCGCCGTGGCGAGACCGGCAGCGCCAGCGTGTCGCGCAGCACGCCGGTGATGCGCTTCGGCTCGCTGGACATCGACCGCGACGCACGCACGGTGCTGGTGGCCGGCCAGACGTGTGAACTGACCTCGTACCAGTTCGACCTGCTCGTGGCCATGGCCGAGCGCGCCGGCCGTGTGCTCACGCGCGACCAGATCATGGAGGCGGTGCGCGGGCGCGAGCTCGAAGCCTTCGACCGCTCGATCGACGTGCACATCGGCCGCATCCGCAACGCGATTGAAGCCGACAGCAAAGACCCCAAACGCATCCTCACCGTGCGCGGTGTGGGGTACGTCTTCGCGAAGCAACAAGATTGAAAGCCTTCTTCGGCTCCAAGCTCTACCTGCGCATCTGGCTCGCGGTAGTGGCAGTGGTGACGGTGTTGACGCTAGCGGCTGGCTGGTTGTGGCAGCAGGCGCTGGACAACGACCGGGCCGAGCGCGACGCACGCGTCACGCGCACGATCGTGGTTCGCGATGCCAGCCGTGAGGTGATTGGCGAGGCGCCTGCGCGTGCGGTGCGCATCCCGGGCGGGGGCTGGGAATTCGAAGTGAACATGAAGGACGGGCAGAAGCTGTTTGTGCTGCTGCCGCGTCCGAACCGGCCCGAAGGTGTGAATAACCCGGGCCGCCGCGCGCCCGCCTGGTTGCAGACGCCCACCGGGTTTGCGTGGCTGCTGGGCTTTGTGGCGCTGGCTGTGGCGCTGGGTGCTTATCCGATCGTGCGGCGCCTCACCAAGCGGCTGGAAGGCCTGCAAAAGGGCGTGGAGCGCTGGGGTGACGGTGATCTGTCCACGCGCCTGCCGGTACAAGGTCAGGACGAAGTGGCGTTTCTCGCCGAACGTTTCAACGCAGCAGCCGAGCGCGTGCAGACACTGGTGAAGTCGCACAAGTCCTTGCTGGCCAATGCGTCGCACGAACTGCGTTCACCGCTGGCGCGCATCCGCATGGGGCTTGAGCTGCTGGGGCGCGACAGCGTGAGCGCACAGCAGCGCAGTGAAATGGCGCGCAGCATCGATGAGCTCGACCAGTTGATCGACGAAATCCTGCTGGCCAGCCGGCTCGATTTGCGCGACGCCAGCGACGTGTCGGCACTGGGGCCCACGGAAGAGGTGGACCTGGTGGGACTGGCCGCCGAAGAGTGCGCGCGCACCGGCGCCGATCTGGACATTGCGCCGGGCGCCTCACCCGCGCTGGTGCAGGGTCACGCCAAGCTGCTTCGGCGCGTGCTGCGCAACCTGCTGGAGAACGCCCGCCGCCATGGCCACAACACGGCGTCGCCAAGGCTCGAAGGGGCGGAGCCCGACGTGCGCTTGCGGCTGTCGATCGAGCAACAAGCCATTGAGCGCGCTGCGGTGCTGTGGGTGGAAGACCGAGGCCCGGGCGTGCCGGCCGACCAGCGAGAGCGCATCTTCGAGGCCTTCTACCGCCTGCCAGGCGCCAGCGAGCGCGAAGGCGGTGTGGGCCTGGGGCTGTCGCTGGTCAAGACCATCGTCGAGCGGCATGGCGGCCATGTTCACTGCGAAGACCGACCCGGTGGTGGTGCCCGGTTTGTCGTGCGCTTGCCGCTCTGAGCCCAGCCTGTGGCTTGTCCACCCGGGCAGCGTTCGAAGTTGGTGAAAATTACCTAACAACTGTGCTTCTTTGGTATTCAAAAATCTGCCAAATCCCACAGGTGGGGGATGGTGGAACGGCCCGCTGCACAGCACAATATCAACCGTTGCTGTCACAACAAGCCAAGAAGAACAGATTCGGCAAACCCCACACGTCGCCCAGCGCGTTTGAAACCGGTCTCCCAACGACGTCCCTTCAAGGACTTTCAAAAGCCACCGCAAGGTGGCTTTTTTTTGGTGCGCCCGGCACGGGCGCTCTCTCGGAGGTGCAAGTCCTCCCGTAAGTTGATCACAGCGAACGAAGCGAAGCGCAACTGCATGA
>NZ_JBLYYB010000244.1:0-9914 GCF_048549895.1 Hydrogenophaga sp.
AATCCGCCGTCGGAAGCCATCTGCATCCGACTTCGATGTCGACATCCGAAATCCATCGATTCAAATCACGGTGCGGCGGGGGTTGTGCAGACCTTCCTTAGGAGTTCAGTTGTAAGCTGGGAGCCGTTTTCCACACCATCGTCGCCGACTCTCCGCCTTGGGCTCTTCATGCGCCAAGAGTGCAGCCATGTGCTCGTGGCATCCATGTCCGAGCAAAGACAGTACAAACGCCAGCACAAGATCGCGGCGGATCGTACAACTCGTGCTGCAGTAGGGGATCACGCTCAGCCCAATGGCCTTTGGAGATCAAATTCACGTTGCCCCACCGATCTGGTTCATGGGCATGACCAGCTGAACGTGCGCCCGCCATGCTTGCCGAGCAGCTTCTACAACCGTCATGAGGCGCAACTAGCCGCTATTTGCTCCTGGTCTGCCGCAGCGGGAACGGCATCTTTCTCCCATTTGAGAATATCGAAATACCCGTGTTTGAAATGGCCGACGGCGTCGTTGCCTTCTCGCCAGTTCTTCTCGGCAGGCGACGGTGCGATCTGGGCGGACGCCATCAGCGGGAGGGTAAGTACGGCCAGGGCGACGATCCGCAATGCGGTGTAAGGTGTACTTTGATAAATCACAGATTGGATCCTGTTCCACGAAATCAAACTGGTCTCAATGTGCAAAAGGCCATCTGTCACGAGCCTGTCGGTTTCATTACAAAGTTGTCAGGTTCGGTTGCAATGGGCCGCTGGCAGTGAAAATCGTCTCAGGAGTAAATGTGAAAATCTTGATTGTTGAAGACGAACGCAAAACGGGTGAGTACCTGTGCATAGGACTGCGCGAGGCGGGCTACTCGGTTGAGCTGCTCAACAACGGCGTAGACGGATTGCACCATGCCCTGGAGGGCGACCACGACCTCATCATCCTTGACGTCATGCTGCCCGGCATGGACGGCTGGCAGGTGCTCAGCGGTCTGCGTGCCCAGGGTCGAGAGATGCCGGTGCTCTTCCTGACCGCCAAAGACCATGTGGACGACCGCGTCAAGGGTCTGGAGCTCGGAGCGGACGACTATCTGGTCAAGCCGTTTTCGTTCTCTGAGCTGTTGGCCCGGGTGCGCACCATCTTGCGCCGGGGCCGCTCGGGGATGGAGCCGACCACCCTGCAGGTCGCGGATCTGGAGCTGGACCTGCTTCGCCGTCGGGTCACCCGCGCGGGCAAGCGCATCGACCTGACCGCCAAGGAGTTCGGATTGCTCGAATTGCTGATGCGCCGCAAGGGTGAGGTGTTGCCACGCTCGCTGATCGCCTCCCAGGTGTGGGACGTCAACTTCGACAGCGACACCAACGTCATCGAAGTGGCCATACGGCGTCTGCGCGTCAAGGTGGACGAAGGGTTTGAATGCCGCCTGTTGCAGACGGTGCGAGGCATGGGTTACGTGCTAGAAGTGCCGGAGCACTCCTGATGATCCGGCGCTTGACCCTCACCGCACGACTCACCTTTCTGTACACCCTGGTATCGGCTGTGGTGCTTCTTGGCCTTGGCGTCTTGGTGGCGTGGTCCACCTATTTGCACTTCATCGAACTCGATCGTGACTACCTGTTGGACAAGGTTCAGCTCATTCAGAGGATCGTGGATGAGACGCCAGAGCGAGTCGAGCTGTCTGACAAGTTGGAAGAATCGCTGAACGGCCATCAAGGCCTTTACATCTCGCTCACGCGCGGTGACAAGCTGCTGTTTGGAACAAGCAGCTTCACTTTTCCAGCAGAACTCGCTGCGCAAAGCGTTTCAGATCAGCCCATGGACTGGACCGATGGTGAACGGCAACTGCGAGGCATCACTACAGAGATATCGGCAGCGCAGTTGCCCGGTGGAGTGACAGGTGCGGTGCAGAGCATGCGCCTCACACTCGCGCTGGACACGCAACACCACACCCATTTCATGCAGATGCTGCGCCAACAGTTGGCGGTCTATGTCGTCCTGGCCACCCTGCTCAGCGGCCTTCTGGGGTGGTGGGCAGCCCGCAGCGGTCTGGCCCCGCTGCGGACCATGAGAGAGCGCGCTCTCAAGGTCACGGCCCACAAGCTCGACGAGCGCATGCCGATCGACGCCGTGCCCGTGGAGATGGCGGAGCTGGCCCGCAGCCTAAACACCATGCTTGAGCGGCTGCAACAGGATTTTGCAAAGCTGATGGAATTCTCAAGCGACATCGCCCACGAACTGCGCACGCCCATCAGCAACCTGCTGACACAGACCCAGGTGTCGCTGTCGCAGCACCGTGATCCAGATACCTACCGCGACATCCTCGCCTCCAACGCCGAGGAGTTCCAGCGGCTGGCGCGCATGGTGTCCGACATGCTTTTTCTGGCCAAGACGGACCACGGCATCCAGCTGCCGAATCGCGAAGACGTCGCACTCGAAGAGGAGGCAAAGAGCCTTCTGGATTTCTACGATGCGGTCGCCGAGGATAAACAACTTCGCCTTCGGGTGGAGGGAGCAGGTACCGTGGTGGGTGATCGACTGATGATCCGGCGGGCCATCAGCAACTTGCTGTCCAATGCGCTGCGGCACGCCCACCCTGGCACCGATGTTGCACTGACTGTCGAGCCTCAGATGAATGGCACCAGCTTGTGTGTCACCAACACCGGTGATCCGATCGATGCCGCCGACCTGCCTCGCCTGTTTGATCGCTTCTATCGCGTGGACAAGGCGCGCACGCATCCCTCATCCGACGGTGCTGGCCTGGGTCTGGCCATTACCAAGGCCATCATGCTCGCTCACGGCGGGAGCGCGTCGGTTACTTCGTCGGAGGGAACAACGCGGTTCTGCCTGCAATTTCCGGGCTCTCATGGGTCTCGTTCTCTTCGCGGCGCCATTAGCCAAACCCAGACGAGTGCGAGCGCCGAGTAGTTGGCGACGACAAACCAAGGCGTGTTGCAGGCAACGCCATCTAATCCTCGGTAGGTAGAAGGCGCGAAAGCGCAGGTAGCTCCCTACTGCGGGTGCGGTGACGCCGCCGCTAGCTGCGCTCACGCGAGTGCTCCATGGCCAATAACTGCCGCAGTGCTTCTGCCGACGGTGTCGTCACGTTCGAGGTCATGGACATCAGCGCGAATGATCGCGGTGCGCCGAAGGCGCGTGCTGCCTGCGAGTCCCTTGGCGTGCAAAAAGTGGTCGTCGAATCGCCGCAATTGCTCGTCAACGGCGCCGCCTGCGTGATGATCCAGTTGTACGCCCGCGACGCTTACAACAGCCAACAGGTGCTGCAGAGCCGCGCGGACCTGATCGCGGCTGCGCTGCACCGGGGCAGCGCAAGTGCAGCGGGGCAGGTGTTCATCGACGAAGGCCACGACTCGCTGATCGAGACTCTGAAGGGACGAACGCCGTCTTCTTGAACAGTGGGCGAAGTGGGAAACGCAGTTCATGTACTGGCGAACCTTACCCGGCAAATACCGCTGCTCAGAAAGACGATCCGTAAGCGTCTGGTTAATCCACTTTGAACGTGGCACGCGGATGTAGCAATGCTGTCTTGAGCGGAACCCCCATCAGTGCAGGCTGGAGCCACAGGTGGGCGAGGATGGAAAATAGCCTGCATGAAATCGTCCATCGAATCCAGCGAAGTCCTGTCTGCCCCACACGAACTCTCAGGTGCGACTTGGCGCGGCGATCTCGGTGGCGCACTCGGCGACCTGGGCACCTTGCTGCCCTTTCTGGTCGGCTTCATCGTCGTCACGGGCGTTCAGCCCACTTCGATCTTGCTTGCGTTTGGGCTGAGCATGATCTTCGTTGGATGGCGCTTTGGCGTTCCATTCCCGGTGCAACCCATGAAGGCAGTGGGCGCAGCGGCCTTGGCCGGCGCCGTGGTCGGTGGGCAAAGCATGCCCGCCGTACTCGCACTGGCCGCACTGATCACGGGCGTGTTCTGGTTGATCGCCGCTTGGAGCGGCCTGGCGCGCTCGCTGGCGCGCTTCATATCGGGGCGCCCACAGAATTCGAAAAAAATAGTACGCTAAGGTTTTCAGTTGGGCGAGGATTCGCTTCCGCGCCTTTGTGGCCAATGGCTCTGCGCGTTACACGCGGATCGACTATGACCGCGAAATGGCACTGGTCGCGATCTACAAGCAGCGCACACCGACAGCAGACGGCGAATTCACCGAAACCGAACGCATTATCGGCGTCTCGCGCTATATTTAAAAAGCCACCGCCTGGCATGCCTTCGAAACACACGTTCTGCTGGTGGATTGCCATACGCGCAGGTGCATGGCAATCTCCGGTTACCCCTTGGTAGGCTTGCCAAATGAATAGCGCAGTCCGACCCAGATCAGCCGTGGTGCGCCGGGGGCGAAGAAGGTCGATTGCTGGACCGGAAAGCCGTCGGCGTTCGATCCTCCGAATGGTCTGGCCTGGAAATTGCCGTTTGCATCAAAGCCTGTCGGGCCAAGCTGGGCGGCGGTGTTGTAGCGCGTGTCGAACACATTATTGACTTGCGCCAGCAACTGCAACTGTGGCGTCATGCGGTAGTTGGCGCCCAGATTGAAAATCGCATAAGCGGCGCTGCGGCCCTGGCCCAGGTAAAACGTGCGATCCGGCTGGTGGCCATTATTCTCGTTGCCGCGCGCTAATGCACCTGACACCGCCACCATGCTGCCGTTGAGCGTGAAGGCCGGCGACACCGCATAATCGGCAAACAGCTTCAGCATTTGACGCGGAATCAGCGGAATGCGGTCGCCGGGCCGAATGTTGATGATGCCATCCAGGCCGGGAGCGCCGGCGGCGGCCGTGACATTGCTGCTGTTGCTGCTGCCATTGACTGTTTCGGCACTCTGGAAAGTCGCATCCAGCAAGGTGTATTGCGCACCCAGATTGAGCTTGCCCAGCTTGCCGCTGAGACCCAGTTCCAGCCCCTGACGGCGGGTTTTCCCGAAATTCTTGAAGTAGCCAAAGCCGGCCTGATTGTCGGCCACAAACAGGATGTCGTCCCGATTTTCAGCGCTGAACACGCCGGCATTCCATCGCAGATTGCCGGCTGCAGTGCCGCGCACGCCAGCCTCCAGGGTGCGCGTGACAACCTGGTTCAGCGGCGGATCGCCAGCCATCGCATTGGGCAGCTTGCAGGGCTGGTCCGGATTGGCGCAACCCAGTTCAATGGCAGTCGGCGCGCGGCTGCTTGCGCTGTAGCCGGCATAAGCATTGAGTGCCTGCGTCGGGCTGTAGCTCAGGCCGATGGCTGGATTGAAACGTGAAAAGCGGTGGTCGCCACTGAGCGACGCGCTGTCGCCGTCGGCGTGAATCTGGTCGCGATTCTTGATTGACGTGGTGTTATAGCGCCCCGAAAGCGTCAGGTGCAGATTCTCCTGGAGTGACAGCGTGTCGCTGGCAAATACGCTCCAGGTCCGGATGCGACCCGACAGATCGACCCGCGTGTCATACGGTTCATCATCCACAGTGCCGCCGCTCACACCATCGCCAAAAGAATTGACGCCGCTAATGCTGCGGTCCGGATTCAGAAAACCGAGCTGCGAGGATTGCGTAAATTTCACCCGACTGGCGTCATAGCCGGCGCCTGTCACCAGCTGGTTGCGCTTGCCGGCCAGCGTGCCCAGCCAGGTCAACTGGCCTGACAGCCCATAGTTCTGTTGCGAGCTCTGGCTGCGGTTGATCAAGCCATTGCAGTTCTCGGCCGGCTCATCGTTTTGCAGCGATTGCTCGATGCAGCGCAAGGATGGAAAGGGCGTGTTCGATGCATTTTCACCGGGCTGATACACATCCTGGTCCAGCACCTCCTCGTTGATATCCCCATTGAAGGTCGAGGTCTTGATATTGCGGTAATACGCATTGCCGGAGAACAGCAGATTGTCATTGAATCCGTGGCTTGCCGCCAGATTGAGCAGCGTGGAACGGTTCTGCGTCAGATCCGGCTTGGTGTACACGCTGGCCCGGTCGCGCGCCAGCAAGCTTTGCTCTTGCAGACCGTTGCCGGTCAATCGATTGTCGGCATGTGCCAGCGTCAATTTCAGGTCGGTGGCGCCGCCGCGCCAGCCCAGCTTGCTGAACAACTGGCGCACATCGGACGGAGAATCATCGCGCCAGCCGCGTTCCTTGAACAGGTTGCCTGTCAGATACCAGTCCAGACCCTTGTCGTTAAAACCGCCATGCTCAAACTCGACTGCACGCCGCGCATTGCTGCCGACAGTGGTCTGCAGCGATGTCCCCGGATCGCTTCTGCCGTCCTTGGTCTGCACCGACAGCGCGCCGCCCAGAGTATTCAGGCCAAACAGCGGGTTCGAACCCGGGATCAGGGTCATCGACGAGATCGCCGCGCGCGGAATCAGATCCCAGCTCACCACATCGCCAAACGGCTGATTCATGCGCACGCCATCCATGTACACCGACAAGCCCTGCGGCGTACCCAGCAGCGGCGACGCGGTATAGCCGCGATAGTTGACATCCATCTGGAATGGATTGCCCTGCATTTCATTGACATGCACGCTGCCCAGCCTGCGGTTCATGAAGTCGCCCAACTCCAGCGCGCCACTGCGCTCGAGGTCGCGGCTTCTGGCACTTTGTACCGGTGCCGCGATCTCGTTGCGTGGCTGGCCGATGCCAGGCAGCGGCGTGGTGCCGATTACCTCGACCGCCGGCAGTATTTTTTCTTGTTGCGCGTGGGCATTCAGGTTGAATGCAGCCGTCAACGCCAGCGCGATGGCAGTCTGGGGCCATATCTGCGGCCCACGATGAAAAGTCGAATATTTCAAAACGTCTCCTATCTGTATTCAAATCGTTCTTGTTGTTTTAAATCCACTTTTCCACTGCCACGGGCCACGGCCAAAGGGCGGCACATCGCCACTGGATTTGTTGTCGCTGCGAATATTATCCCAGCTCACCTTGCTGCTGGCGTGCACGACAAATGTCCGCTCTTGTTCGAATGGTGCCTGTCGTAAAACAAGTGTTTCCCGACAGGCCGGCAGGCGACACCGGAAGCTTACTCGCAAAGGCTTGTAAAGTGTACGGAAAACTATGTCGTCATGGTGTAGCATACGGCAATCACACTTTATAGGTTTTCCGTACATGCTTGTAGGCTACATGCGGGTTTCGTCCGAGTCGGACCGCCAAAACACCAACCTGCAGCGCGATGCGCTGCAGGCGGCGGGTGTCGATACCCGTCACCTGTATGAAGATCGCGCCTCCGGCGCCAAGGATGATCGACCTGGCCTGGCCCAGGCGCTCGAATTTCTGCGGCCTGGCGACGTGCTTGTCGTCTGGAAGCTCGATCGACTCGGGCGCTCACTGCCACACCTGCTTGCCATCGTGAACACGCTGAAAGACAGGCAGGTTGCCTTTCGTTCACTGACCGAAGGCATGGACACTACAACACCTTCCGGCGAATTGCTGTTTCATGTTTTCGGCGCACTGGCTCAGTACGAACGGGCCTTGACCAGGGAGCGCGTGAGCGCTGGACTGGCGGCGGCGCGGCGGCGCGGTCGCATCGGTGGCCGGCCGCCTGTCATCACCGGCGAAAAATTGGAGTCCATCCTTACCGCGCTGGGCGGGGGCATGTCCAAGGCGGCTATATGTCGAACCTTTGGGGTCAAGCGAACCACGCTGATTGAAACCATCGCGCGAATCGGCGGGACCAGGCCGACATGAGGCGCCATTGCGCCGACAGGATGGCGTAACGCATGGCACGCCGATCAATACTTTCCGCAACGGAGCGGGACAGCCTATTGGCACTCCCGGAAAGTCAGGACGACCTCATCTTGCATTACAGCTTCACCGAGTCCGATTTATCCATGATCCGGCAGCGCCGCGGCGACGCCAACCGGATCGGTTTCGCCGTCCAATTGTGCCTGCTGCGTTATCCGGGCTATGCGCTGGCCGGCGACATGCCGGTGCCGGCCCCGGTAATCCAGTGGATCGCTCGCCAAGTGCAAAGCGACGCCGCCGCCTGGCCACAATACGGCGTCCGCGACGAGACGCGGCGCGAACATTTTCAGGAGATCCGCGCCTATCTCTCGCTGTCCACGTTTGGCCTGCCGGATTTTCGTAAGCTGGTGCACTGCCTTGCCGACCTCGCCATGCAAACCGACAAGGGAATGGTACTCGCGATTGAGTCGCTGGAAGCCTTGCGGCGACAGCGTGTCATTCTGCCGGCGATCACCGTCATCGAACGGGCATGCGCCGAAGCCGTGACGCGCGCCAATCGGCGCATCTACCGGGCATTGCTGGAGCCGCTGCAGCCGCACCACAAGCGTGGATTGGACAATTTGCTGAACGTCACCCCCGACACGAATATCACCTGGATGATGTGGCTGCGCCAGTCACCGCGAAGACCAAATTCACGGCACATGAGAGAGCACATTGAGCGCCTGAAAATATTTCAGTCGCTCGCGTTATCGGACGGGATCGGCCGCCAGATTCATCAAAATCGGCTGTTGAAGATGGCACGGGAAGGGGCGCAGATGCAGCCTTACGATCTGGCCAAGTTCGAGGACGAACGACGCTACGCGACCCTGGTCGCTCTGTCGATTGAAGGCATGGCCACCGTCATCGACGAGCTGATTGACTTGCACGACCGGATCATGATCAAGCTGTTCAGCGCCGCCAAGAACAAGCATCAGGAGCGGTTTCAGAAGCAGGGGAAGGCGATCAACGACAAGGTGCGGTTGTATTCGAAGGTCGGCCGCGCGCTCGTCGAAGCCAAAGAGTCGGGCGGCGACCCGTATGCCGCCATCGAGGCCGTGATTCCGTGGGCCGAATTCGCACAAAGCGTCACCGACGCAGCCCAACTCGCCCAACCTGCGACATTCGACCATCTGCACCTGGTCGGTGACCACTACAGCATGCTGCGCCGTTACACCCCGGAGTTGCTTGACGTGCTCAAACTGAAGGCTGCGCCGGCGGCGCAGGCCGTCCTGGACGCCATCGACATGGTGCGCGAGATGAATGCGACCGGATCGCGCAAGGTGCCGGACGATGCCCCGATCGCGTTCGTCAAAGCGCGATGGAAGCCGCTGGTCATCACCGACGAGGGTATCGATCGCCGCTTCTATGAAATTTGCATGCTCTCGGAGCTGAAAAACGCACTGCGCTCTGGCGACATCTGGGTTGAGGGTTCGCGCCAGTTCAGGGATTTCGAGGACTATTTGCTTCCACCGGAGAAATTCAGCACACTCCAAAAAGCGCGCGCGCTGCCCATAGCAATTAACCCGGACCTCGACCAGTACCTACTTGAGCGGGTTCTTTTGTTGAATCAGCAGTTGGCCACGGTCAACCGGCTTGCGCTGGCCAACGAGCTGCCGGACGCGATCATCACCGATACCGGCTTGAAAATCACGCCGCAGGACCCAGTGGTGCCGGAGGCTGCGCAGGCGCTGATCGACCAGGCCGGCAATCTGCTGCCGCGCATCAAAATCACCGAACTGCTGATGGATGTGGACGGTTGGACCGGGTTCACCCGCCATTTCGTGCACCTAAAAAATGGCGAACAGGTCAAGGACAAGACGTTATTACTGTCGGCGATACTGGCTGATGCGATCAACCTCGGCCTGACCAAGATGGCGGAGTCGAGCCCCGGCGCGAGTTACGCCAAGCTGTCGTGGCTGCAAGCTTGGTATATCCGGGATGAAACCTATTCGGCGGGGCTGGCCGAGCTCGTCAATGCCCAATTGCGTCACGCATTCGCCGGGAACTGGGGCGACGGCACCACTTCATCATCGGATGGGCAGCGTTTCCGCGCCGGCGGCCGGGCCGAAAGCACCGGCCACATCAATCCGAAGTACGGCGCCGAACCGGGAAAGATGATCTACACGCACATCGCCGACAATTAGTCGCCCCTGCAATACCTCTGCAGCCCGCATGAATGCTGATGTTTCGGGGTGATCACGGATACCCAGAACTCCCGATTTGAATTCCAATAGGCATCA
>NZ_JBLYYB010000245.1:0-12048 GCF_048549895.1 Hydrogenophaga sp.
CGTGTGCCCGATTGGGGCCAGCTTGGAGTTGCATGGAACCCTCTTTATCTCATCTGTTTAGAGATGCGGGGCCACTTCTTAACGTTGTAATATAGCAACGATTTTCTTGGAAATGTCAGCAAGAAACTAGTTATTTTTCCTAAAATGGCACGAATTTCGCGCTGACTAAAAGACACTACGAGGCCGGACCTCTTCCATGTGCTCGGTTACGGAGTTTCGATTGTTGGACACCTTCAGGACGACTTCGACTGACACGAAAGGTGCGAACCTTCCCATTAACTTACCTCTTGTACGAGTTTTTAGCTTAAAGGAAATCAAATGAAAAATAAATATTCTGTACTTTCCGTACTTGCCCTTCTCGGAAGCAGCTCCGCGTTTGCCCAAAGCAGCGTAACGCTGTACGGCCGTGTAAACACCACAGTGGAACGCCAAGATGTGGGCGGCTTGAAGACCACAGTTGTGAATAACAACAGTTCTCGCTTTGGTTTCAAAGGCGTTGAGGATCTCGGTGGTGGCCTGAAGGCTGGCTTTGAGTTGGAAAGCGGCTTTCAATCAGACACGGGTGGAAGTGGCGCACTCTTCAATCGTCAAAGCGAAGTAAACCTGTCGGGCCGTTTTGGTACTGTGCGCCTAGGTAACTTCTTCCCCGCGTCGTACTACGCTTCTGCCGACTACATCAGCATGCATAATCATGATACGGGCTCTTCATCCGATGCCCTCTACTATGATCCGGTGTGGCTTGGGGGCCTAGGCACTAGTAATACGATTGGCTACCGCTCCCCAAACATCGGGGGCTTCACTGCGGAAGCTGCGGTTGTGCTTCATGAGCAACCGTCTAATACCGGCGGCAAAAACGGTTATGACTTCGCTGCCAACTACGCAATTGGCGCGCTTGACCTCGGTGCTGGCTATAGCAGTGTCAACAGCAATAATCAATTTTCCTTGCGCGCTCTATATTCCTTTGGACAACTGACGGTTGCAGGCTACTATCAGCGTAACAAAGACGCAAATCAGTTCCTGCCTACCGGAGCTGGTACGCGTAACAACTTACGCTTGGCCGCGGCTTACAAGATTGGTGCTTCAGAATTCCATGTAAACGTTGGTCGCGCGGGCGAATATGAAAACGTGGTTAACAGTGAAGCCACGCAATACACATTAGGCTACAACTATAATCTGAGTAAACGCACGAAAGTGTACGGTTATTACACGCGCGTGGAGAACAAGAGCGGCGCCACCTACTTTACGGGAATCCCAGGTGCTGATTTCAGCTCTGTGGCAGTCGGTGTTCGTCACAACTTTTAAGTTTCATTTAATCTCGGTTGACGTAGCGACCTAAGGTCAGTGTCGTAAAACAAGCTTCACATTCTTTAAGGGAATGTGAAGCTTTGTTTTTCGTATTTGATTCAAAATTTTTGATGGTGCAATCTTTCCCTTGGATGGGAAGCACTATGGATCTTGGCTACATTCGCAAGTAGTCAAAGCACACTGTAATCTACGGTATGTTCGCTCGTGTGCGTAGCGACGAGAAAGATAATCGCGACTTAACAGGCTCTACATAGTCGTCCCTGAAGAATCCCCGGAGGCCGCATAAACACTGGACTTTCGGGTGATTGCCGATGGCCGAGACTCCCAGTTTGAATTCCAATAGGGGCAAGTTTCTGGGAGTTCTGCCGTGCTGTTTTCCTGTGCCGCCACCGATGATTTCCTCCGTTCGCGCATCGATCACATGATCGACCTGCGCCATCCGATGGCTGTGCTGGCCTCGCGCATGCCCTGGAAGGCGATCGAAGCACGGGTGGCCCAGGTCTTCTCTCGCAGAGGTCGCGCCGGTGTGGCCATGCCTGACCCGGACCTCTTCGGGGAGCAGGTGCAGCGTGCCGCTGTTCCCAGCAACGCCGGGCGGCCCCGCGTGCCGCTGCGCATCATGATCGCGCTGCTGTACCTCAAACACGCCTTCAACGAGTCCGACGAGGGCGTCGTTGAGCGCTGGAGCGAGACGCCAACGTGGCAGTTCTTCTCGGGCCAGGCGTACTTTGAACATCGCCGTCCCTGCGACGCCACCACCCTGATCAAGTTCCGCCAGCTGTTGGGTGAGGAAGGTGTCGAAGAACTGCTGGCGCAGACCATCAACGTGGCTGTTGCTCTCAAGCTGATCAAACCGCAGGAGTTCGCCCGCGTGATCGTGGACAGCACGGTACAGCACAAGGCCATTGCTCACCCCACCGACAGCCGCTTGCTGGAGATCGCGCGCGCCAAGCTGGTGGGGGCGGCCAAGGACGCCGGGGTCGATCTGAAGCAGACCTTTGCCGAGGAGGGCAAGGAGCTGGGCCGCAAGGCTGGGCGCTACGCACATGCCCGCCAGTTCAAGCGCATGCGTCGGGCCATCAAGCGCCAGCGCACCATCGTTGGTCGCCTGCAACGCGAGATTGACCGCAAGGCCAGCGCCATCGGGCAAGCTGTGCGGGAGGCGCTCGCTGAGACTTTGAACAAGGCCCGGCGCAGCGTGTCCCAGAGCGGCCAACGCAAAGCGGCGGATGGGCTGGCCGCCCTCTGAAAACGAATAAATCAGGACCGACTAACTGAAAAAAGGCAGGCCATAGTGGAAACGCTACATTTGACAGCTTAGCGTCAAAAGTTAGCTAACTACCTAGTCTTACTGTGTCACAAATGTGGCATCATGATTTCCTCTCATTTTCTGGAGAGGGGCAATGGGGACAAGCAAACGGTTTGATCGTTACATGGCGCATTTGGCGCTGGGGCTGGGACATGCGGATCGGCATGCGGGGCTCAAGGGCTATTGCACGGGTTTGATGCTGCCGCTGGCCCGCAAGAGCGTTGAGCCGATGGCGGCGAGGGTGGACCCGCTGCATGCCAGCGCCAGACACCAGGCCCTGCATCACTTCGTCGCCAAGGCCGAATGGTCGGATGCCGAAGTGCTGCGCCGGGTGTGTCAGTGGGTTGTGCCACACATGGATTTCAGCCGCGGGGGCTGGTGGATCATTGATGACACCGGCTTTCCCAAGAAGGGCGTGCACTCGGTGGGCGTGGCCCGCCAATACTGCGGCATGCTGGGTAAGCAGGACAACTGCCAGGTGGCGGTGAGTGTTTCGCTGGCTTGTGACCAGGGCAGCATTCCCGTGGCGTGGCAACTCTACTTACCCGAGAACTGGGCGCAGGACCCAACGCGACGCAAGCGCGCTGGTGTGCCAGAGTCGCTTCGCTTTGCCACCAAGACACAGATCGCCCTGCAGCAGTTGCAGACCCTGCTGAGCGAGGGCGCACCCCGCCACTGTGTACTGGCCGATGCCGGCTACGGCGTGGACACCGGGTTTCGGCAGTCGCTCAGCGACATGGGCTTGTTGTACGCCGTGGGTGTCACCTCAGCGGTCGTGGTCTGGCCCCCTGGCGTTGAACCGTTGCCCCCTGCGCCCTATGGGGGAATGGGGCGTCCCCCGGTGGTTCCTCGCCGCACCGCCGAGTTGCAGCCAATGAGTGTCAAGGCCCTGGCCCTGTCCTTGCCGGCGCAGGCGTTCCAGACGATCAGTTGGCGCCAGGGTACCAACGAGCCACTGAGTGGCCGGTTCGCGGCCGTACGGGTTCGCCATGCGGGCGGCAACGCCGGCAAGTCGCGTCTGCGCCCACAGGAGTGGTTGCTCATCGAGTGGCCAGCGGACCAAGCCGAGCCGGTCAAGTACATCCTGTCGACCCTGCCAGCGAGCATTTCCCTCAACGACTTGGTCAGCGCCGCTTACCAGCGCTGGCGAATCGAGCGTGACTACCAAGACCTCAAGCAGGACTTCGGACTGGGGCACTATGAGGGGCGCGGCTGGCGGGGATTCCACCACCATGCCAGCCTGAGCATCGCGGCCTACGCTTTCTTGATGGCTGAGCGACTCATTGCCGACAAACCTGTCGGCGGCAAAAAAAACTTCGCCGAACGCCAAGTGCCTGCCCTTCCCGAGGATTACATCCCCAGGGGCAGCCCTGCGCGCCCAGCGACACGTGATCCATTCGATCACGACGCTGCGGCACCAACTCAGCTACGTACTGCTCGCCCGCCTCGGCCAATGTCCCTGCTGCGGCCGCGCAAGCAAAAGACTACTCTTGTGACACAGTAAGACTAGGCCAGCGTGGGCAACAATGTAAGCCCACATCAGGTTGGAGGTGATCTTGTGCACTTCCAGAATCAAGCCCTCGGGCACGGTCTGCGTGAACAGCCACGCGCCGCTCGCGCCCATGGCCAATACCGTGAGCAGACCCAGCCCGTGGACCGCGCTTGCCAGCGGCGTTTCGGGTTCGCCGCCGGGCAGGCGAAGGTTGTTCAGTTCGCCCCAGTGCCGAGAAAGGTCGGCGCCCACTGCTTGCAGTCGGGTGGAGGACAACCACGGAAACAAGGCTGCGAACGGTGTCTCGCGGCGGCGCACAAGGCTCCATAGCCAGAACGCCACCACCAGGCCCAGCGTGGCCAAGCCGCCGATCTCGTGCAACTCGAACATCAGGTTGGCCGGCTGGCCAACGCGTGCGGGTTCAATGAAGTTCGAGCCGATCAATTGCCACAGCGCGGCAAGTAGCAACGCTGCGTGCAACAGGCGAGTGAAAGCGGTGCGAAGGATCGGTTCGGGAGTGGGCATCACGGGGCTCCTGGAAGGGCGGGTCTTGTTGGGCGTTCAGGAATTTCAGGCACACTGGCCCCGTACGTCAGAGCCCGTTCATCATCGACCGTGTCACGAAGTGAAGACCGAACCATGACGACCGTCACCCCCGCCGGCGTGCAGCCGGCCGGATCAGCTGCGGCGGCCCACGGCGCAAACGGTCAGTCCGGTTCGGCTGCGGGCGTGCAGCTTTTCCAGGATGCGGCTGACGTAGCTCTTTACCGTACCATCGGCAAGGAACACCGCTGCGCCAACCTGCCTGTTGCTCTTGCCTTCGGCGTTGAGCTGGAGGACGCGCTCTTCCTTGGCGGTGAGCGGCACATCGATGGTCGCCGCGCAGCTGCGCGCGGTGGCTGCGCACGCATCGAAGCCGCGAAACTGCTTCATCACCTTGCGCGCAATCGTCAGAGACAGGCGAGATTCGCCGCGCTTGACGGCGCGGAATGTGTCCAGCCCCTCCTGCTCCACGGCGCTCTTCATGAGGTAGGCGCTGCTGCCCGCACAGATGGCCGCGGCTGCGACATGTGAAGACGTGGTCGCGTGGCCCGCTGGTCGCTACCGTCGCACTGGTGATTTTCCTGAACACCGATCGCAACCTTGGGCTCACCAACACGTCGCCTGTGATGGGTGCGCTGCTGCTTGCGGCGCTGGCGCTGCAGTTCCGCAAGGACTGCTACGTTCCGTGGATCTACTGGGTCGCCGTGGTCCTCATCAGCGTGGTCGGCACCTTGATCACCGACAACCTGACCGACCACTTTGGCATCCCTCTGCAAACCACGACGGACGTCTTCGCAGCCATGCTCGCTGCAACCTTCGCGGTTTGGTATGCGGTGGAGAGGACGCTGTCAATCCACACCATCTTCACCACCCGGCGCGAGTGGTTCTACTGGGCGACGATATTGTTCACCTTTGCGCTCGGCACGGCAGCGGGAGACCTGCTGGCCGAACAGCTCAAGCTCGGCTACCTGCATTCTGCGATGGTGTTCGGTGCCGGCATCGTGGTCACGTACGCGGCATACCGTCTGTTGAACGTAAATGCCGTCGCCGCCTTCTGGATCGCCTACACCCTGACGCGGCCCTTCGGCGCGTCGTTCGGCGACCTGCTGTCGCAACCGCTCACGAATGGCGGCATGGGGCTCGGCACCGTCGGTACGAGCGCGATCTTCCTCGGCGTGATCCTCGTGCTGATCGTCGTGATGACGAAGGCGCAGCTCGCCGTGGCGGCCAAGGCGTCTGGCGCCTCGGCAACGTCGCAGTGATGTGATGAGGCACGACGAACGCCATCGCAGCAATGTCGTTGGTTGGCTGCGGGCCGCGGTGCTCGGCGCGAACGATGGCATCGTCTCGACGGCCAGCCTGCTGGTCGGCATCGCAGCCTCGGGGGCGGATCGCCAGAGCCTCGTGGTGGCAGGCGTGGCCGCGCTGGTGGCCGGCGCCGCTGCGATGGCGGCTGGCGAGTACGTCTCCGTGGCCTCGCAGGCCGATACCGAAAGCGCCGACCTTGAGCGCGAAAGCAAAGAACTGGCTGCAGACCCAGCGGCTGAGCATGGCGAGCTGGCCGCCATCTACGTGGCGCGAGGCCTGGCGCCGGGCTTGGCCGATGAAGTCGCGCGGCAGTTGATGGCTCGCGACGGCTTGGCCGCGCATGCGCGGGACGAGCTCGGGTTGTCCGACCAACTGGCCGCGCGGCCCACACAGGCTGCGCTGGCCTCGGCAGCGAGCTTCGCCGTGGGCGCGGGTTGGCCGTTACTGGTGTTGGTGCTGGCGCCACGCGCCAGCCTGACGGGCTGGCTTGTGGGAGGCAGCCTCGTCGGGCTGGCTTGTGGGAGGCAGCCTCGTCGGGCTGGCAGCGCTGGGCATCCTGGCCGCCTACATCGGCCGAGCGCCCAAGATGCGGTCCGCCTTGCGGATTCTGTTGTGGGGTGCTGGGGCCATGTCGCTGACCGCCGCCGCTGGAGCGCTCTTCCCCGCGTAGCTGGCACGGACAAAGCTGACATCTTTGTAATGTTCCCGTCAGCACATTGGTGGTTAGCGTGAGTAGGATGCTGAGTTGGTAATGCATCAATCGCTGTATCAACTCAATAAGGGACTTCCAATGAACCCCAGATCCATCCGTCCGCTGCTGTTCGTTACGGCGCTTCTAGCCGCATCAGCCACGTTGGCCGCCCCCGGCCACGGCAGCAACCCTGTTGGTGAACCCGGCAAGGCCGCGCAGGTTACCCGTACCGTGGAGGTCGACATGACGGACAGCATGCGCTTCACGCCAGCCGAGGTTTCAGTGCAACAAGGTGAAACCGTGCGCTTCGTCGTGAAAAACTCGGGGGCTGTCAAACACGAGTTGGTGATCGGCTCGCTGAAGGAGTTGAAGGAGCACGCTGCGATGATGATCAAGATGCCCGGAATGGAACACGCCGAGGACAATATGGTCACCGTAGCGCCCGGTAAGACGGGCGAGGTCGTGTGGCGCTTCACCCAGGCTGGCAAGGTGGACTTCGCCTGCCTGCAGCCCGGCCACTATGATGCCGGCATGAAGGGTCTCGTCACTGTGGCACAAAAGGCCGGCGCTCCCAATGCTGGCGGGCACGGCGATCATAAACACTGATGGTCCGTTGGCATACCGTGAAGTGACGATCAGCACGGTGTGGCAGTACCGCGCGGCACCGGATGGTGTTGGTCGTCTGCGCCAGAATTCTTCTATTTCATGTACGGAGTTGTCGCTATGAAAAATTTCAAACCTTTCCTCGCTGTACTGGCCTTTGTGGCTTCTGCGCCATTTGCCATGAGCGTTCAAGCCCAGGCGATGGACCACAGCAAAATGTCTGGCATGAACATGCCCAGCATGAAGATGGACGGCATGCCCGCCTCGATGACCGAAGGCGAAGTGCGCAAGATTGACAAGGAAACCAAGAAAATCACGCTCAAGCACGGCGAGATCAAGAACCTGGACATGCCCGGCATGACGATGGTCTTCCAGGTTAAGGACGCTGCGCTACTGGACAAGGTCAAGGCCGGCGACAAGGTGAACTTCACCGCCGAAAAAGCCGATGGTGGCATCGTCGTCACCGCGATCGAAGCCGTCAAATAAACACGGTAGAGGAGGCTCAACCCCATGGACACACCCAAACGCCGAACCTTGCAAACCCTGGCCGGCTTGGGCGCGCTGGCCGCCCTACCAAGCGCCTGGGCTCAGGTGCGGGCCGTCGAACTGCGCAACACCCCAGTGTCGCGCGAGTACGACCTGAGCGTGGCAGAGACCCCGCTCAACATCACCGGCAAACCAGCTCAAGGTATCACCATCAACGGCACGATGCCGGGACCGGTTCTGCGCTTCCGCGAAGGCGACGAAGTGGTGATCCGCGTCACGAACAATTTGCGCGAGGTCACCGGTATCCACTGGCACGGCTTACTCGTTCCCAACGATCAGGACGGCGTGCCCGGCGTCACTTACCCCGGCATTCGCCCCGGCGAGACCTTCACCTACCGCTTCAAGCTGCGCCAGTCTGGCACCTATTGGTATCACAGCCACGCCGCGCTGCAAGAGGCTGCAGGCTACTTCGCGCCGCTCATTGTCGAGCCAGCGCGTCCCGACCCGTTTCAGTATGACCGCGACTACATCGTCGTGATTTCCGACTGGATCGACACGCCGCCGCAGCAGGTGCTGGCCAATCTGAAGAAGCAGGACGGCTATTACAACTACCGCCGCGTGACAACCCCGCAGTTCTTTGCCCAACTGCGCAGCGCTCCCGACGCCAAGGCGCGCGACACGCTGTGGGCCGAGCGCATGGAATGGGCCAAGATGCGCATGGACCCCACCGATTACAGCGACGGTGGCGACGAGTGGTCGTTCCTTCTGCAGGGCAAGCGCCCCGACGAGAACTGGACCGGCCTGTTCAAGCCCGGGGAGCGGGTGCGACTGCGCTTCATCAACGCCTCGCCGATGAACCTGTACGACGTGCGCATCCCGGGCCTGCCGATGACGGTGGTGCAGGCCGATGGCCAGAACGTCAACCCGGTGGAGGTGGACGAGTTCCGCATCGGCAACGGCGAGACCTACGATGTGATCGTGCAGCCGAAGGAAGCCAAGGCTTACACGATCTTCGTGCCCACCATCGCCCGTATCGGCTATGCGCGCGGCACGTTGGCGCCGGAGGTCGGCATGAGTGCGCCGGTGCCCGAGCTGGGACCCAAGCCCGTCCGCACGATGGCCGACATGGGAATGGCCGGCATGGACATGAGTGGCGGCGATGGTATGGCCGGAATGGATATGGGCCAAGCGCCGGCAAGTGATGCGGCGGCCGCAGGCCATGCCGGTATGGCGATGCCAGCGCCGGCCAAAGCTGTCGCCCCGGACTCTGGCATGTCGGGTATGACCGTGAAGCCGACCGATCCACATGCCGGCATGGCGATGCCAGCATCGACCAAGCCCGCCGATCCACACGCGGGTATGCCCGGCATGGCGGGTATGGCCGAGATGCCGGGCATGAGTGCCGCGGTCCCGAAGCTCGAGCCCAGTTCGGACGGCCTGCGCCGGCTGACGTACGCGCATCTGCGTGCCGCAACCCGCAATGCCGACGACCGCGCGCCGGAAAAAGAATTGCTGGTCCGGCTGACCGGCGACATGGCGCGTTACTTCTGGACCATGAACGGCCAGAAAATGTCGCAGGCGGCGCCCTTCGAGATGGGCTTGGGCCAGCGCGTGCGCATCAAGTTCGTCAACGAAACAATGATGGAACACCCGATGCACTTGCACGGCGTGTTCATGGAACTCGTCAACGGCAACGGTGTGTTCGGCCCGCGCAAGCACACGATCATCGTGCCGCCGGCGCAGACCGTCGAGCTTGATGCCACCTTTGAGGATGAAGGCATGTGGGCATTCCACTGTCACCTTTTCTACCACGCTGCTACCGGGATGATGCGCCTGGTCAAAGTGGCCTAAGGATCACACCGATGGAGAAAAAAATGAGGATGGCGCTGCGGCACGCGGGCACTGCGCTGCTGGTTACCGTTGCTTTGGGTGCGCAGGCGATGGAGGACGAGTCGATTTACTCTTACGCGTTGGTCGAAGCTGGTGCAGCCAAAGTGCGCGGGGCTGCTGGCTCGGTACAGTCACTGGCCGTCGATGGCTGGATTGGTGGTGACTTCAACCGTCTGTGGTATTCGCTCGACGCGGAGCAGCGCAGCGGGCGCACCGAAGCGGCTGAGCTGCAAGTTCTCTATGGCCGGTACATTCGGCCGTTCTGGGACGCACAGATCGGCCTGCGTCGCGACGAGCGGCCCCAGCAACGTGACTACCTCGCGCTCGGTGTGCGCGGGCTCGCGCCCTACGCCTTCGACGTCGATCTGAAGCTGTTCATTCGTGACGACGGAAAGGTCTTCGCTCGAACGCGCTTTGAAAACAGTTTTCTGATCACGAATCGCTTCATCGTCTCGCCTTCGGTTGACTTGGAGTGGTCGGCATCCGACATCGATACGACAGTGCGCCGCGGCGCATATCAGGTCGATGTGGGGGTACAGGCCCGCTACGAGTTCAACCGGCGCGTCGCGCCTTACCTGGGCTTGAAACGAACGTTTTATCCAAGGTCGCAGTCCGGCGGGGAGACAGCTGCTACCCAGTGGCAAGCTGGGCTTCGCTTGCTGTTCTAGGCGGCGTCTCCAATCCGATCATCAACCTCGGCTCTTCACCGCTAGCCAGTTGGGAAAATGGCCCGTCTTGCAAAGTATCTCGAGGCCGCCGAGAGCGACAGCACGCGCAGGAGCTACGCGTCGGCAATACGGCATTTGAGGTTGAGTGCAAAGGTTTGCTGCCCTCCACGGCAGACGCCATCGCCCGCTATCTGGCCGATCATGCGGCTACCCAGGCGATCAACACCCTGCGCCAACGTCTTGCGGCGTTGTCGCGTTGGCACACCGACCAAGGCTTTTCCGACCCCACCAAATCGGCCTTGGTGCGCCAGGTCCTCAAAGGCATTCGCTCCGTGCACAGCGTGCGGGAGAAACGCGCCCGCCCACTCGAACTGGCCGTTCTTCAGCAAGTCGATCAATGGCTCAATACCGCGATCACCAATGCGCAGCGGTCCGGCAACCAGTCAGCCGCGCTGCGCCACACGCGCGACCGCAGCCTGATACTGCTCGGATTTTGGCGCGGCTTTCACTCCGACGAAGTGACGAGTCTGCGCGTTGAGAACGTCGAGGTCACCCCCGGCCAAGGCACGACCTGCTACCTGGGCCGCAGTAAAGGCGACAGGCAGCGTGAGGGCCGCTTTTTCAGATGCCCGGCGCTGTCCCGCCTATGTCCCGTGACTGCTTTCAATGCTTGGGTCAGCCTCGCTGGATTGACCGAGGGTCCGGTGTTCCGCAAGATTGACCGCTGGGGCCATGTTGCCGAGGAGAGCCTGCACGTCAACAGCCTGATCCCCTTGCTGCGCAGTCTGTTCGCCGAATCGGGCGTCGAGTCACCTGAGAAATACAGTAGCCACTCCATGCGTCGCGGCTTTGCCGGCTGGGCCCGCGCCAGCGGCTGTGGAGTTGGAGTTGACCCGAGTCCGTGGACACATCATTCTTTGTGTTCAAGGAGTCGCAAATGTCCAAAGTCAGACCGCCGTACCCGGCGGAGTTCCGTCAGCAAATGGTCGAGCTTGTTCGAGCTGGTCGCTCACCAACGGAGCTCTCGCGCGAGTTCAATGTCACCGCGCAGTCCATCACCAACTGGGTCGGCCAAGCCGCCATTGACAGCGGCAAGCCGCTGCCTGGCAAGGAAGGGTTGACCTCCGCAGAGCGCGAGGAGTTGGTACGGCTGCGTCGTCAACTGCGCCAGGTTCAGCAGGAGCGCGACATCCTGGCAAAGGCTACGGCCTGGTTTGCCGGTCGCAGCGATGCGACTTCAACGAAGTCTTCGGACTCGTGATGGCGAACCAGGCCGACTTCCCTGTGCGCACCATGTGCCGCGTCTTGGGTGTGTCCGCCAGCGGCTTCTATGCCTGGCGAGAGCGCGCGCCCTCCCAGCGCAGCATCACCAACGCGGTGATGACCGAACGGATACGCCAGATTCACAAGGACTCCTACGAGTCGTACGGTATGCCACGCGTGAGGGCCGAGCTCATCGAGCAAGGTGTGTGCATCAGCCGCCAGCGCGTGGCGCGTCTCATGCGTTTGGCCCACATCCGGGGCATCAGCCGCCGCCGTGGCTTCACGGTGACCACGCGACGCGACAAACGCAACTCTCCGGCCAATGACCTGGTCAAGCGTCAGTTCAGGGCCAGCGGCCCCAATCAGCTCTGGGTGGCCGACATGACCTACGTGGTCGCCCCTGCAATACCTCTGCAGCCCGCATGAATGCTGATGTTTCGGGGTGATCACGGATACCCAGAACTCCCGATTTGAATTCCAATAGGCATCA
>NZ_JBLYYB010000246.1:0-23237 GCF_048549895.1 Hydrogenophaga sp.
CTGACGGCGGGCTCGTTGGCCTGGGTTTCTGTGTGCGGGCCCTCACCCCAGCCCTCTCCCAGAGGGAGAGGGAGTGAATGCGGGAGCCAACTCCCCCTCAGGCAAACGTGTCTTGCCCCCTCTCCCTCTGGGAGAGGGCAGGGGTGAGGGCACCCCCACCAACCAATTGGCCGGAGAACACCTCCCCCTGCCGTCATTCGCTGGCGAGTAGCGCAGGAGCGCCCGGATCACGGGCGCGCATGTCCGAAGGCCGCGCAGCGGACAAGTTTGCGCGCACCCCGGGCGATCCGAGCAACGCAGCGTGCCCGAAGGGCCAGCGAATTCGGCTCGCCTTTCTTTTGGGTACTTTTCTTTGGCGAAGCAAAGAAAAGTGCCTCGGCCGCCGGGCCGAGACCCGGCTCGCCACGACAACAAAAACCTCACGACAAAGAAAGCAAGATCAAGAAGAGAACGGAACCCGCGCCGCAACAGCACACATCAACTCATACCCAATCGTCCCCGCCGCAGCCGCCACCTCATCCACCCCCAACACCGCCCCAGCCGCAGCCCGCCCCCACAACACCACCTCCGACCCCACCCCCGCAGCATCGAGGCCTGAGAGGTCCACCGTCACCATGTCCATGCTCACCCGCCCCACCACCCGGGTGCGCACGCCGTCCACCAGCACCGGCGTGCCATTGGGTGCGTGGCGCGGATAACCATCCGCGTACCCACACGCCACCACGCCGATGCGCATGGGCCGGTCGGCCGTGAACGCCGAGCCGTAGCCCACGGTGTCGCCGGCCTGCAGGCTTTGCACGCCGATGACGCGGCTTGACAAGGTCATGGCCGGTTGCAGGTTCCAGTCAGTGGCGGAGCGGGCGGGAAAGTCGGGCGCGCTGCCGTAGAGCGCGATGCCTTCGCGCACCCAGTCGGCGGCCAGTGTCGTCACGCCTTCGCCGCGCAGTGCATCGCCCGGGTTCCTCAACAAGGCCGCGCTGTTGCACAGCGTGCGCTCGCCCGGCAGGTCGGCGGTGGCGGCTTCGAAGGCGGCCACCTGGTGCGCAATGCCACGCGGGCCGTCGGCGTCGCTGAAGTGGGTCATGAGCGTGATCTCGTCCACCTGCGGCAGCGCGTTGAGCCGCGCCCAGGCGCTGCGAAACGCGTTGGGGGTGAAGCCCAGGCGGTTCATGCCGCTGTTGAGCTTCAGGAACACGCGGTGCGGCACCAGCGTCTTGTGCGCGGCCAGCCAGTCGATCTGCTCGGTGCAGTGCACGGTGTGCCACAGGTGCAGGCGCGAGCACAGCTCCAGGTCGCGCGGCTCGAAGGCGCCTTCGAGCAGCAGGATGGGGCCGCGCCAGTCCAGCGCGCGGATGCGTTCGGCCTCGGCCAGATCGAGCAGCGCGAAACCGTCGGCGGCGCGCAGGGCATCAAAACAGCGCTCGATGCCGTGGCCGTAAGCATTGGCCTTGACCACCGCCCACACCCGCGCATCGGGGGCGCATTCGCGGGCGCGTTGCAGGTTGTGGCGCAGGGCTTCGGGGTGGACGGTGGCGAGGATCGGGCGGGGCATGGGCGGGCGGGCGTGAGGTCCGTCATCGAAAGGCGTTGCAGGCGGGTTCAACGCCGGTGAATGCGTGGTCGTTCAAAGGCCGCGTGCTATAACCCCGCATCCCCTGGAGACCCCCGTCAACTGTCGCATAAAAAAGCCGCTGCGACCCGCTCAGCCACCCTGCGCTGAGGCCCTTCGGCGCTCAAAATCATCGCCATGAAGCGCGGCTTCTACACCATCATGACGGCGCAGTTCTTCAGTTCGCTGGCGGACAATGCGTTGTTCGTGGCCGCGATCGAATTGCTGCGCACGCGCGGCGCACCCGAGTGGCAAAGCGCCGCCCTCGTCCCCTTGTTTGCCTTGTTCTACGTGGTGCTTGCGCCCTTCGTGGGGGCGTTCGCGGATGCGCGGCCCAAAGGCCAGGTCATGTTCATCAGCAACGCCATCAAGGTGGTGGGCTGTCTGCTCATGCTCACCGGCGTGCACCCGCTGCTGGCCTACACGCTGGTGGGTCTGGGCGCAGCGGCTTACTCGCCGGCCAAATACGGCATCCTCACCGAGCTGCTGCCACCGTCACAACTGGTCAAGGCCAACGGCTGGATCGAGGGCCTGACCATCGCCTCCATCATCCTGGGCGTGCTGCTCGGCGGTCAGCTGGTGAGCCCCTGGGTGTCGGCGCACCTGCTGGCCATCGACATCCCCGGTTTCCACACCGGCATTCACCACCCCGCGCAAGCCGCCGTGGCTGCGTTGATGTTTGTCTACATGCTGGCCGCGTGGTTCAACACCCGCATCCCGCTCACCGGCGTGACCCCGCGCCCCATGCCCGCGAACCCCTGGGCATTGCTGCCCGATTTCTGGCGCTGCAACAGCCGCCTGTGGCGCGACCGGCTGGGCCAGATCTCGCTGGCCACCACCACCTTGTTCTGGGGTGTGTCGGGCAACCTGCGCTACATCGTGCTGGCCTGGGCCGGTGCGGCACTCGGCTACAGCACCACACAAGCCTCGTCGCTGGTGGGTGTGGTGGCGCTGGGCACGGCGGTGGGCGCGGTGGTGGCTTCCATGCGCATGCGGCTGGACCAGGCCACGCGCGTGATGCCGCTGGGCATCGCCATGGGCGTGCTGGTGATCCTCATGAACGTCATCGACAACGTGTGGGTGGCCGCGCCGTTTCTGGTGCTGCTCGGTGGCCTCGGCGGTTTTCTGGTCGTGCCGATGAATGCGCTGCTGCAACACCGCGGCCACAACCTCATGGGCGCGGGCCGGTCGATCGCGGTGCAGAACTTCAACGAGCAGGCCTGCATCCTCACGCTGGGCGCGCTTTACAGTTTTTCCACCGGCATGGGCTGGTCGGCCTTCGCGGCCATCACCGCGTTTGGTGTGCTGGTGGCCGGCTTCATGGCCGTGATCGCGCTGTGGCACCGCCACAACCAGCGGGTGCATCCGCACGAGCTGGAGCGGCTTCTAGAGATCGCGCGCCGCGACGATCTGCACGGCTAGAACCCGACGTTCGTTGGCGCGAAGCCGTCCAGGCTCACCAACCGGTGCTGCGCCAGCACCTTGTACAGATCACTTTCGCTCACCGAGCGCGACAGGTAGGCGTCGCTGCCCGCCAAGCCCGCTTTCATGCGGTCCATGCTGCCGGCTGTGGGCGCGAACATGATCACCACCGGCGCGCCCTTGGGGCCTTTGGTCTGTTTGGCGGAGCGGCAGATCTGGTTGGCGTCGGGCTCGCCCTTGAGCCGGTCGATCACCACCAGACGGTAAGGGTTGGCCTTGAGCATCACCAGCGCCTGCGCCGCCTCGCGCGACCAGTCCACCGCCAGGCCGTAGCGCTTGAAACGCTTGAGCAGGATGCGCCCTTCCACCAGGCTCTCGGCCACGAGCAGCATGTCGCCGCGCGCCGTCTCGGGCACGGCGGTCTTGTCGGAGCTGATGCGCGAGCGCGGCGCGCGGGTGGAGCGTGGTGCGGGTGGAGACGGCAGGTCGTCCAGGCCACCAAAGTCGGTCAGGCGCATGGTGCCTGCGCGGTTGGTGGCGGCGGTGCGCGGCGCTGAAGCCGGCGCAGTGGGCACCGCAGGTTGGGGCTTCGGCCCGTCGCGCTGCATGGGGCGGGTGGGCGGAAACTCGGTGTCGCCCGAGCGGCGCCGGCGGTTCACGGCGGGCGCCATGACGCTGGGCTCTTCTTCGGGTGGCAGCGTGGCGGAGAAGCCGCGATCAGCGCCAGCGCGGGAAGCCACTGCAGGCGCGTGCTCGGGCGCAGCCTGGCGGCCGCTGGCCAGGCGCATGCTGGCATCCAGCCCTTGCAACTGGGAGCTCTCATACGGCTGGGTGGCCATGAAGCTGCGGGCGAGCACGCGCTTCTCAGTGGCGGCCGACGGGCGCGCACCCACGATCACATCCAGCGCATTGAGCACCGACACCAGCTTGACCGGCTTGAACTGGATCGGCCAGCCGGTGCCGCCATCGGACTGGCCCACCAGCAGGATCTTGCCGGGCAACTCGGCGTACCGCACGAGGTGCAGGGCCTGGGTGTTGTCGGCGTTGACGATCAGGATCTGCGCGTCCATCACCTCGTCCTGCACCAGGTAGCTGGGCGGTCGGCGCGCGGCCATGCGGAAGAAGGATTCGAAAGTGGCCGACTCGGCTTGCGTGAAGCCCACCAGCGCGACCGAGTACGCTGCCACCGAATATGCTGCCACCATCGATTTGTCCCGCCCGCTGAAATTTGGGTTAACGCCGCAATACCCTTGATGAGTATGCCTTTTTTGTAACGGAATACGCTGTCACGTGTTCCGATGTCATATGAAATGCGACACCTTCGGCCTGTCTTCGAGCACGCATCCCGACTTGACATTTGACCCACCAACACACAACGGAGCCGCCCATGTCCAGCATTCACGACTTTGAAGCCTTGTCCATCGACGGCAAGCCTGTGTCCCTTGCGCAGTTCAAAGGCAAGCCGATGCTGATCGTCAACACCGCCAGCGCCTGCGGCTTCACGCCGCAGTTTGGCGGGTTGGAAAAGCTGCACAAAACCTATGGCGAGCGTGGCTTGGTGGTGCTGGGCTTTCCGTGCAACCAGTTCGGCAGCCAGGACCCCGGCAGCAACGACGAAATCGCCAGCTTCTGCCAGCTCAACTTCGGCGTGAGCTTTCCCATGATGGAGAAGATCAACGTGAACGGAGCCGACGCCCACCCGCTGTACCAGTGGCTCACGGCAGAGGCGCCCGGCCTGCTTGGCAGCAAGGCGATCAAGTGGAACTTCACCAAATTTCTGGTGGGCAAGGACGGGCGGGTGATCAAGCGCTACGCGCCACAGGATGCGCCGGAGAAGCTGGCCGCCGACATTGAAGCCGCGCTGGCTTAGACCCACCGCAAGAGAAGCCCGGCCACCAACGGCAGCGCCACCGCGCTGAACAGCGCCGACAGGCCCATGGCCAGACCGGCGAAGGCGCCCATCTCTTCGCTCACCTGAAACGCCCGCGCGGTGCCGATGCCGTGGGCCGCCGTGCCCAGCGCAAAGCCGCGCACCACCGGGTCTTTGATGCGCAGGGCGTCGAACAGAAACCGTGCGCTGGCCGCGCCGATGATGCCGGTGGCCGCCACCAGCACGGCGGTGAGCGAGGGGATGCCGCCGATCTTCTCGGCGATGCCCATGGCCACGGGGCTGGTGACCGACTTGGGCGCGAGCGACGCCAGCGTGGCCTTGGACGCGCCCAGTGCCCAGCCCACACCGATGGCCGTGACCGTGGCCGCCAGCGTGCCCACCACCAGCGCACCCACGATGGGCAGCCACAGGCGCTTGAGCCGCGGGAGCTGTTCGAACAGCGGAATGGACAGCGCCACGGTGGCAGGCCCGAGCAGGAAGTGCACGAACTGCGCACCTTCGAAGTAGGTGGCGTAGGGCGTGCCCGTGGCCCAGAGCAGCGTGGCCAGCACCGCGATGGCGATGGCCACCGGGTTGGCCAGCGGGTTGAAGCCGCTGCGCTGGTAGAGCAAAAAGGCGCCGTGGTAGACCAGCAGCGTGAGCGTGAGGCCCAGCAGCGGCGTGGCCGAGAGGTAGACCCAGATGTCGGCCAGCGCGCCGGGCAGGGCGGGGCTCATGTGCGGGTGCGTTTCATCAACCACGCCATGGTGAGCGCCGCACTCGCCAGCCCCACCAGCGTGCTCACCACCAGCGCCACCCCGATGGCCAGCGCCTCGTTGCCCAGGCGTTGCAGGTGCAACATCACGCCCACACCGGCCGGCACGAAGAGCAGCGAGAGGTGCTGCAACAGCGTCTGCGCCGTGGGCTTGATGGCGCCCAGCACCGAAGGCCGCAGCACCAGCGTCAACAGCAGCAGGGCCAGGCCGACCACCGGGCCGGGCATCGGCGCACCCGAGGCGAGCACGAGCGCTTCGCCCAACAACTGAAACACCAGCAGCGTGGCCAGCGCGGGGATCATGGCGCGGACAGCGCCTCGTCCAGCACTTCCACCCAGTGCCGCACCGGTGTGGTGGTGCCGCTTTGCAGATGCGTGATGCAGCCAATGTTGGCGCTGGTGATCACGCTGGGCTGCAGTTCACCCAGGTGGCCGAGCTTGCGGTCGCGCAGCTCGTAGGCGATCTCGGGGTTGAGCACCGAATACGTGCCGGCCGAGCCGCAGCACAGGTGGGCTTCGTTCTTCGCCACCTGCACCGTGAAGCCGAGCGCGGCCAGGTGTTGCTCCACACCGCCTTTGAGCTTCTGGCCGTGCTGCAGGGTGCAGGGCGGGTGGAAGGCGATCACGCGCGAGGCGTCGGGCTTGTGCTTGAGCAAGGGCCGCAGCGCGGGCACCAGCGCGGGCAGCAGTTCGCTCAGGTCTTGCGTGAGTTCGCTGATGCGCGCGGCCTTGGCGGCGTAGGCCGGGTCGTCGCGCAAGATGTGGCCGTATTCCTTCACCGTCACGCCGCAGCCAGAAGCGTTCATCACGATCGCTTCCACAGCGTTCGGGCCTTCCACCAGCGGCCACCAGGCGTCGATGTTGGCGCGCATCTGCGCCATGCCACCGCTCTGGTCGTTGAGGTGGAATTTCACCGCGCCGCAGCAGCCCGCGGCCGGCGCCAGCACGCCCTGGATGCCGGCAGCGTCCAGCACGCGCGCGGTGGCGCTGTGGATGCTGGGCATCATGGCCGGCTGCACACAGCCCGCGAGCAGCAGCACGCGGCGCGCATGGGTGCGGGTGGGCAACTGGCCTGCAGCGCGCGGCGCGGGCACCTTGTTTTGCAGCGAGGCCGGCAGCAGCGGGCGCACGAGTTGGCCGAGTTTCATGGCCGGGCCGAACAGCGGTGACGGCAAGCCTTCCTTGAGCAGCCAGCGCACCGATTTTTCAGCGGCCGGGCGCGGTACTTTTTCGTCCACCAGCTGGCGGCCGATGTCGACCAGGTGGCCGTAGTCCACGCCGCTGGGGCAGGTGGTTTCGCAGTTGCGGCAGGTGAGGCACCGGTCCAGGTGCATCTGCGTCTTGCGCGTGGGCTCGGCGCCTTCGAGCACCTGCTTGATCAGGTAGATGCGCCCACGAGGCCCATCGAGTTCGTCGCCGAGCAACTGGTAGGTGGGGCAGGTGGCGGTGCAGAAACCGCAGTGCACACACTTGCGCAGGATGGCTTCTGCCGCGCGGCCGTCGGCGCGGGCCTGGTATTCGGGGGAGAGCTGGGTTTGCATGGGATTCAGGCCATGCGACCTGGATTGAAGATGCCTGCGGGATCGAACGATTCGAGCAAGCGGGCCTGGATGCTTTGCAGCGCGGCGCTCTGGCTCTGGAAACGCGGTACGCCGGGCGCACCGTCTGCGCCCGCGCGGAACAGGGTGGCGTGGCCGTTGACTGCACTGGCCGCCGCACGCAACTCGGCGGCTGCCGAGGCTGGCGCCCACAACCAGCGCTGCGCGCCCTGCCACTCAATGAACTGCGCATGCGGCAAGGCCAGCACAGGCGCGGTCTGCGGCACCGAGAGGCGCCACAGGCACGCATCGGGCGACGGCGCGGTGAAGAAGGGCAGGCGCTGGTCGCGGCAGGCGTCCCAGTCGGGCCCGGCTTGCGCGTTGTCCATGCGCGTGCCGCCGGCCTCGCGCGCCATGCGTTCGCAGGCCGCTTCCACCGCGGCCACGGCGCCGCGCAGGCGCACGAACAGCAGTTCGGGCGCGTCCGCCGCCGTCGCATCTTTCACCCAACAAGAAGCGTTGATCGGCAGTGGCTGGCCACCCCAGCGGTGCAGTTGTTCCAGCGCGTCGTGTTGACCCAGTGGGAACACCAGCGTGGCCTCGGCCAGCGCCACCGGCAGCACCTTGAGGCTCACCTCGCTGATGAGGCCCAGCGTGCCCATGGCTCCCGCCATCACGCGGCTGACGTCGTAACCGGCCACGTTTTTCATGACCTGGCCACCGAAGGTGAGCAACTCACCGCGACCGTTGATGAAGCGCGCACCCAGCACGTAGTCGCGCACCGAGCCGGCCGTGGCCCGCGCCGGGCCGGCCAGGCCTGTGGCCACCATGCCACCCACGGTGCCGCCCGGGCCGAAGCGTGGGGGCTCGAACGGAAAGCACTGGCCCTGCTCGGCCAGCAGCGCTTCCACCTCGGCCAGCGGCGTGCCACTGCGCACCGTGATCACGAGCTCGGTCGGCTCGTAGCTGACGACGCCGGACCAATCCGCGGTGGAGAGCACGTTGCCGGTGGCGGGTGTGCCGAGAAACGATTTGGTGTCGCCACCGACGATGCGCAGGGGCTGGCGGTCGGCGCTGGCTTGCAGGATCTGGTCGATCAGGTGGCCGGGGTGTTCGGTGGTGCTGGCTTGCATCCGGTCGATGGTAGTCGCCGGTGCTCCGCTGGACGTTGAATTTTTTGCACAGCGCCCTGCAAACGCGCCGCCGGATCAGTGCGTGTAGCCCAGGCACATGCCCGCATTCGCCCGACCCTTGCATTCGCGCTGGAGGCGCTTCTCCCGCGCTGCGGGGCTTTCCTCCGACGGCGCTTTGTGGAACTTCACCGACGTGGGTTTGCGTGCAGTGCCGGATTTGCTCGGCTCGGCCCCATGGGCACAAAGCGCGAGGACGGCACACAAGGCGATCAAGCTGCGGGGCAAAGAAGCGTGGCTCATGGGTTCCTCCAGGTTGCTGCGTTGAAAATGCAGTAACTATAAAGAACTCAACAGGCGCAAAAAAACCCGCGGGCCGGGCGGCCACGCGGGTTCGGGTTCCGCAGCGGATGATCAGCGGTTGTAGGCCGTCTCGCCGTGGGCGGTGATGTCCAGACCTTCGCGTTCGGCTTCTTCCGTGACGCGCAGACCGACCATCATGTCAACGATCTTGTAGCAGATGAAGGCCACGATGCCCGACCACACCAGGGTGATCAGCACGCCTTCGGCCTGCACCACCATCTGGCTGGCGATGGAGTAGTCGTCGCCCTTGATGCCACCCAGCGAGCCGGCGGAGAACACACCGGTGAGCAGCGCGCCCACGATGCCGCCCACGCCGTGCACACCGAACACATCCAGCGAGTCGTCAGCGCCCAGCATCTTCTTGAGACCGGACACGCCCCACAGGCACAGGAAGCCTGAGATCAGGCCGATGATGATGCCGCCCATGGGGCCCACCGAACCGCAGGCCGGGGTGATGGCGACCAGACCGGCCACCGCGCCGGACGCAGCGCCCAGCATCGAGGCCTTGCCTTTGGACAGCGCTTCGCCGACACACCAGGCCAGCACCGCAGCGGCGGTGGCCAGCAGGGTGTTGATGAAGGCCAGACCGGCGCCGCCGTTGGCTTCCAGGTTGGAGCCGGCGTTGAAGCCGAACCAGCCCACCCACAGCAGCGAGGCACCGACCATGGTCAGCGTCAGGCTGTGAGGCGCCATCGATTCCTTGCCGTAGCCAATGCGCTTGCCCAGCATGTAGGCACCGACCAGGCCGGCGATGGCGGCGTTGATGTGCACCACGGTGCCACCAGCGAAGTCCAGCGCGCCCTTGTCAAACAAGTAACCACCGGCGCCCCAGACCATGTGGGCGATCGGCAGGTAGCTGAAGGTGAACCACAGGGCGCAGAACATCAGCACGGCGCTGAATTTCATGCGCTCGGCGAACGAGCCCACGATCAGTGCGCAGGTGATGCCGGCGAACGTGGCCTGGAAGGCAACGAAGATCAGCTCGGGAATCATCACACCGGGGGTGAAGGTGGCGGACAACGTGGCGGGCGTGATGCCCATCAGGAAGACCTTGTCGAGGTTGGCAATGATCAGGCCTTCACCGCCGAACGCCAGGCTGTAGCCGTACACGGCCCACAGCACGACGATCAGCGAGAACACCACCATCACCTGCATCAGCACCGACAGCATGTTCTTGCTGCGGACCAGGCCGCCGTAGAACAGGGCCAGGCCGGGCACGACCATGAGCACCACGAGGATGGTGGAGACCATCATCCAGGCCACGTCGCCCTTGTCCATGGTTTCCTTGACCGCTTCTGCGGCAGCGGGTGCTGCCTCGGCCGGGGCGGCAACGGCAGCCGCCGGGGCTTCCACAGCGGCAGGGGCGGCAGCAGGGGCATCGGCAGCGGGCGCTGCGGCGGCAGCCGGCGGCGCTTCGGTCGTGGTCTGCGCGGTGGCGCTCAGGCCTGCAAAGGCCAGGCCGGCGCCCAGCAGCAGGGTTGCAATCAGTTTTTTCATGTCTGTGATCTTTCTTGTTCAGTGGCGATGATCAGAGCGCTTCTTTGCCGGTTTCGCCGGTGCGGATGCGAACCACCTGTTCGAGCGAGGTGACGAAAATCTTGCCGTCGCCGATCTTGCCGGTGCGTGCCGCACCTTCGATGGCTTCGATCACACGATCGACGAGGTCGTCGGAGACGGCCGCTTCGATCTTGACCTTGGGCAGGAAGTCGACCACGTATTCCGCGCCGCGGTACAGCTCGGTGTGGCCCTTCTGGCGGCCGAAGCCCTTGACTTCGGTCACGGTGATGCCTTGCACGCCCATGCCGGAGAGTGCTTCACGCACTTCGTCCAGTTTGAACGGCTTGATGATGGCTGAAACCATTTTCATGCTGCTATTCCTCTTCTTGAACAGGAGGGTGATGGGACCGGATGGCCGACACCGAGGTGGAAACGAGTTCGGCATGCCCGGGAGCAAACCAATCGCGGTGGGCTGACTGCGGCATGGCGAACCACGCTTCGAATCAATCGCTTACAAGACCTAGCAGGGAATATGCCAACCCCGCCAATCCATACCCGGTGGGGTTGGGCGGCGCGCCGGTCACTACAGTGGCCGGCGCAGGCATCTACCCGCGCTGAGACCCCACCAGCGCACCCAAGGAGCTGTGCACCCCCGTGTGGCGGCTTGCACCCCTCAGGTGCGCACCAGACAAGTGCCTGCCCACAAAACCGTGCGAGTCCGGGAAATTGCGTCAATCACGCACCGAAACAGGGAGTAAATCGAGATGAGTCTGTCTTTGGTGCGCAGCCGCGCCCTGCTTGGCCTGGACGCGCGACCGGTGCAGGTGGAGGTCCATCTGGCCAACGGCCTGCCCAGCTTCACCCTGGTGGGCCTGGCCGACACCGAGGTGAAGGAGGCCCGCGAACGGGTGCGCTCGGCCATCGCCAACGCGGGGCTGGAGTTCCCGTCCAACAAACGCATCACGGTCAACCTGGCACCGGCCGACCTGCCCAAGGACTCCGGCCGCTTCGATCTGCCCATCGCCCTGGGCATCCTGGCGGCCAGCGGCCAGATCAGCGCGGCGCGCCTGGCCGACTGGGAATTTGCCGGCGAGCTGTCGCTTGGTGGTGAGTTGCGCCCGGTGCGCGGCGCACTCGCCATGAGCCTGGCGCTGCACCGCGCCGCCGGCCATGAGGCCACCACCGCACGCCTCGTGCTGCCGCCGGGCAGCGCCGAAGAAGCCGCGCTGGTGCCACAGGCCCAGGTTTACCGGGCAAATCATCTGCTGGATGTGATCGCCCGCTTCCTGCCCGAAAGCACGGCCGCTCCCGAGCCACCGGACGACCGGGGTTGGGCCCGCCTGAGCGCCCAGGCCATCACCCCCACCGCGCACCCCGCCGATCTGGCCGACGTGAAAGGCCAGGCGGCGGCGCGCCGCACGCTGGAGATCGCAGCGGCTGGCGGACACAGCCTGCTCATGCTGGGGCCACCGGGCTCGGGCAAGTCCATGCTGGCCCACCGCTTCGCGGGTTTGCTGCCGCCCATGAGCACGCTGGAAGCGCTCGAATCGGCAGCGGTGGCTTCGCTGGCCGGGCGCTTTGATCTGCAACGCTGGGGCCAGCGCCCCACCTGCGCGCCGCACCACAGCGCCAGCGCGGTGGCCCTGGTGGGTGGCGGCTCGCCACCAAGGCCGGGGGAGATTTCGCTGGCGCACCACGGCGTGCTGTTCCTGGACGAGCTGCCCGAATTCCCCCGCGCCGCACTGGAAGCCCTGCGCGAACCGCTGGAGAGCGGTCACATCCGCATCTCGCGCGCGGCCATGCAGACCGAATTTCCGGCGCGCTTTCAATTGGTGGCGGCCATGAACCCCTGCCCCTGCGGTTTTCTCGGCCACCCCACCCAGGCCTGCCGCTGCACCCCCGACCAGGTGGCGCGCTACCAGGGCAAGCTCAGTGGCCCGCTGCTGGACCGCATCGACCTGCACGTGGAGGTACCGGCCCTGCCGACCGAGCACCTGCTGACCCATTCAATGGGTGAAGCGAGTGCGGTGGTGCGTGAGCGCGTGGTGGCTGCGCGCGATCGTTCGCAGGCCCGGCAAGGCATGGCCAATCAGTCGCTGGCCGGCCGGATGCTGGACCAGCATGCGCTGGCCGAGCCCACCGCGCTGAAGTTCCTGCACACCACCGCCGCGCGACTGGGCTGGAGCGCACGCAGCACCCACCGCGCGCTGCGCGTGGCGCGCACCATCGCCGATCTGGCGGGCGCCCAGGGCGTGAGCGCCTCCCACGTGGCCGAAGCGGTGCAGTACCGGCGGGTGTTGAAGAAGACCGGCGCTTGAACGCGGTCGTCCTGTCATGGGGCAACTGGTAAGGTTTGCGGTTTCCCCCTTCCATGCAGGAGACCGACATGAACTACCCCAACACCCAACTCTTCATCCACGGCCAATGGCGCGACGCCGCCGCGGGCGAAACGCTGGCCGTGTTCAACCCGGCCACCGGCCAGGAAATCGGCCGCGTGGCCCACGCCCGCCAGGCCGACCTGGACCTGGCCTTGGACGCCGCACAAAAAGGCTTTGAAGTCTGGCGCGACAAGCCCCCCATCGAGCGCGCCAAGGTCATGCGCGCGGCCGCGGCGCTGATGCGCGAACGCGCCGGCGCCATTGCCGCGCTGCTCACGCAGGAGCAGGGCAAGCCGCTGGCCGAAGCCAAGGGCGAGGCCATGGCCGCCGCCGACATCATCGAATGGTTCGCCGACGAAGGCCTGCGGGTGTACGGCCGCATCGTGCCCTCGCGCGGCAACCTCGCCATGCGCCAGATGGTGCTGAAAGACCCGGTCGGCCCGGTGGCCGCGTTCACGCCGTGGAACTTCCCCATCAACCAGGTCGTGCGCAAACTGGCCGCAGCGCTGGCCACGGGCTGTTCCATGATCGTGAAGGCGCCTGAAGAAACACCGGCCGCTCCCGCCGAGCTGGTGCGCGCGTTTGCCGACGCGGGCCTGCCACCCGGCGTGTTGGGTCTGGTCTACGGCACGCCGTCGGAGATCTCCAGCTATCTGATCGCGCACCCGGTCATCCGCAAGATCACCTTCACCGGCTCCACGCCGGTGGGCAAACAGCTCGCGGCCATGGCCGGCCAGCACATGAAGCGCGTGACCATGGAGCTGGGCGGGCACGCGCCGGTGATCGTGGCGGAAGACGCCGACGTGGCCCTGGCGGTGAAAACCGCGGGCGGTGCCAAGTTCCGCAACGCGGGGCAGGTCTGCATTTCACCCACGCGTTTTCTGGTGCACGAGAGCATCGCCCAGGAGTTCTCGGCCGCGCTGGTGAAACACGCCGCCGGCCTGGCGGTGGGCGATGGTTCAGCCGAGGGCACGCAGATGGGCCCGCTGGCCAACCCGCGCCGTGTGACGGCCATGGCCGAATTCACCAAAGATGCGTTGGAACGCGGCGCCACGCTGGCCACCGGCGGTGAGCGCATCGGCGAAGCCGGCAATTTCTGGCAGCCCACCATCCTCACCGACGTGCCGCTGGACGCCCGCGTGTTCAACGACGAGCCCTTCGGCCCCATGGCCGCGGTGCGAACGTTCAAGACGCTGGACGAAGCGATTGCCGAGGCCAACCGCCTGCCGTTTGGCCTGGCCGGTTATGCCTTCACGCGCTCGCTGAAAAACGCGGACCTGCTGGCGCGCCGCGTGGAGGTGGGCATGCTGTGGGTGAACATGCCCGCCATGCCCTCGGCCGAAATGCCGTTCGGCGGCATCAAGGATTCGGGCTACGGCTCCGAGGGCGGCCCGGAGGCCATGGAGGCCTACTTGAACGCGCGCGCCGTTTCGATCATGAACGTCTGACCGCGCGCCAGCGCGCCGCCCGGCTCACCTGTTGGGGCCGAGGCGGTTGGTGAACGCCACCACCAGCGCGGTCATGAAGAAAAACGCCTGCAGCTCCAGGCGCCAACCGCCGGTGGCCGTGATGTCCATGAACTGGGAGGCATGGGCCAGGCCCACGGCAAACGCCATGTTGATCGCGATCACCAGCGCCGCCGGCACCACCCACACACCGGCCAGCAGGAACAGCGGGGCGATCAACTCGCCCAGGTACACGCCGTAGGCCAATGCACCGGGCAAGCCGTTGCTCACCAGCATGCCTTCGATGCCGCCCACACCCCCGGTCACCTTGGCCCAGCCGTGAAAGATCATGAGGATGGCCAGCGTCCAGCGCAGCAGGATCACGCCCAGGCGGGGCTGGTTGAAGAGGTTGTTGAGTGCGTTCATGAAAGGTCCGTGTGAATTGAAAAGAGGCCCATTGGGCTGAGCGCTTTGTACAGGAGAGGGTTCCCTCTCTGTCAAAAGCAACATAAACTTGCTCGAAATACCCATTTCAACCAGCTTTAAAGATGCCCAAGGCCTCGCCTTCCCTGCAAGCGCTGCCCCCGGAAGCCGCCGCGGCGCTCGTTCGCCTGGGCGAACACCTCGCGCTGGCTCGGGTGCGCCGGCAGGAGTCGCAGCGGGCCTGGGCCCAGCGGCTGGGGGTGTCGGTGCCCACCCTGGCGCGGCTGGAGCGGGGCGATCCGGGCGTGAGCGCGGGCATTCTGGCCACCGCGCTCTGGATGGTCGGGCGCACGCAGGCACTGGGTGATCTGGCCGCGCCCGAGCTCGATGCCGGGGCTTTGGAGCTTGACATCCGCGCCGCGCGCCGCACCCGCGCCGTGCGTTCGCAGGCCTCCATCAGCGCGCGGCTGGCGCGCAAGCCGGGGCCACCATGACCTACATCCCGGTCGACACCCTGCACCTCTGGTACCTGGGCCGTCCGGCTCAGCCGGTTCGTGTCGGTGAACTGAACCTGGTGATGGGTGGGCGCGGCGTGTCGCTGCGCTACGCGCCTGAGTGGTTGCGCCAGGGCTTTGCGCTCAGCGAAGACCTGCCCCTGGTCGACCGCGAACACCTGCCCACCGAGAAGGACTGCGCCGCCGGCGCGGTGGACGACGCGCGGCCCGACCGCTGGGGCGAGCGCGTGATCCGGCTGCTGCACCGCCCGCCGCGCCTGTCGCTGCTGGAGCTGCTGTACTTCACCGGCGACGACCGTTTTGGCGCCCTCGGTGTGTCGTCCTCACCCGATCAGTACCTGCCCCACGCCACGCCCGCCTTGCCGCTGCTGGCCGACGCGCAGGCGCTGCACGCGCTGGTGCGCCGCGTGCAGCAGGGCACACCAGTCGATGAAGCCGAGCGCCGCCTGATCGCACCCGGTGCCACCATGGGCGGTGCGAGGCCCAAAGCGTTGATCGAGATTGACGGCAAAAGCTGGGTGCTGAAATTCGGCGACGAGACCGGCTCCCATGAAGGCCTGCTCGAACACGCCAGTCTCACACTCGCGGCCCTGGCCGGCATTCGCGTGGCCACCACGCGCCCGGTGCCACTGGCCAGCGGCACGGCATTGGCCATCGAGCGTTTTGACCGAGCGCCGGCTCAGCGCGTGCACGCGCTGTCGGCCCACGTGGCCTTGCGCGCGGCCGGCAGCGAACCCGGTTACCCGGCACTGGCCCAGTTGCTGCGCCGACGTGGCGTGCTGGCCCATGGCCAATGGCAGCACGACATGCACGAGTTGTTTCGCCGGCTCGTGTTCAACATCCTGATCGACAACACCGACGACCACGAGAAGAACCACGTGCTGCTGGTGCAGGACAACCAGCAGCTGCGCCTGTCACCGGCGTTCGACGTGCTGCCCACCGGCCAGGCGCTGGGCTACCAGTCGATGCAGGTGGGGACAGAGGGGGCGGTGAGCAGCGTGGACAACGCGCTGTCGATGGCGGCCATGTACGGCCTGAGCGCACGCGAGGCGCTGCAAGAGGCCCGTCGCGTGGCCGGTGTGGTGCACGGCTGGCAGGCCCACTTCAACGCGCTGGGTGTCAGCGCTGCCGCCACCGCGCTGCTGGCCGATCAGATTGACCGGCCGTTCCTGCGCGAACAGCGGCGAGCGCTGCTCGCCGCTTAAAGGTTCGGCGCCAGCCAGCGCTGCAGTTCTTTCTCCGCCACCGCGCTGCGCCTGGCCAGATCGGCCACCTGGTCTTCGCCGATCTTGCCCACGTTGAAATAGGCGCTCTCGGGGTGGCTCAGGTAGAAGCCGCTCACGCTGGCCGCCGGGGTCATGGCCAGGCTTTCGGTCAGGCCCATGCCGATGTCTTCGCACTGCAGCAGATCGAAGGTCGGGCGCTTGACCGAGTGGTCCGGGCAGGCGGGGTAGCCCGGCGCCGGGCGGATGCCTTGGTACTTTTCCTTGATCAGGTCTTCGTTGCTCAGCGTTTCGCCCTCCGCGTAGCCCCAGAGGTCGGTGCGCACGCGGTGGTGCAGGCACTCGGCCAGGCCCTCGGCCAGGCGGTCGGCCAGGGCCTTGAGCATGATGGCGGAGTAGTCATCGTGGTCGTCGATGAACAGCTTCTCTTTCTTCTCCACGCCCAGGCCGGCGGTGACCGCGAACATGCCCACGTAGTCGTCGGCCACGCCCTTGGGCGCCACGAAGTCGGCCAGGCACCGGCTGGGCCGCATCACGCCGTCCACCTCGAAGCGCTCGGTCTGCTGGCGCAGGCCGTGCCAGGTGAGCGCCACCTCGCGGCGGCTCTCGTCCGTGTAGAGCTCGATGTCGTCGTCGTTCACGCTGTTGGCCGGGTACAGGCCCACCACCGCGCTGGCGCTGAGCCAGCGGCCTTCAATCAGCCGCTGCAGCATGCGCTTGCCGTCGCTGAACACACGCCGCGCTTCTTCGCCCACCACCTCGTCTTTGAGGATCTCGGGGAAGGGGCCGGCCAGGTCCCAGGTCTGGAAGAAGGGCGCCCAGTCGATGTACTTCACGATCTCGTTCAGGTCGAAGTTCTTGAACACACGCTTGCCGATGAAGCGTGGCTTCTTCGGCTCGAAGTTGCGCCAGTCGATGGGGGTCTTGTTGGCGCGCGCCTTGGCCAGCGGCCACAGCGGCACCTGCTTCTTGTTGGCGTGCTGGGTGCGCACCTTGTCGTAGTCGGCGTTGAGATCGGCGATGTACTGCGCCGCCTGGTCCGACAACAGCCCCTGCGCCACGCCCACGCTGCGCGAGGCATCAGGCACATAGACCACCGGGCCGCTGTAATGCGGCGCAATCTTCACCGCGGTGTGCACGCGGCTGCAGGTGGCGCCGCCGATCAGCAGCGGAATCTGCTTCTCGCGGAAATGCGCGTCTTTCTCCATCTCGCCGGCCACGTACTGCATCTCTTCCAGGCTGGGCGTGATCAGGCCCGAGAGGCCCACGATGTCGGCGCCCTCGGCCTTGGCCATGGCCAGAATCTCGTGGCAGGGCACCATCACGCCCATGTTCACCACCTCGAAGTTGTTGCACTGGAGCACCACGGTGACGATGTTCTTGCCGATGTCGTGCACGTCGCCCTTCACCGTGGCAATCACGATCTTGCCCTTGGGCTTCACGTCTTCGCCGGCCGCCACCTGGGCCAGCTTCTCGGCCTCGATGTAGGGCAGCAGGTGGGCCACGGCCTGTTTCATCACGCGTGCGCTCTTCACCACCTGCGGCAAAAACATCTTGCCCTGGCCAAACAGATCGCCCACCACGTTCATGCCGTCCATGAGCGGGCCTTCGATCACGTTGAGCGGGCGGCCGCCACCGGCCTCGATCTCGCGCCACATCTCTTCGGTGTCTTCGCTGATGAAGTCGTTCATGCCGCGCACCAGCGCGTGTGAAAGGCGCTCGCGGATCGGCAGCGCGCGCCACTCGTTCTTCTTGCTGTCGTCCTTGGCCGCGCCCTTGGCGTTCTCGGCCACTTCTACCAGGCGCTCGCCCGCGTCGGCGCGGCGGTTCAGCACCACGTCTTCCACCCGCTCGCGCAGGTCGGGTTCCAGCTCGTCGTACACGCCGACCATGCCGGCGTTGACGATGCCCATGTCCATGCCGGCCTTGATGGCGTGGTACAGGAAGACGGTGTGGATGGCTTCGCGCACCGGGTCGTTGCCGCGGAAGCTGAACGACACGTTGGACACGCCGCCACTCACCTTGGCGCCCGGCAGGTTCTGCTTGATCCAGCGCGTGGCGTTGATGAAGTCGACCGCGTAGTTGTTGTGTTCTTCGATGCCGGTGGCGATGGCAAAGATGTTGGGGTCGAAGATGATGTCTTCCGGTGGAAAGCCCACCTCGTCCACCAAAATTCGGTAGGCCCGTTCGCAGATCTCGACCTTGCGCTCGTAGGTGTCGGCCTGGCCCTTTTCGTCAAACGCCATCACCACGGCCGCCGCGCCGTAGCGCTTGACCAGCCGCGCCTGGCGCTTGAACTCGTCCACGCCCTCTTTCATGCTGATGGAGTTCACCACGCCCTTGCCCTGCACACAGCGCAGGCCGGCCTCGATCACGTCCCACTTGGAGCTGTCCACCATCACCGGCACGCGCGCAATGTCGGGCTCGCCGGCAATGAGGTTGAGGAACTTCACCATGGCCGCCTTGCTGTCCAGCATGGCCTCGTCCATGTTCACGTCGATGATCTGGGCACCGTTTTCCACCTGCTGGCGCGCCACGGCCAGCGCCTGCTCGTACTCGCCGTTCAGGATCATGCGGGCGAAGGCCTTGGAGCCGGTGACGTTGGTGCGCTCGCCCACGTTCACAAATAGGCTGTCCGAGCCAATGCGCAGCGGCTCCAGGCCGGAGAGCAGCATGGGCGGAACGACAACGAAAGGGGAGAGAGATTCGGACATGCGGCTCACCAAGACAGTTTTGCAGAAACAGACTGGTGAGCGCCGTTTTGGGCCTGTTCGTGCCCACTCAAGCCTGACGCACACGCGAACCCTGGGGGCCGGTGGCGCTGCAGCGCTCCTTGAGAGGGTTGGATTTTAGCTGCTGATGCCGCGCAAGCCAGACATGGGCTCAGCGGGCGGCCCGATGCTGCTCTAACAAGATGCCATTGAGTGCCGTGTTCACGTAGTAGTTGCTGCGGCCCACCTTCTGTTTGCCGAGGAAGCCACCGTCCACCAATGCGTCCAGGTACTTGGTGGCCGTCAAACGCGACACCTGCAAATCCCGCTGCACGAATTCGATCTTGGTGTACGGGTGCATGAACAGGTTGTTGATCAGGTCCTGGCTGTAGAACTTGAAGCCGCTGCGGATGCGGTGCTTGTAGTCGAACAGGGCGGCCTTGATTGCCTGAACGGTCGTCACCGTCTGGCGGGCCGTGATCTCCACCGCTTGCAGCATGTAGAGCACCCAGTCTTCCCAGGTGTCGTTGTCGCGCACGGTCTGCAGCAGTCGGTAGTAGTCGGCCTTGGTTTGCACGATGTGGCTGCTCAGATAGAGCACCGGAATCTCCAGCAAGCCTTCTTTCACCAGATACAACACGTTGAGGATGCGCCCTGTGCGGCCATTGCCGTCGTAGAACGGGTGAATGCTCTCGAACTGGTGGTGCATCAGCGCCATCTTGATCAGCGGGTCGGCCGCAAACAACGTGTCGTCGTTCATGAACCGCTCCAGGCCGCTCATGAGCGCCACGATCTCGGCCGGGTCTTGCGGCGGCGTGTACACCGTCTGGCCCCCGCCGTCTTTGAGAGCCGTTCCCGGCAGTTTGCGAAAGCCCGCGTTGTTGCGCTCCAGTTCAGCCTGAATCCCCACGATGTGGTTGGCTGAAAGCAGCCCACTCGTGCGCACCTGCTCGAAGCCAAAGCGCAGCGCCTGCCGGTAGCGCAGCACCTCCTTGGTGGCCGGGTCGGCAAAGGCGTCGGGGTGCACATCGCCCTTGAACAGCTCGTCGTGCGTGGTGACGATGTTCTCGATCTCGGAACTGTCCTTGGCCTCCTGCAGACCCAGGGTGTTGATGAGGATGCCCTGGTTGGGAATCGACGCCGCCATGCCTTTGAGTTCGGCCAGTTGCCGGCTGCTGCTGGCCAGTTTTTTCAGGATGGCGGGCGTGTCAAAGCGAGCCGGGTCCAGGTGTTCGAGGGGTTTCAGAGTCGACATGGTGGTTGCCGAGGCCTTCTATCTGTATAAAAAAGCGAATTTTCTATGCATGTTAAACACCACGTGTATAGAAAGCTAAACCTTTTTGTGCTGAGGCAAGGCCTGAGCAGTGGTGCGATGCTTGCTTGACCCTCCCCATGCCCCACCGCACCGACCCCGAACCATCCAGCACCGACTGGCACGCCCAGGAGCTGCTGCTCATGCGCGAGGTCATGAAGCTGGTGGGCCGCAGCCTGGCGCCGGCCTTTGTGTTGCGCGAGATGCTGCACCTGATGAGCGAGCTGCTCGGCCTGAACCGGGGGCGCATGGTGCTGGCCGACGAAAGCAGCCCCGGCCAGGCCAAAGACAAGCGCACGGCCTCCATCCGCCACGCCTACGGCCTCACCGCCGGGCAGGTGGCCAGCGGCGTGTACCGCTGGGGCGAGGGCATCACCGGGCGGGTGCTGCAGACGGGGCTGCCCGCCATCGTGCAAGACGTGGACGCCGAGCCGCTGTTTCTGTTTCGCTGCGTGCCGCGCAGCCAGCTGCCGCCCCAGACCGTGGCCTTCATCGCGCTGCCCATCGAGGTGAACGGTGCCACCATCGGCGTGCTGGCCTGCCACCGCATCCGCAGCCGCCAGCGCCACTTGAACGACGACCTGGCCGTGCTGCGCATCTTGGCCACGCTGGCCGGCCAGCTGCTGCAGCTGGAACAGCTGGTGGCCGAAGAAACGCGCCAGCTCGAAGAGCGCAACGCAGCCCTGGCCCGCGCGCTCGACACGAGCACCGCGCGCTACGGGCTCATTGGCCGCTCACCCGCGCTTTTGCAGGCGCTGGGCGAGCTGGAGCGGGTGTCGCAGTCGCAGGCCACGGTGTTGCTGCTGGGCGAGTCGGGCACCGGCAAGGAGCTGTTTGCCCGCGCCGTGCACCTGGCCAGCGGCCGGCACGACCAGCCCTTCATCAAAGTGAATTGCTCGGCCATCCCCGAGACGCTGTTTGAGTCCGAACTGTTCGGCTACGAGCGCGGCGCCTTCACCGGCGCCAACACCGCGCGCGCGGGCTGGTTCGAGCAGGCCAACGGCGGCACCATCTTTCTGGACGAGATCGGCGAACTGCCGCTGGCCATGCAGAGCAAGCTGCTGCGCACCCTGCAAGAAGGCACGCTGGTGCGCCTGGGCGGCACGCGCGAGCAAAAAGTGAATGTGCGCCTGGTGGCCGCGACCAACCGGGACCTGGCGCGCGAGGTGCAGGCCGGGCATTTCCGCCAAGACCTGTATTACCGGCTCAACGTGATCCCCATCCGCCTGCCCAGCCTGCGCGAGCGGCGCGAAGACATCCGCGCACTCGCCCTGCATTTTGTGAACCGCGCCAACCAGGCCCACGAGCGCAACGTGCACCTGGCGCCCGAGGCCATGGCGCGGCTGGAAGCGCACGACTGGCCCGGCAACATCCGCGAACTCGGCAACCTCATCGAGCGCCTGGTGCTGCTGACCGACCACACCCGCGTGACCGCCGTGGCGCTGGAGCGCTTCATGCCCGAGTCGCTCACGTCCCTGCCCGCCACCGAGCCCCCGCCCGCGCTGCCCATGCCCGCCGGCAATGTGCGCGAATACCAGAGCGCCCGCTCCCACAGCCCGCAGGCCCTGCAAGACGCCCTGCAACGCCACCAAGGCAACCAGACCCAGGCCGCCCAAAGCCTGGGGCTCACGCTGCGGCAGTTCAGCTACCGGCTGCGCAAGGCCGGGCTGCGGTGAGAGATGGAGCGAGGCTATTGCCGGGTGCCGCCGAAGCCCGGCCTTCTGTGCTGATGGCGGACCACGATGATCCGTATACCCGGATCAAGATGTCGATAGACGACCGAGTACGGAAAGACGCGCATGGGAAACACGCGGCGACCCTGGGTGGTCGGTGTGCCAAAACCAGGATGCGCGCTCAAGAGTTCTGCAACACGTTCGAACTCGTCGAGGAAACGCTGTGCGACCAACAAGCCGGCCTGCTCTTCATAAAAATCCAGCGCGTCAGCGATGTCTTGCTCTGCGCCGGGGTGGAGCGAATACGTCACCGAACCAACCTTTGCCGCAGGCGGTTCATGGCATCTTGCGCGGAGACTTCGACCACCGCGCCCGAAGCCAATGACGCTTCTCTTCGATCGGCCTCCAGATCCCAAGCGCTTTCGACTTCGGGGTCAGCGTCGAGGCTTGCGATGAGGCGTTCCAGGAGATGTGAACGGTCAGCAGGACCGAGCTTCAGCACTTCAGATTCCAAGGCTTCAAGATTGGTGGACATGTTGATCTCCAACGTGACTTCACAGAACGAGCTGTAGCTTGCCATAACCAACGCAATCGCCCAACGCCATGCTGCACGACGGGTTTGCGTTCAAGGGGAGTGGCCAAGGGCTGCGCACGCAGCTACGGGATGTGTGACAGCATCGAAGCCATTGACCCCGATTTGCGAGAAGCCGCCATGAAAACCATCGACGAAATGCTGAACCTGGCCTTGCTGACCCCCGACGAGCACCAGCAGATCAGCAGCTGGATTGCCCAGGCCGACACCCCCGACGAGATCCTGAAAATGCCGCCCCTGCTGTGGCGCGCGGTGGAGCGGGCGAGTGCGGTGATGGGGATTGACGAGGATTTGCTGCGGCCGCCGGCGCTGGATGCGGAGGATGTGGTTCTCCGATAGGCCTAACGACAGATAGGTTGCGGGCCGACCCATCGGCCAAGATGGATGCGTTCAATCGCCAGAGTTTTCCAATCGCGATCGGTCACGAGCTTTGCAGCCGTGGACATGGTGCCGATGCTCTCGAATGGAATCGAACAATCGACACGCCCAAATGAACCCTGTCTCGTTGATTTTATTGAGTTTTTTCCAACGAGTTGAGCACTGGGTGTACCACGTCCGCATACCAGAATACCAAGCCGTCCTTGAACGCCACAAGACCTGAATGACGCTATGCGGCCAAGTGCATCGGTCCAACCGCATCCGGAATTGTTAGACCGTCGGAGAAAAACATAACCTCTGCGCCTTGATATCGATCTTGGGCGCTGTAACTCAGCCCGTAAACAATAGAACGATATGCCTGATAGAGGGTTTGAATCTGCGGC
>NZ_JBLYYB010000247.1:0-13188 GCF_048549895.1 Hydrogenophaga sp.
CTCAAACACGCCGGCGCCATCTTCCTCGGCGCCTTCACCAGCGAAAGCCTGGGCGACTACTGCGCCGGGCCCAACCACGTGCTGCCCACCAGCGGCACCGCGCGTTTCAGCTCGCCGCTGGGCGTGTACGACTTCCAGAAGCGCAGCAGCCTGATCGAGGTGAGCCAGGCCGGCGCGCAGAGCCTGGGTCTCATTGCCGCCGAGATGGCGTATGGCGAAGGTTTGCAGGCGCACGCGCGTGCGGCCGAGATGCGGCTGGATGAGGTGCCGCCCATGCGGGGTGCCGCATGAGCGTCAATCCGCTGAACATGATCCGCCAGGACGTGCAGTCCATGCACGCCTACGCCGTGCAGAACGCCGCCGGCATGCTCAAGCTCGACGCGATGGAGAACCCGTTTGCGCTGCCGCCCGAGCTGCAGGCCGCGCTGGGTGCGCGCCTGGGCGCGGTGGCCGTGAACCGGTACCCCGGCCCACGCGTTGAAGACCTCAAGGCCGCCCTGGCCCGCTACGTGGACCTGCCCGCTGGCTGCAGCCTGATGCTGGGCAATGGCTCGGACGAACTCATCTCGCTGCTGACCCTGGCCTGCGACCTGCCGGGCGCCACCGTGCTGGCACCGCTGCCGGGCTTCGTCATGTACGCCATGAGCGCGCAGCTGCAGGGGTTGAAGTTCGTCGGTGTGCCGCTCACCGCCGATTTCGAGCTGGACGAGCCCGCCATGCTGAGCGCGATGCGCGAGCACAAGCCCGCCATCACCCACATCGCCTATCCCAACAACCCCACCGCCAACCTCTGGAACGCCGACACCATCCGCCGCCTGATCGCCGAGGCCGCGGGCTTCGGTGGCCTGGTGGTGATGGACGAGGCCTACCAACCGTTTTCCAGCCGCAGCTGGCTCGACGAGATCCGCGCCCACCCGGCGGCCAACGCCAACGTGTTGCTCATGCGCACGCTGTCCAAGTTCGGCCTGGCCGGCGTGCGACTGGGCTACCTGCTGGGCCCCCAGGTGCTGGTGCAGGAGGTCGACAAGCTGCGCCCGCCTTACAACGTGAGCGTGCTCAACGCCGAATGCGCGCTGTTTGCGCTGGAGCACACCGAGGTGTTTGCGCAGCAGGCCGCACAGATTTGCGAACAGCGCACCGTGTTGATCGACGCCTTGCGCCAGATCCCGGGCTTCCAGCCCTTCCCAAGCGAGGCCAACATGGTGCTGGTGCGTGTGCCCGATGCGCAACGTTGTTTTGACAGCCTCAAGGCCCAGGGCATTCTGGTGAAGAATGTTTCTAAAATGCACCCACTGCTGACGAACTGTCTGCGGCTGACGGTGGGCACACCGTCGGAAAACGCCTCGCTGATCCGCGCCCTTCAAACCACTCCATGACTTCCACGCCTTCCGCATCCGCTCCCGCAGGAACCCATGACCGCGTGGCCTTCGTGCAGCGCAACACCTCGGAAACGCAGATCGGCGTGCGTGTGAACCTGGACGGCACCGGTGCCGCCACGCTGGCCACCGGCATCGGTTTCTTCGACCACATGCTCGATCAGATCGCCCGCCACGGGCTGATCGACCTCGAGATCAACGCGGTGGGCGACCTGCACATCGACGGTCACCACACGGTGGAAGACGTGGGCATCACGCTCGGCCAGGCTTTTGCGCAGGCCGTGGGCGACAAAAAAGGCATCCGCCGCTACGGCCATGCCTACGTGCCGCTGGACGAAGCGTTGTCCCGCGTCGTCATCGATTTTTCAGGCCGCCCGGGCCTGCACATGCGCGTGCCGTTCAAAAGCGGCATGGTCGGCGGTTTCGACACCCAGCTCGCTTTTGAGTTCTTCCAGGGCTTCGTCAACCACGCCGGCGTCACCCTGCACATCGACAACCTGCACGGCGAAAACGCCCACCACCAGGCCGAAACCGTGTTCAAGGCATTTGCCCGCGCCGTGCGCATGGCGCTGGAGCGCGACCCGCGCATGGGCGACGTGATTCCCTCGACCAAAGGTTCGCTGTAACCCCTTCCCGGCCATGAAACGCAAGACAGTCGCCGTGGTGGACTACGGCAGTGGCAACCTGCGCTCCGTGTCGCAAGCCGTGCAACACGTTGCGCGCGCCGAAGACGTGGACGTGCTGGTCACGTCCAACGCGCAGCACGTGCTGGACGCTGACCGCGTGGTGCTGCCCGGTCAAGGCCACATGGCCGATTGCATGAACGAGCTTGCCGCCTCCGGCCTGAAAGACGCCGTGCTGCACGCCGCAGCGAACAAGCCGCTGTTCGGCGTGTGTGTGGGCATGCAGATGCTGCTGGACCGCAGCGAAGAAGGGCCGACCGACGGGCTGGGCCTGATTCCCGGCGAGGTGGTGCGTTTTCGCTTGGAAGGCCGTTTGCAGGCCGATGGCAGCCGCTTCAAGGTGCCGCAAATGGGCTGGAATCCGGTGTTCCACGAGCTGGGCCGTCCGATACACCCGCTGTGGACAGGCATCCGGGATGGCGCCTATTTTTATTTCGTACACAGCTTTTATGCTCGGCCTGCCCAGGCCTTGCATTGTGTGGGCGAAGCCGACTATGGTGGTCGCTTCGCCGCAGCGATTGCCCGCGACAACATTTTTGCCACTCAGTTTCACCCCGAAAAAAGTGCCGACCAGGGGCTGGCGCTTTACCGCAACTTCCTCTCTTGGAACCCCTAGGCCTTTCACCACACCACCATGCTGCTGATTCCTGCCATTGATCTGAAAGACGGCCAGTGCGTTCGCCTCAAACAGGGCGACATGGACCAATCCACCGTGTTCGGTGAAGACCCGGCCGCCATCGCGCGCAGTTGGGTCGACAAGGGTGCGCGCCGCGTGCACCTGGTGGACCTCAACGGCGCTTTCGCCGGCAAGCCGAAAAACGAGCAGGCGATTCGCGCCATCCTGAAAGAGGTGGGCTCCGAGGTGGACGTGCAGCTCGGCGGCGGCATCCGCGACCTCGACACCATCGAACGTTACCTCGATGCCGGCTTGCGCTACGTGATCATCGGCACCGCCGCGGTGAAAAACCCCGGCTTCCTGCAGGACGCCTGCACCGCGTTCGGCGGTCACATCATCGTGGGCCTGGACGCCAAGGACGGCAAGGTCGCCACCGACGGCTGGAGCAAGCTCACCGGCCACGAGGTGGTGGACTTGGGCAAGAAGTTCGAGGACTACGGCGTCGAAGGCATCATCTACACCGACATTGGCCGCGACGGCATGCTCTCGGGCATCAACATCGAGGCCACGGTGAAGCTGGCGCAGGCGGTGTCCATCCCTGTGATCGCCTCGGGCGGTTTGTCCAACCTCGACGATATCCGCGCGCTGTGCGCGGTGGAAGACGAGGGCGTGGAGGGTGTGATCTGCGGTCGCTCGATCTACAGCGGTGACCTCGACTTTGAAGCCGCGCAGCAACTCGCTGACGACCTCAACGGATGATATGAATCTCCCCCACGCTCATCACTTCGTGTATTCGCTGTCCCCCAAGGGGGCGCGGCCTTGCTTGGGGCGGCCCTGCGCTGCGGCCTGACATGCTCGCCAAACGCATCATTCCCTGCCTCGACGTGACCGGTGGCCGCGTGGTGAAAGGCGTCAACTTCGTGGAGCTGCGCGACGCCGGCGACCCGGTGGAAATTGCGGCGCGCTACAACGAGCAGGGTGCCGACGAGCTGACCTTTCTCGACATCACGGCCACATCCGATGGGCGCGACCTGATCCTGCACATCATCGAAGCTGTGGCATCCCAGGTCTTCATTCCGCTCACCGTGGGCGGTGGCGTGCGCACGGTGGAAGACGTGCGGCGCCTGCTCAACGCCGGGGCCGACAAGACCAGTTTCAACTCCGCAGCCCTGGCCAACCCTCAAGTCATCCGCGATGCATCCGCCAAGTACGGCGCGCAGTGCATCGTGGTGGCCATCGACGCCAAGCGCCGACACGGTGACGACCTGGCCCTGCGCGGCGAGGGCTGGGACGTGTACAGCCATGGCGGGCGCAAAAACACGGGCCTGGACGCCGTGGCCTGGGCGCGCCAGATGGCCGAACACGGTGCCGGCGAGATCCTGCTCACCAGCATGGACCGCGACGGCACCAAATCGGGCTTTGACCTCGCGCTCACCCGCGCGGTGGCCGATGCGGTGGACGTGCCGGTGATCGCTTCAGGGGGCGTGGGCAACCTCGACCATTTGGCCGACGGTGTGCAGCAGGGCGGGGCCGATGCCGTGCTGGCCGCCAGCATCTTCCACTACGGTGAATTCACCGTGGGCCAGGCCAAGGCGCGCATGGCCGAACGCGGGATACCGGTCCGGCTCTGACGCACTCGCTCAGGTCCGGTCGCTGCGCAACTGAAACTGCCGCTCCAGGCGGTCTTCCAGCTCACCCAGACTGGCGCTCAGGCCATTGCCGTTCTGCTCGATCACCTCGGTCATCGCAGCTTGCAGGCGGTCCACCTTCTGGTGCAGCTTCTCGGCCAGATCGATCTCCCGCGCGGCGGTGGCCTGCATCTCGGCTTGCAAAAACGTGCGCAGCTCGGTGAAGCGCGAGGCCTCGGCCTTGTCGGCCAGCGTGCGTTGCTCGGACGCTTCTCGGGTGACGCGGCGCACTTCCATCATGTGAGTGGTCTGCTGGTAGACGAGCGCGGCGAGAAACACCACCAGCACCAACGCCAGCACGCCCAGCAGCACCAGACCCAGCGGCGCCTGAACCTCGGTGAAGCCGAAGTTCAAGGCGGTCGGTTGCAGGATCTGGGCGAAGTTGAGCGCCACGAAACCGGCGACCAACAAGATGAACAGGATGAGGAGCAGGGTGCGGAGTTTCATGGGGGTTCCTGTGCGCGGAGCCGCGCAGTGGCAAGAGATCGGGCGGCATCGGTCTTGTCAGAACCGGCCTCATCGTAGCGGCTTTGCCCGCGTTGACACATGGGCGCTCAAATGCCCATGTTAGATTCCCCGCATGAACTGGTTGGACGATGTGAAATGGGACGCGCAGGGCCTGGTGCCCGTGATCGCGCAGGAGGCGGCCACGGGCGATGTGCTCATGTTCGCGTGGATGAACCGCGAGGCGCTGCAGAAGACCTCAGAACTGGGGCGCGCGGTGTATTTCAGCCGCTCGCGCAACAAGCTGTGGTTCAAAGGCGAAGAATCGGGCCACGTGCAGACCGTACACGACATCCGCATGGACTGCGACAACGACGTGGTGCTGCTCAAAGTCACCCAGCTTGGCCACGAGCCCGGCATTGCCTGTCACACCGGGCGCCACAGCTGCTTTTTCCAGCGCCTGGACCAAGACCAGTGGCACGCAGTCGAGCCTGTGCTCAAAGACCCCGAATCGATCTACAGATAAACGAATATGTCCACCACCGATGACCTGGCCCGCCTGGCCGCCGTGATCGAAAGCCGCAAACCGGCCAACGGCGGCGATCCCGAAAAAAGTTATGTGGCCCGGCTGCTGCACAAAGGCCCGGACAGCTTCCTCAAGAAGGTCGGCGAAGAAGCCACCGAGGCTGTGATGGCCGCCAAGGACCTGGACCACGGTGGCGACCCACAAAAACTGGTGAATGAGGTGGCTGATCTCTGGTTTCACTGCATGATCGCGCTGGCCCATTACAAGCTCGGGCCGGCTGACGTGGTGGCCGAGCTGGTGCGCCGCGAAGGCCTGAGCGGCCTCGAAGAGAAAGCCATGCGCAAGGTGCTGGCGCGCGAAGCCGGCACCGAGCCCGATGCCCATTGAAAGGACATTGCCATGAGCGACATCATCGACGTTGAACCGGTCGACAACGAACGGGCCCAGTCCCTCAAGACCATCGGCTGGGTCAGTTACATCCTGCACCTCATCGTGGCTGTGGGTGCGGTGTTGCCCGCTACCCAGCCCGGCGTGGCCTTGCTGATCGTGGCGCTGGTCATCGATCTGGTGAAAAAGAGCGATGCCGAAGGCACCTGGCAGGCGAGCCATTTTTCATGGCGCATCCGCACTGTGATCTGGGCCGCCGTGCTCTACCTGGTCACCTTGCCGCTGTGGCTGCTTTTTGTGCTGCCCGGCTGGATTGCCTGGGGCGTCATCTCCATCTGGTTCCTCTACCGCATCGTCAAGGGCATGGTGCGCATGAACGCCAACCAGGCCATGCCCGATTGAACGACTCCCCGCTGCCGACATGACCGCACACGACCCCCACTGCATCTTCTGCAAGATCATCGCTGGCCAGATTCCGTCGAAGAAGGTGTACGAGGACGAAGACCTCTTCGCCTTTCACGACATCCACCCTTGGGCGCCGGTGCATTTTTTGTTGGTGCCCAAGCTGCACATTGCGTCCATGGCCCAACTCGGGCCCAAGCACGAACGGCTCATGGGCCGCCTGATGGTGCTGGCACCCAAGCTTGCTGCGGAGCAGGGCTGCAACCCGTATCCCGAGGGTGGTTTTCGCATGGTGTGCAACACCGGCGCTGAAGGCGGACAAGAGGTTCACCACCTGCATGTGCACGTGATGGGCGGCCCCCGGCCCTGGTTGCGCGGTTGATCGCGCCGTCCCGGGCGCCACGCCCCGTGGCGGTGGTGCTGGAATTGCCTGCCCGACGGGCTTGAACTACTGCACGGGCTTAGAATCCCACCCACAGCGCAGTGCGCAACACCTCAATATCTGGAGTAAACCATGGGTTCGTTTTCAATCTGGCATTGGCTCATCGTGCTGCTCATCGTGGTGATGGTGTTCGGTACCAAGAAGCTCAAGAACATCGGCTCTGATCTGGGCGGTGCCGTCAAAGGCTTCAAGGACGGTATCAAGGAAGGCGGTCAAAATCCCGCAGACACCGCGTCGGCCCCGGCCGGTCAGGTGACCCAGGAAACCCGTGCCGACAAAAACGCCATCGACGTTGAAGCCAAGCAGAAAAGCTGATCTTCCCCGAGCGCTGCGGTGACACCACTCGCTGCCTGAGCGCCCACCCCCAGGCTCGTTCCGAGCCCGAACCGCCCGCAGGATGGCCGACACATGATTGATTTGGGCATTTCCAAACTCGCCCTCATCGGGGCTGTGGCGCTGATCGTCATCGGCCCCGAGAAGCTGCCGCGTGTGGCGCGCACCGTGGGTGCCCTGCTGGGCAAGGCGCAGCGGTATGTGGCCGACGTGAAGTCCGAGGTCAGCCGCTCCATGGAGCTCGAAGAGCTCAAGAAAATGAAGGACTCGGTGACGAGTGCCGCGCGCGACGTGGAGCAGTCGGTCCAGAGCGGCGCCACCGATTTCGAGAAGTCGTGGTCCGACGCCACCGCCGGACTGGATGGCAGCAGCTCGTCCTACAGCTCGAGCGACACCCTCGGTTCGCTCGAACCCCCCGTTTACAAGCACCCCAAAAAGAACTGGCGGCTCAAGCAGAAAGCCATGCCCCAGTGGTTCAAGGCCCGCACCGGGGTGCGCACGCGCACCCAATCCGGCGCGGCCCGCGTGGCCCGTTTCCGGCCCCGCTCCTCTTCCGCCCCCCGCTGATGTCCGACACCGAAAAATCCACCGACGAACTCGCCGGTTCAGAACAACCGTTCGTGCAGCACCTGATGGAGCTGCGGGACCGGCTGCTCTACGGGGTCATCGGCCTGGCGATCTGCATGGCTTTGCTGGCGTTCTGGCCCGGCCCCAGCGGCTTGATCGACCTGATCGCCGTGCCCATCCGCGCGCACATGCCGCCCGACGCCAAGCTGATCGCCGTGGGTGTGTTCTCGCCGTTCTTCGTGCCCATCAAGGTGCTGGCCATGGCGGCGCTGCTGCTCTCGCTGCCGTGGTGGATGTACCAGGTGTGGGCCTTCGTGGCGCCGGGGCTCTACAGCCACGAGAAACGTTTTGCCATCCCGTTGATCGTGCTCGGCAGCCTGCTGGCCTACGTGGGCATCGCCTTCGTGCAGTTCTTCGTGCTGGACAAGATGTTTGGCTTCATCCAGCAGTTCACACCCGCCAGCGTGGCCGCCACGCCCGACATTGCCTCGTACGTGGAGGCCATCCTCTCGCTCTACCTCGCCTTCGGTTTGGCGTTCCAGGTGCCCATCGTGGTGGTGCTGCTGGTGAAGATGAACATGGTGACCGTGGAAAAACTCAAAGAGTTTCGCGGCTACTTCATCGTGGTGGCGTTCGTCATTGCAGCGGTCGTCACGCCGCCCGACGTCATCTCGCAACTGGCCCTCGCCGTGCCCATGTGCATCTTGTACGAGATCGGCATCTGGGGTGCGCAGTGGTTCATCAAGGCCGCGGCACCCACCGAAGCCGAGGCCGCCGAAAAAGAATCGGCTTCCTGAGCTCGTTCAGCGAGCCGCCGCTTGCCGTGCGACGTTGCGCCGACCCGGCGTGACCTGAATCTGAGTCTTGCCGTCGCGGCGCGTCACGTCCAGCGGTGACGCGGTGCCCGGCTGCAAAGCCGCCACCGCAGACAACAGCTGCGGCACATTGGTCACGGCCTTGCCGCCCACCGCAGTGATCACGTCACCCGGACGAATGCCGGCTTGCGCCGCCGGGCCGTTCTGCAGCACCCCCGTGATGACGACACCCGCGCCCGGCTGCAGCCCGAAGCTCTCGGCCAATTCGGGCGTGAGGTCCTGAGGCTCCACACCGATCCAGCCGCGCGTGACCTGGCCGTCGCGCACGATGGCATCCAGCACGTTGCGCGCGGTGGAGGTGGGGATGGCAAAACCGATGCCCATGGAGCCGCCCGAGCGCGAATAGATGGCCGTGTTGATGCCCATCAAATGCCCGCTCACGTCCACCAGCGCGCCACCCGAATTGCCCGGGTTGATGGCGGCGTCGGTCTGGATGAAGTTCTCGAAGGTGTTGATGCCCAGCTGCGTGCGGCCCAGGGCGCTCACGATGCCGCTGGTGACGGTCTGTCCGACGCCGAAGGGGTTGCCGATGGCCAGCACCTGGTCGCCGATTTCCAGTGCGTCGGAGTTGCCCAGGGTGATCACGGGCAGGTCGGTCAGCTCGATCTTCAGGATCGCGAGATCGGTTTCCGGATCGGTGCCGATCACCTTGGCCGCGCTTTTGCGACCGTCGTTGAGGATGACTTCGATCTCGTCGGCTTCTTCGATCACGTGGTTGTTGGTCAGCACATAGCCCGCCGGGCTCACGATCACGCCTGAGCCCAGGCCGGTTTGCGGCTGGCTCTGCGCCTGGTCGCCGAAAAAGAAACGAAACCAGGGGTCGGCGTTCTGCGCGCCGCTGACCGCCGCCTTGCTGGTGTTGATGCTCACCACCGCGGGTGATGCGGCACGCGCGGCGCTGCGAAAGCTCGACGCGCCGTCCACCGCAGCGGGTGCCGTGCCCAGCGAGGGCGCTTCCAGCACCGGCACCACCGACGCCACGGACGCGGAGCGCCCGAGCCACTGAGGCTGCAGGGTGGCCACCACAAACAGGGCCGCCACCAGCACGGTGACGGTTTGGGCGAACAGGAGCCAGAGTCGTTTCATGGGGGAGCTGAAAAAGGGTTGAAGTCGGCGCTCATTGTCCTGCAAATGGGTGCCGGCATGCGGTGTTCAAGCCCGCCGGGCATGGCGCGGGTGCGGTGTCAGAATGGACGGCCTTTGTGGCCCCCAGCGAAACCGAAAGTCCCATGCCCACCGATCGATCTTCACCGCCTGCGGTTTCCCGTGAGGCCCTCACGCAGGCACTGGACCAGTTGCTGCAGCCTGCACTGTTCAAAGACTACGGTCCCAACGGATTGCAAGTCGAAGGCCGCGCCGAGGTTCGCAAGCTCGTGAGCGGTGTGACGGCCAGCCGCGCGCTGATCGACGCTGCGATTGCCGAAGGCGCCGACGCCATCCTGGTGCACCACGGCTTGTTCTGGCGCGGTCAGGACGGGCGTGTGACGGGCTGGATGAAGCAGCGCCTGTCCCGCCTGCTGGCCCACGACATCAACCTGTTGGCCTACCACCTGCCGCTGGACGCGCACGCCGAGCTGGGCAACAACGCGCAACTGGCCCAGCGGCTGGGCGTGGCGCTTTACGCCGATGCGCGCGGCCGATTCGGCGAGCAATCGCTGGGTTTCATGGGGCGCAGACCGTCGGCGTCGGCTGCCGGGCTGGCCGACCACGTGGCCTCGCAATTGGGCCGGGCCGTCACGCTGGTGGCCGAACCCGATCGGCCGGTGCAACAAGTGGCGTTGTGCACGGGCGGGGCGCAGGGCTACTTTGAGGCCGCCATTGCCGCCGGGGCCGACGTGTTCATCACCGGTGAAATCTCCGAGCCGCAAGCCCACTACGCGCGCGAGTGCGGCGTGGCCTACATCGCCTGTGGCCACCATGCGTCCGAACGCTATGGCGCGCCAGCGGTGGGTGCGCATGTGGCGGCGCAGCTCGGGCTGGCGCATGTGTTCATCGACATCGACAACCCGGCCTGAGTCCCGATGAACCCTGCCACCCGCTCTCTGCACAGTCCATGCCCCATTGTGCTGACCATGGGAGACCCGGCCGGCATCGGCCCGGAAATCATTGTCAAAGCCTTCCTGGAACGGCCCGAGCTTCTGGGGCAGGTTGTGGTGGCCGGCGACGTGGAGACCTTGCGCCGGGCGACGCGTCAGCTGGCCACGGGGTCCGCGCCCTTGATGCTGGCCGAGATCGCCGATCTCAGTGACCTGGCGGCGGTGCCACCGGGTTGCATGGCGGTGGTGCAGGCGTGCAAGCTGGGCCAGCCAGTGGAGATCGGGTGCGTCAGCGCAATCGCTGGTCGGGCCGCCGCCGATTGCATCGAATGGGCGGCCCGGGCCGCACTGCAAGGCCGGGCGCGTGCCGTGGTGACCGCGCCTATCCACAAGGAAGCACTGGCGGCTGCGGGCATTGAACATCCCGGACACACCGAACTGCTGCAGGCGCTCAGCGCGGAGCACCTGGGTGTGCCGGTCGCCGAGCTGCCCGTGCGCATGATGCTGAGCTGTCCGGGCCTGAGCACGGTGCTGGTGAGCATCCACGTCTCCCTCAGGCGGGCGCTGGACGCCGTGACCACCGAGCAGGTGTTGCAGACGATCCGCATCACCCAAGCGCACTTTCAGCGCATCGGCGTGGCCCGGCCACGCATCGCCGTGGCGGGCCTGAACCCGCACGCGGGGGAGGGCGGCTTGTTCGGATCGGAGGACCGGGATTCAATAGCGCCAGCCATCGCGCTCGCGCAGCAAGAGGGCATTGAGGCCAGCGGCCCGCACGCGCCGGACACCGTGTTCATGCGGGCCCGGCAGGGCGGCTTTGACGTGGTCGTGGCCATGTACCACGACCAGGGGCTGATCCCGGTCAAGCTGCTGGGTCTGGACCACGGCGTGAACACCACGCTGGGTCTGCCTCTCGTGCGCACCAGCCCCGACCACGGCACCGCGTTCGACATCGCCGGCACTGGGCGCGCCAGCCCCTGCAGCCTGCTGGCCGCGATCGACGCGGCCTTGGCGGCGAGCCTTACTTCCTGAGGCTGTCGCGGATCTCGCGCAGCAGCACCACGTCTTCCGGTGTGGCCACTGGCGCGGGCGGCGCTGCGGGGGTCTCGCGCTTGAGGCGGTTCACCTGCTTGACCATCACGAAGATGATGAAGGCGAGGATGGTGAAGTTGATGGCCACGGTGATGAAGTTGCCGTAGGCCAGTGTGGGCACCCCCGCGGCCTTGAGTGCCGCGAGCGTGGGCGCCGTGCCATCCGGCACCTTGCCCAGAGCCACGTAGAGGTTGGTGAAGTCGAGGTTGCCGAAGATCGAGCCGACGATGGGCATGATGATGTCGTCCACCATCGAGGTCACGATCTTGCCGAACGCGCCTCCGATGATCACGCCAACGGCCAGATCGATGACGTTGCCCTTGACGGCAAACTCTTTGAATTCCTGCATCACGCTCATGGTGTTTCCCTCGTTGGATGGTTGTTGGAAATGATCATTGCACTGCCTCCGCGACTGCCAAAAATGATTCTCACACAAGGCTTGGGCCCGTTGTGCATGGCAGCCGCGAAGGGGGGTCGACGAACTGCGTTCCACGGCTTCAATAGCCCTCACCTGCACCCCGACAAGCGGGAGTTGAGGGTGTGGGCTCCAGTACAATGCCGGGTTGTCCCGAATGTCCCGACCTGAAGTCTCATTGAAAGAGTTCCATGAGTGAAGCAACCGCCCAAGCGCCTGCCAGCAGCAGCCGCCGTACCTGGCTGATCACCTCCTGCGCCATGGGTGGCGTGGGTGCAGCCGCTGTCGCTGTGCCCTTCGTGAGCACATTCCAGCCGTCCGAGCGCGCCAAAGCCGCAGGTGCTGCGGTTGAGGTCGATGTGTCGGGCATCCTCCCCGGTGAAAAAATCGTTGTCGAATGGCGCGGCAAGCCCGTGTGGATCATGCGCCGCACGCCCGAGCAGCTGGCCGAACTCGAAAAAATCGGCGGCCAGCTGGCGGACCCGGAATCGGCCCGCAACGCTGTGCCCACCCCGGAATACGCCAGGAACCACCACCGCTCGATCAAGCCCGAGATCCTGGTGACCGTGGGCATCTGTACCCATCTGGGTTGCTCTCCTGGAGACCGCCTCACTCCTGGCCCTCAGCCGTCCCTGCCGGACGATTGGCAAGGTGGTTTCCTGTGTGCTTGCCACGGTTCCACCTTCGACCTCGCCGGTCGCGTGTTCAAGAACAAGCCGGCTCCCGACAACCTGGAAGTTCCGCCGCACTACTACTTGTCCGACACCACCCTGCTGGTGGGTGAAGAGAAGCAGGCCTGAGCCGTAGCGGTTCGCAGCGAGATCAGACAACGCCACACAGAGGCAACCCATGGCTGAATTCAAAGAAGTTTCCCCCAATGCCCCGATCGCCGAGAAAGCGCTGAACTGGGTCGACAACCGGTTCCCTCTCTCCAAGCTGTACAACGAGCATCTGGCCGAGTACTACGCACCGAAGAACTTCAACTTCTGGTACTTCTTCGGCTCGCTCGCACTGCTGGTGCTCGTGATCCAGATCGTCACCGGCATCTTCCTCGTGATGCACTACAAGCCCGACGCAGCGCTGGCGTTTGCATCGGTCGAGTACATCATGCGAGACGTGCCGTGGGGCTGGTTGATCCGCTACATGCACTCCACCGGCGCCTCGGCGTTTTTTGTGGTGGTGTATCTGCACATGTTCCGTGGCCTGATCTACGGCAGCTACCGCAAGCCGCGCGAATTGGTCTGGGTCTTCGGCTGCGCGATCTTCCTGTGCCAGATGGCTGAAGCGTTCATGGGCTACTTGCTCC
>NZ_JBLYYB010000248.1:0-46976 GCF_048549895.1 Hydrogenophaga sp.
ACCCCTGATCCGCCTGCAACAGCAGGCTCCCTCCCCCATCGGCCGGCGGGTGCTGTGGTGCCTGCTGGCACTGCTGGTGTTCCTCATCGTCTGGGCTTCGGTGGGTCGACTCGACATCGTGGCCGTGGCCGAAGGCAAGCTGGTGCCCGAGGACTACCTCAAGATCGTGCAACCGTCAGAGGCGGGCATCGTCAGCGCCATCCTCGTGCGCGAAGGGCAGACGGTTCAGAAAGACCAGGTGCTCATGCGCATGGACGCGCTCACCACCGACACCGACCTCAGCGCGCTCACCACCGAACGCGGGCGCAAGCGGCTCGCGTTGCGCCGCGTGGACGCTGAACTGGCCGAACAGCGGCTGAAGATCGACGCCGATGAATTGCAACCGTTGGCGCAAGAGGCCTTGGCCCAGCAACTGGCAAACGAAGCGGCACTGGCAAGCGCACTGGCCGAAGAGCGCAGCCGCATGCTCAAGGCGCAACAAGAGCTGGCTGCCGCTCAGCAGCAAAGCCAGCGGTTGCAAGCGGTCTTGCCCCACTTTCAGGCGCAGGAAACGGCCTATGCGCAACTCGCCGACCAGGGCTTCACCGGCCAGCTCATGGTCAGCGACAAACGGCGCGAACGCATCGAGAAAGAACAGGAACTCGCCACCCAACAGCACGTGATCGCCTCGGCGCGGGCGAGCATCGACCAGTCGGTGAAGAAACTGGAACAGATACAGGCCGAGCACCGCCAGCGCCTGCACACCGAGCGCGCCGAGACCCGTTCGCAGCTGGAACGGCTGGAGGCGGACTGGCAGAAACAGCAGCACCGCCGCGCCCTGATGGAACTGCGCGCGCCGCACGAAGGCATCGTGAAGGAGTTGGCCACGCACACCGTGGGAACAGTGGTGCAGCCCGGCACCGTGCTGGCCACGCTGGTGCCGCAGCAGGCGCCGCTGAAGGTGGAGGTCTGGATCGCCAACGACGATGTGGGCTTCGTTCGGCCAGGCCAGTCCGTCAAGTTGAAGTTTGCGGCCTATCCGTTCCAGAAGTACGGCATGGCGCACGGCGATCTGCAGTGGGTGAACGCCGATGCACAGACCGAAGAGCCGGGTCGATCGCCGGCGCCCGATGGCGCCCTGCCGCCGCCGCTGCGTTACAAAGCCACGGTGAGCCTGCGCGACGCGGCGCTGGTGCGCGACGATCGACGCCACGAACTCACCGCCGGCATGCAGGCCCAGGCCGAAATCCTGCTGGGCCAACGCACCGTGATGCAGTACCTGCTGTCACCGGTGCAGCGGGCGTGGCACGAGGCTGGGCGGGAGCGCTGAGGCGGTTCAGTCAGCGTCCACCGCCACGGGCACCAACCACTGCACCAGTTGCTGCGCCACCACCGGGCTGGAGAGCAGCTCCAGGTGACCCGTGCGGTGCACGGTGCGCTGGCTGTCTCGGGCAAACACCAGCCTTCGCGCGGCCTCGTCGTGCTGGCCCAGCGCGCTGCGCAGCGGCACCAGGCCGTCGCCGGTGAGGCGGTCGGCCAGCAGGCCGCGCTGCGGCGCGAGCGTGGCGGCCACGGTGAAGCAGGCCACGCCTTCGGGCAGCGGCAGCGGCACGCGGTGGTCATGCGGGGAATCGAACCGTCCCCGCCCCTGCCAGTCGTCGTCCAGCACATGGCCATGGCGCAGGTCGGTGATGCCGGCGCTGCGCAGCATGCCCAGGCGCGTGAACGGCAGGGTGAAAGGCGAAGCGGCGAGCAACACGTCCACGCCGTGACCCGCCCGCTCCAGCGGCGCGCCGTGGTGCGGCGTGCCCAGAAACACCAGGTGCTTGAGTTGCGCGGGCCAGCGGTGGCCCATCTGCCGGCCGTAGAACACAGCGGCGCGCGCCAGCAACCCGCCCATGCTGTGGCTCAGCACGGTGATGGATTCGAGCGCCGGCCAATGCGCCGCCAGGCGTTCGAGCTGGCCGGCGAGTTCGCGGCCGTTGATCGAGGTGTGCAGGCCGCTGTTGTAGCGCGCATAAACCGGCGTGCAGTCCAGCGCTTGGGCCAGAAAGGCACCGTGGTCGTGGCCGTTGCGATGCCACTGCGTGTCGTTCATGCACAGGCCGTGCACCAGCAGCAGCAGGTGGGGCGAGGCGCCGGCCAGCCGTTCGCGCAGGTGGGTGGGTCGCTCCATCGGCAGGGCCTGCCCGGCCAGGCGCAGCTCCATGTGCTGCACCAGCGGGTTGTTGTGTGCCAACAGGCGGTCGCCCATCACGCCGTTGAGCGCGGCGAGCACGGCTTCTCGGCCGGGTGAGGGCGCGGGGTGGGTGGAAGGGTCGTCCAGGATGGGCAACAGGGTGGAGAGCGCGCCGTCCAGCCCGTGGCCGACCATGGCCGTGACGCCGCGAATGCCGCGGTAGATCTGCCCGGTGAAGCCACCCGTGCGGTCGTCTTCCGTGCCCGCCGACAGGCCCAGCTTGCGGCGCACCGACTGGTGCACGCCCTCGGCGATGCCGATCACACCGGTGGTGGCCTGCGTGGCCAGCCGCACCGCGGCCTGCAGGTCACTGGGCCGCAGGTGGCGCAGCACGGCCTGGCGGGTGGCGGAGGGTTTGGCGCGGGTCATGGGGCATTGTGGCCCTCAGGGCTTTGCTTTTGTGCGTCAGGGACTGGCGTGCTCGGGTTTCACTCGGCTTTTTGTGCGAGGGCGGACGGAGCGGGTGCGCGTTCTCCGGCCCTGCTCGCGGGGGTCTGCCCGGCGATTCATAGACCGCTGTGTCAACACGGTGGCTGGCGCTCTGGCTCTGTGGCAACCGCGAATGGGGGCCTGCGCCCGCGCACCCGCTCCATCCGCCCCACGAGGTGTGGGCGCGCAAAGATGGGCGTGCCCACGTTTGCTCACAGGACGGTGGCGGTGCCCGCGGGCGCAGGCCCCCATTCGCGGTTGCCACAGAGGCAGCGCCCAAGAAACGGTGTTGACGAAGCAGCCCATGAACCGCCGGGCAGACCCCCGCGAGCAGGGCCGGAGAACGCGGGCGCCGCCACCGGCCTGGCGCGAGGTCTCAGAGCGAAATCAACGAATCAAAAAGCTTCGTCAGCCCGCAAATACCGCCATTGCCCCACCGGCAGATTGCCCAGCACCACCTGGCCGATGCGCACCCGCTTCAAACCCACCACGTGCAGGCCGACCTGCTCGCACATGCGGCGGATCTGGCGTTTCTTGCCTTCCACCAGCACAAAACGCAGCTGCTCCGGGTTCTGCCATTCCACCTGCGCGGGCTTCAAGGGCTGGTCGTCCAGGCTCAGGCCGTGGCGCAGCCGGGCCAGCTGGTGTGGCGGAAAGATCGCCTGCACGTTTTCCGCGATCACGCCTGCACCCATCGGGCCGTTGGGCGCGAACTGAACACGCACCAGGTATTCCTTTTCCACGCCGCTGCTCTCGCCGATCAGCGTGCGTGCCACGCGGCCGTCTTGCGTGAGCACGAGCAGACCGGTGGAGTCGATGTCGAGCCGGCCGGCCGGGGCCAGGCCGCGTGTGTGTTCGGGTGCGAAACGCCGGCCATCGGCGGGGGTCTTGGCGTCGCCGCGCCACTGGCTCGGTGCGCCGATCAGCGTGGCGGCGGCCTCGTGGCCGTCTTCGGGCTGACCGCTCACATAACCCACCGGTTTGTTGAGCAGGATGGTGACCTGCCCGGCCTGCTGGTGGCGCGCTTGCGGTAACACGGCCACCTGCGCGTCGGGCGCCACCGGCATGCCCATCACCGCGGGTTCGCCGTTGACCAGCACCCAGCCGCGCGCGATCCATTCGTCGGCTTCGCGACGCGAGCACAGGCCGAGGTCGGCCATGCGTTTGTTGAGGCGGATTTCACCGCGCACGTTGCCCACGCGGGCGAGGTCGGGCCGGTGCGGCTGAGGGCGTGGTGCTGGAGCGGGGCTGCGTTGTGGACGCTCAGGCGCTGCGAAACGATCGTCCGCGCGGCGTGGCGCCGGGCGTTCACTCCAGCCACGGTCATCACCACGCGGAGCCGCGCCGGGGCCCGAGCGGGGGCGGTCTGCGCTGTAGCGCGGGCGTTCGCCCTCGGGGCCGCCACGCGGGGTGCCGTAGGGCTTGGCCGGTTCACGTGGAGGTTTGGGCGCCGAGGCTGAAACGCTCTTGGCGCGGGCCGGGCCGGGTGGGCGCACCGGCGCGCGGCGCGGTGCGAACGGATCGGCGGGTTTTTTCTGAGCGGCGCCCGGGGTGAGCTTGAGCGTGCGGGCGGGTTTGTCGGTGGTCATGGGTCGATCATCCCTCATCAAGAACGCCGGAGCGCAGCGCCGCGAGGTCGAGCACGCGCAAACCGCCGTATTCCACGCGTATCCAGCCCTTGGCCGCCAGCGTGGTCAGCGCCTCGTTGGTGCGCTGGCGCGACAGGCCCACCAGGTAGGCCAGCTCTTGCTGGGTGATGCGCAAGATACCGGCCACGTTGGGCGAGAGCAGGGGGTGGAACAGCGCGGCCAGGTTGCGCGCCACGCGCAAATCCGGGCTGTTCAGGCGGTCGATCTCGCGCGCCGCGATGAACTGGCCCAGGCGTTCGTTGAGCTGGTGCATCACAAAACGGTTGAAGCCGATCGAGTGGTCGAGCAGCCAGTCGAAGGTCTCCACCGGCAGACCGGCCACGCGGCTCTTGCGCAGCGCCTGGATGTTGTAGCGGTACTGCTCGTGTTTGAGCACCGTGCCTTCGCCAAACCAGCCACCCGGCGCCACGCCGGTGAAGGTGATCACCGGGCCTTGTGAATCGTCGTTGCTCATCTTGAGCAGGCCGTCCACCAGGCCGAACCAGTAGGTCACCGGCCGGCCGAAGCGGCAGATGATGTCGCCCGCGTCCGCCTCGCCCACCACCAGCGCGTCCACCGCACGCTGCCGATCGCTCGGCGTGAGGCGTTGCAGCCAGGGAATTTCGGCCAGTTCGGCCTCGGTGGGCGCGCGCGCGCGGGTGCGCAGGTCGTTGCCGGAACGGTGGGGGCTGAAGAGGCTCATGGCGGTCTGGGAGGCGCAAACCCGTACGGGAAAGTCCTAGGAGGGATGACCCGCAATTGTCGTCGTACGGACAACATGGCGTCAAACGAAGTCCTACGATCCGCTGCATCAAGACGTGTCCGGTGCGGGACACGCCAGACGCCGACGAAGCGATCGGCTCCAGGAGACACACATGCAAACGACGTTCCCCCAGCTCTTGCTGGACCACGCCCAGCGCCGCCCCGGCGCCCCGGCGATGCGCGAGAAGGAATACGGCATCTGGCAGACCACGAGCTGGGCCAACATGGCCCGCCTCGTCGAGGCGCTGGCTTGCGGTCTGCACCAGGCCGGCTTGAAGCGCGGTGAACACATGGTGGTGATCGGCGCCAACCGGCCCCGCCTCTACGCCACCATGCTGGCCGCGCAGTCGCTGGGTGCGATCCCGATTCCGCTCTACCAGGACGCGGTGGGTGGTGAATGCGTGTTCCCGATCAACAACGCCGAGGTGCGTTTCTGCGTGGTGGAAGACCAGGAGCAGGTCGACAAGATGCTGGAGATCCGTGAGCAGTGCCCGCAGCTCTCACACATTTACTACGACGACCCGCGCGGCCTGCGCAACTACGACCAGCCCGGCCTGGGTGGTGTGGAAGAGCTGATCGCCGCCGGCCAGGCACACGCCAAGGCCCACCCGCAGTTGTTCCGCGAGCAGGTGGCGGCGTGCAAACCCGACGACGTGGCCGCCATGTTTTTCACCAGCGGTACCACCGGCAACCCCAAGGGCGTGGTGCACACCCACCACACGCTGATCAACCGCGCCGACGTGGGCGCGCGCTTCGACAAGCTCACCCCTGCCGACGAGGTGCTGGCCTACATGCCGCCGGCCTGGATCGGGCAGAACATCTTTTCCTACGCGCAGTGGCTGGTGGCCGGCTACGTGGTGAACTGCCCGGAGTCCGGCGCCACGGTCACCATCGACCTCAAGGAAGTCGGCCCCACCTACTACTTCGCGCCGCCGCGCGTGTTTGAAGGCCTGCTCACCAGCGTGATGATCCGCATGGACGACGCCGGCGCCTTGAAGCGCGGCATGTTCCATTACTTCATGGACGTGGCCCAGCGCGTGGGCCCCACGCGCATGGACGGCCAATCCATCGGGCTGGTCGACGCCATCAAATACAAGCTCGGCGACTGGCTGGTCTACGGCCCGCTGCGCAACAACCTGGGCATGAGCCGCGTGCGCGTGGCCTACACCGCCGGAGAAGCCATCGGCCCCGACCTGTTCAGCTTCTACCGCTCCATCGGCATCAACTTGAAGCAGCTCTACGGCTCCACCGAAACAGCCGTGTTTGTCTGCCTGCAGCCCGACCACGAAGCCCGTGCCGACACCGTGGGCGTACCCTGCGAAGGCGTGGAGATCAAGCTCAGCGACAGTGGCGAGATCCTGGTGAAGTCGCCCGGGCTGCTCAAGGGTTACTACAAGAACCCGAGCGCCACCGCCGAGGTGTTGACCGCTGACGGCTGGTACCACACGAGTGATGCCGGCTTCATCGATGCATCCGGCCATCTGAAGATCATCGACCGCGTGAAAGACGTGGGCCGCATCATGGGCGGCGTGCACGACGGCGCCATGTTTGCGCCCAAGTACGTGGAGAACAAACTCAAGTTCTTCAGCTACATCAAGGAGGCGGTGGCCCTGGGCGACAAGCGCGAGCGCGTGTGCGTGATGCTCAACATCGACTTCGAGGCGGTGGGCAACTGGGCCGAGCGGCGCAACCTCTCGTACGCCGGCTACACCGATCTGGCGCAGAAGCCCGAGGTATACGAACTCATCCGCGACTGCGTTGAAAAGGTCAACGCCGACCTGAGCCGCGACGAGCTGCTCGCGGGCAGCCAGATCAGCCGCTTCCTGGTGCTGCACAAGGAACTGGACGCCGACGACGGTGAACTCACCCGCACGAACAAGGTACGCCGCGGCTTCATCAGCGAGCGGTATGCCGCGCTGGTGGATGCGCTCTACAGCGGCAAGACCGAGCAGTACATCGAAACCCAGGTGAAGTTCGAAGACGGGCGCAGCGGCTCGGTGAGCGCCACGCTCAAGCTGGGTGACGCCAAGACCTTCGCCCCGGTGAAAGCCGCAGCCTGAACACCACACCATGAGCAAAAAAATCGGCGACGTCATCCTCGACGTGCACAACATCAGCCTGCGCTTCGGCGGCGTCAAGGCGCTCACCGACATCAGCTTCAACGTGCGCGAGCACGAGGTGCGCGCCATCATCGGCCCCAACGGCGCGGGCAAGAGCTCCATGCTCAACTGCATCAACGGCGTGTACCAGCCGCAAGAGGGTTCGATCAGCTTTCGCGGCCAGACCTTCAAGCACATGAACAGCCGCCAGGTGGCCGAGATGGGCATCGCGCGCACCTTCCAGAACCTCGCGCTCTTCAAGGGCATGAGCGTGATCGACAACATCATGACCGGGCGCAACCTGCGCATCAAAAGCAACATCCTCGCGCAGGCGTTTCGCAATCCCTTCGCAGGCTTGAAATTTTTGGGCGGCGCGCAGAAAGAAGAAGAACAACACCGCGAGTTTGTCGAACACATCATCGACTTCCTGGAGATCCAGGCCTTTCGCAAGACGCCCGTGGGCACCCTGCCCTATGGCCTGCAGAAACGCGTGGACCTGGGCCGGGCGTTGGCCATGGAGCCGCAGGTGCTGCTGCTGGACGAGCCCATGGCCGGCATGAACGTGGAAGAGAAGCAGGACATGAGTCGCTTCATCCTGGATGTGAACGACGAGTTCGGCACCACCATCGTGCTGATCGAGCACGACATGGGCGTGGTGATGGACATCTCCGACCGCGTGGTGGTGCTCGACTACGGCAAGAAGATCGGCGACGGCACGCCCGAAGAAGTTCGCAACAACGAGGAGGTCATCAGCGCCTACCTTGGAACCTCCCACTGAGATGAACCGAAACCCCGTTCGGGCTGAGCCTGTCGAAGCCCTCCACACCAACACCGCCAGAGCCCTTCGACAGGCTCAGGGCGAACGGCCATAAAGGCACTTGATATGGCTTTCTTTCTTGAAGCGCTTCTCGGCGGCCTCATGGCCGGCATGCTGTATTCGCTGGTGGCGCTGGGCTTCGTGCTCATCTACAAAGCCTCCGGCGTCTTCAACTTCGCGCAAGGCGCCATGGTGCTGTTCGCGGCGCTGGCCATGGCGCGCTTCTCCGGCTGGGTGCCGGGCTGGCTGGGCATCGAGGACAAGTTCCTGGGCAACCTGATCGCCTTCGTCATGGCCGGTGCGCTCATGTTCGTGCTGGCCTGGCTGATCGAGCGCCTGGTGCTGCGCCATCTGGTCAACCAGGAAGGTGTGACGCTGCTCATGGCCACGCTGGGCATCACCTACTTTCTGGACGGCCTGGGCCAGACCATCTTCGGCTCGGACATCTACCAGATCGACGTGGGCATGCCCAAGGACCCGATCTTCCTGTTCGAAGGTGTCTTTGAAGGCGGCGTGCTGGTCAACCTCGAAGACGTGTACGCGGCCTGCGTGGCGGCGCTGCTGGTGGCCGTGCTCTCGCTGTTCTTCCAGAAAACGTCCACCGGACGCGCACTGCGCGCCGTGGCCGACGACCACCAGGCCGCGCAATCCATCGGCATTCCGCTCAACCGCATCTGGGTCATCGTCTGGTTCGTCGCCGGCATCACCGCGCTGGTGGCCGGGATCATCTGGGGCTCCAAGCTCGGTGTGCAGTTTTCGCTCACCACCGTGGCGCTACGCGCCCTGCCCGTGATCATCCTGGGCGGCCTGACCTCGGTGCCCGGCGCCATCATCGGCGGCCTGATCATCGGCGTGGGCGAGAAGCTCTCCGAGGTCTACCTCGGCCCCTATGTGGGCGGGGGCATCGAGATCTGGTTTGCGTATGTGCTGGCGCTGGTGTTCCTGCTGTTCAGGCCGCAGGGCTTGTTCGGCGAGAAGATCATTGACAGGGTATGAAGCACCCCCTGCGCCGCTTCGCGTCTTCCCCCTCTCTCGCCTTCGGCGGGAGGGGAACGCTCCCTGTGGCCCGGCAAAGCCGGTTCCACGGAAGCCCCGTGCAAGGCACGGCTCGCCGGACACATTGAGGAGAAGAAAAACATGTTCTACAGAGAAAACGGTCAGTTCAAGACCTCCTACCGCGCCGACCAGCAGATCTTCCCGATCGCGCAGGACCGCTGGGTCATCCTGGCCTTCATCGCGTTTGCCTTCATCGGCGTGCCGCTGCTGGTGGACGAGTACATGTTCCGCGCCATCCTCATCCCCTTCCTGATCCTGGCGCTGGCCGCGCTCGGCGTGAACATCCTCGTGGGTTACTGCGGGCAGATCAGCCTGGGCTCGGGCGCCTTCATGGCGGTGGGCGCCTACATGGCCTACAACACCTATGTGCGCATCGACGGCATGCCGGTGATCATCGCCCTGCTCTCGGGCGGCTTCTTCGCCACGCTGGTGGGCATCTTCTTCGGCATCCCCAGCCTGCGCGTCAAGGGGCTGTATCTGGCGGTGGCCACGCTGGCCGCACAGTTCTTCTGCGACTGGGCGTTCCTGCGCATCGGCTGGTTCACCAACAACACCGCCTCGGGTTCGGTCTCGGTCTCCAACCTCTCGGTGCTGGGCTGGATCATCAACACGCCGATGGAGAAGTACCTCTTCTGCCTGGGCTTTCTGGTGGTGTTTGCGCTGCTGGCCAAGAACCTGGTGCGCTCGGCCATCGGGCGCGAATGGATGGCCATCCGCGACATGGACGTGGCGGCTTCTGTGATCGGCATCCGCCCGATGTACGCCAAGCTCAGCGCCTTTGCGGTCAGCTCTTTCATCATCGGGGTGGCCGGCGGTCTGTGGGGCTTCGTGCACCTGGGTTCGTGGGAGCCCGCGGCCTTCTCCATCGACCGCAGTTTCCAGCTGCTCTTCATGGTGATCATCGGCGGCATGGGCTCCATCATGGGCAGCTTCTTCGGCGCGGCCTTCATCGTGGTGCTGCCCATTTTCCTCAACCAGTTCCTGCCCGCGGTGGGCTCACTTGTCGGCGTGGAAATTTCCACCGCCACGGTGTCCCACACCGAGTTCATGGTTTTCGGCGCGCTCATCGTCTGGTTCCTGATCGTGGAACCCCACGGTCTGGCCAAGCTCTGGAGCATCGCCAAACAGAAGTTGCGGCTCTGGCCCTTTCCGCACTGAGTTCGGAACGGCGTGGGCCGTCCGACATCCAAGGGTCATGGTGTGTTGTGTGTTGATCGGTGTTTGATTCTTACTAGGAGACAACGAAATGAAGCTGCGAAATCTTGTTCTGTCCGTGTCCATTGCCTGTGCGGGCGTGTCCGCTGCGTTGGTGGCGCCGAGTGCCATGGCGCAAGCCAAGGAACAGTTCTTCCCCGTGCTGGTGTACCGCACCGGCGCCTACGCGCCCAACGGTGTGCCGTTCGCCAACGGCTACGTGGACTACCTCAAGCTCGTCAACGAGCGCGGTGGCATCAACGGTGTGAAGGTGTCGTTTGAAGAGTGCGAGACCGGCTACGCCACCGACCGCGGCGTCGAATGCTACGAACGCCTCAAGGGCAAGAACGGTGGTGCCACGGTGTTCCAGCCGCTGTCCACCGGCATCACCTTTGCGCTGACCGAAAAGGCCCCGGGCGACAAGATCCCGCTGATCACCGCCGGTTATGGCCGCAGCGAGTCCGCCGATGGTGGCGTGTTCAAGTGGAACTTCCCGCTCTCGGGCACCTACTGGGTGGCCGCCGACACGCTGATCCAGCACATCGCCAAAAAAGAAGGCGGCATGGACAAGCTCAAGGGCAAGAAGATCGCGCTGGTCTACCACGACAGCCCGTTCGGCAAGGAGCCGATTCCGCTGCTGCAGGAGCGTGCCGCCCAACTCGGCTTCACCCTGAGCCTGCTGCCCGTCACGCACCCCGGCGTCGAACAGAAAGCCACCTGGCTGCAGATTCGCCAGAACCGCCCGGACTACGTGCTCAACTGGGGCTGGGGCGTGATGAACTCCACCGCGTTGAAAGAGGCCCAGGCCACCGGCTACCCGCGCGAGAAGATGTATGGCGTGTGGTGGGCCGGTGCCGAGCCGGACGTGAAAGACGTGGGCGCGGGCGCCAAGGGCTACAACGCGATCATGATGCAGCACGGCTCGCAAGCCGATGCGGCCGTGGCGCAGGAAATCCTGGCCAAGGTGCACGGCAAGAACCAGGGCACCGGACCGAAGGAAGAAGTCGGCCAGGTGCTGTACCTGCGCGGCGTGCAAGCTGCCATGTTCGCGGTGGAAGGCGTGCGCGCTGCGCAAGAGCGCTACGGCAAGGGCAAGGTCATGACGGGTGAACAAGCCCGCTGGGGTTACGAGAACCTGAACCTGACCCAGGCCAAGCTCGACGCGCTGGGCTTCAAGGGTGTGATGCGCCCGATCTCCACCAGCTGCCAGGACCACATGGGTGCTTCGTGGGCCCGCGTGCACACCTGGGACGGCACCAAGTTCGAGTGGACCTCCGACTGGCTGCAGGGCGATGAGCAGATCATCCGCCCGATGGTCAAGGCTGCGGCCGACAAGTACGCCGCCGAGAAAAAACTGACCCGCCGCACCGGCGCGGATTGCCAGAGCTGATGACGGGCTGAACCTGACGGCTCGCAAGAGCCGCCAATTCAAAGACCTGCGCACAGCCGGTCTTTGAATTGGCCACACAGGACACTCCCATGACCACCCCAGAGAGCACCCCCACCAACGTCCTCAACGTGCAAGGCATCGAGGTCATCTACAACCACGTGATCCTCGTGCTCAAGGGCGTTTCGCTCAACGTGCCCGACGGCAAGATCGCGGCCGTGCTCGGCGGCAACGGCGCGGGCAAGACCACCACCTTGCGCGCCATCTCCAACCTGTTGAAGGCCGAGCGCGGTGAAGTCACCAAGGGCAGCATCGAGCTGCGTGGCGAACGCATCGAAAACCTCAGCACCTCCGATCTGGTGCAGCGCGGCGTGGTGCAGGTGATGGAAGGGCGGCATTGTTTTGCGCACCTCACCATCGAAGAAAACCTCATGACCGGCTCCTACACCCGCAAGGACAAGGCCGAGATCGCGCGCAACCTGGAGAAGGTCTACAACTACTTTCCGCGCCTGAAAACCCGGCGCACCAGCCAGGCCGCCTACACCTCGGGTGGCGAGCAGCAGATGTGCGCCATTGGCCGGGCGCTGATGACCAACCCCAGCGTGATGCTGCTGGACGAGCCCTCCATGGGGCTGGCGCCGCAGATCGTGGAAGAGGTGTTCGAGATCGTGAAAGACCTCAACCAGAAAGAGAAGGTCACCTTCCTGCTGGCCGAGCAGAACACCAACATGGCGCTGAAGTACGCCGACTACGGCTACATCATGGAGAGCGGCCGCATCGTGATGGACGGTCTGGCCAGCGACCTGCGCAACAACGAGGACGTGAAGGAGTTCTACCTCGGCATGGGGGGAGGCGAGCGCAAGTCGTTCAAAGACGTGAAGAGCTACAAGCGCAGAAAACGCTGGCTTGCTTAGCCCACCCCCGCGCCGCGCTTTCAGCGCGTCACCCCCTCAAGGGGGCGATGCCTGCGGCCCGGCGAAGCCGGTTCCGTCGTCATCCCTGAAATCACTCCCCCTCACACAGACGTATCTGGATCGCCATGAACGAATTTTTCGACGCTCTTGAAACCCGGTCTAGCGATCAGCGCGAAGCAGCTCAAATGGCCGCGCTGCCTTTGCAGATCGCGCACGCACAGCGCAACAGCCCGGCGTTTGCCGACATCCTGAAAGGCGTGGACGCCGCCAGCATCACCAGCCGCGCGGCGCTCGCCCGCCTGCCGGTCACGCGCAAGAGCGAACTGCTGGAGCGCCAGAAGGCCTCGCGTGCGCAAGGCGGTGATGCGTTTGGTGGCTTTGCCGCGCTGGTGCGTGGCCCGGCCATGTCGCGCGTGTTTGCCAGCCCTGGCCCGATCTACGAACCCGAGGGCACGGGGCGCGACTACTGGCGCGCTGGCCGCGCCTTGTTCGCCGCGGGCTTTCGCGCGGGCGAGCTGGTGCACAACAGCTTCAGTTACCACATGACCCCCGGCGCCTTCATCCTGGAGTCGGGTGCGCACGCCGTGGGTTGCACCGTGTTCCCCGCCGGCACCGGCCAGACCGAGCAGCAGCTCGACGCCATGGTCGACCTCAAGCCCGACGCCTACACCGGCACGCCGAGCTTTCTGCGCATCCTGCTGGAGAAAGCGAAGGAAGCGGGCACCGACATCCGCAGCCTCAACAAGGCCTCGGTGGGCGGCGAAGCCTGTCCGCCCAGCCTCACGGCCTGGTTCAAGGAACAGGGCGTGGACGTGTACCAGACCTACGCCACGGCCGACCTGGGCCTGGTGGCCTACGAGACCGCGTCGCGACAGGGCCTGGTGCTCGACGAAGGCGTGATCGTGGAGATCGTGCGCCCGGGCACGGGCGACCCGGTGCCCGAGGGCGAGGTGGGTGAACTGGTGGTGACCACGCTGAACACCGCGTACCCGCTGGTCCGTTTCGGCACCGGGGACCTCTCGGCCATCTTGCCGGGCACCTGCCCCACCGGCCGCACCGCCCCGCGCATCAAGGGCTGGATGGGCCGCGCCGACCAGACCACCAAGGTGCGGGGCATGTTTGTGCACGCCGCGCAGGTGGCCGACATCGCGCGGCGGTTTCCGCAAGTGCACAAGGCACGTCTGGTGGTCAGTGGCGAAATGGCCAACGACCAGATGTGCCTGAAGGTCGAGGCCAGCGAGGCCGATGAGGCCCTGCGCGACCTGATCGCCGCAGCCGTGCGCGACATCACCAAACTGCGCAGCGATGTGCAACTGGTGCCCCCCGGCAGCCTGCCCAACGACGGCAAGGTGATCGAGGACGCGCGCAGCTACCAGTAATACCGAAGTCATCAAAGAGCGCCCGGCTGCGGTGCAGCAAAGGGTTTTCCCATGCAGCCGGCTAAGTAATTTCCGCGATTTCCTGCTGTCACGTGGGGGATACCATGACGGGCACTTAAACCCCGTTGGAGACCTCCATGAAAAAACTGCTCGCCGTCGCCCTGGCAGCCACCGTCTCGGTTGGCGCCTATGCACAGGCCTTCCCCGCCAAGCCCATCACCTTCGTGGTGCCCTTCGCCGCTGGTGGCCCGACCGACCTGGTGGCCCGCCGCCTGGCCGAGGCGATGCGCAAACCCCTGGGTGGCGCCAACATCGTGGTGGAAAACGCGGCAGGTGCCGGCGGCACCATCGCGGGCACCAAGGTGGCCCGCGCCAACCCGGACGGCTACACCCTGCTCGTGTGGCACATCGGCATGGCCGCCACCACCAGCCTCTACCGCAAGCAGCAGTTCAAGCCACTCGAAGACTTCGAGTACCTGGGCATGATCAACGACGTGCCCATGACCTTGCTGGGCACCAACAAGCTCAACGCCAACACCTACCGCGACTTCGAAGCCTACATCCGCGCCAACGGCGGCAAGCTCAACCTGGCGCACGCCGGTCTGGGATCGGCCTCGCACATCTGCGGCCTGATGTGGCAGTCGGCCGTGAAGCTGGACAAGTCCATGACCACCATCGCCTACCGTGGCACCGGCCCGGCCATGAACGACCTCATCGGCGGCCAGGTCGACGTGATGTGCGACCAGACCACCAACACCACCTCGCAAATCGAAGGCGGGCGTGTGAAGGCTTTCGCCGTGACCACCGCCAAGCGCCTGGACGGCCACAAGCTGCTCAAGGACTACCCATCGCTGCAGGAAATGGGCCTCAAGGGCTTCAACCTGACCATCTGGCACGGTCTGTACGCACCCAAGGGCACGCCTCCCGAGGTCACCAAGCGACTGAACGACGCACTGCAGGTGGCCTTGAAGGACCCCGAGTTCATCAAGAGCCAGGAAGACCTGGGCGCCATCGTGGTGACCGACAACCGCGTGACCCCCGCCGGTCACAAGGCTTTTGTGGCCAACGAGATCACCAAGCTCAAGACCGCCATCGACGCCGCCGGCCAGTTCGCCGACTGAGCGTTGACCGCCCCTGAATACAGCCCGCCCGTGCGGGCTGTATTTGTTTGGGCCGTGCGCGTGCTGTCTCAAAGGAGCACACACACCGCACAAGCCGCCGCTACATTCACCCGACAAACACAGCAGGAGACAACCATGACCCTTTCACGTCGCACCCTCATCGCCCTGGCCGTTGCCACCTCCACCCTGCCCGGCCTGGTTGCAGCCCAGGCGGCCTGGCCGGGCAAACCGATCCGCATCGTGGTGCCGTTTGCCCCGGGCGGCACCACCGACATCCTGGCCCGCACGCTGGCGCCCGAGCTGACCAAGGTGCTGGGGCAGCCGGTGGTGGTGGAAAACCGCGCCGGCGCGGGTGGCAACATCGGCGCAGACATCGTCGCCAAATCACCCAACGATGGGTACACCCTGCTCATGGGCACGGTGGGCACGCACGGCATCAACAAGTCGCTGTATTCGAAACTGCCCTACGACCCGCAGAAAGACTTCGCGCCCATCACACTGGTGGCCGGCGTGCCCAACGTGATGGTGATGAACACCAAGCGCGCACAGGAACTGGGCATCAACAACGTGGCCGACTTCATCAAGTACGCCAAGTCCCGCCCCGGCAAGCTCAACATGGCCTCCAGCGGCAACGGCACCTCGATCCACCTGGCGGGCGAGCTGTTCAAGTCGCGCACCGGCATCTTCATGACGCACATCCCCTACCGCGGCTCCGGCCCGGCCATCACCGACCTGCTGGTGGGCGCGGTGGACGTGATGTTCGACAACCTGCCCTCGGCCATGCCGCACATCCAGTCGGGCGGCTTGAAGGCCTTTGCGGTCACCAGCGCCGTGCGCTCCAGCGCCCTGCCCGACACCCCCACCGTGGCCGAAGCCGGCGCGCTCGCCGGCTTTGAAGCCAGCTCCTGGTTCGGCCTGCTGGCCCCCGCCGGCACCCCACCCGAGGTGGTGAACCGCCTGCAACAGGAAACCGCCAAAGCGCTGGGCCTGCCCGCAGTGAAAGAACGCCTGGTGGGCCAGGGCGCCATCCCCAGCGGCAACACGCCCCAGGAATTCGCCAAGCTGATCGAGGCCGAGATTGCGAAGTGGGCGCCGGTGGTGAAGGCCTCAGGCGCGAAAGTCGACTGACCCCCGCCGCGCTTCGCGCGCCCCCCTGAAGGGGGCGATGCCTGCGGCCCGGCAAAGCCGGTTCCGCGGCATCTCTGGGTGAAGGCACCCCGCTCCGGAAGCCGCCCAGTCACCGGCATTCTTTCGAAGCAAAAAAATGCACCTCGGCGCACGTGTCCCAACCCAGGGACACCGAGGGTCCGGCTCCGCCGGCCCCAGGTGTCGCCCCCCTCCCGCCGCAGGCGAGAGAGGGGGGAGCGGCGAAGCCGCGCGGGGGGTGCTTCCCCTACACCCCCCAGACGATGTCCACGCCCGCCTTCTCGCAGCGCTGCATCATCTCGATGAACGGCGCACTGCGCATGCGCAGGCTCACCTGATCGAACTCGGGTGGCACATCGCCACGCTCAGCGGCTTCTTCGCGAAGCCGCTTCTGCTCGGCTTCTTCCAGCACGATGGCATCGCGGATGGCCTGCTGGGCCGCCGGCATCTGCTGGTGCATCACCACGCCCGGACCTGACGGGTCCTTGCCGAGGATTTCCAGGAGGCGCTTGCCGTGCTGCGCCAGCATCACCAGATCGCCGGTTTCGCGGGATTTGAATCGGTACACGGACATAGGGGCCTCCTTGGGGCTGTGCTTCATTGTTGCACCGAAGTGCGCCATACGGGCACGGGTACCCATGGGATGCGGGTAAACCCGATTGAAGCTGAATAATTCAAGTCTAAACTAATTAGGCATGAACACTCCAGACTCAGCGCTCCAACGCATCCTGTGCATCGGCGGTGGCCCGGCCGGCCTGTATTTCGCCTTGCTGATGAAGCGGCGAGATCCCTCGCTCACCGTGACCGTGGTCGAGCGCAACCGGCCATTCGACACCTTCGGCTGGGGCGTGGTGCTCTCCGACCAGACGCTGGGCAACCTGCGCGCGGCCGACCCCGAATCGGCCACGCTGATCGGTGAAGCCTTCAACCACTGGGACGACATCGAGGTCTTCTACAAGGGCGGGCGCGTGCGCTCGGGCGGCCATGGCTTCTGCGGCATCGGCCGCAAAAAGCTGCTCAACATCCTGCAAGACCGTTGCCTGGCCCTGGGTGTGAACCTCGTTTTCGAAACCGATGTGACCGACGACCAGGCGCTCGCCGCGCAGTACAACGCCGACCTGGTGATCGCCAGCGATGGCCTCAACAGCCGCATCCGCACGCGCTACGCCGAGACCTTCCAGCCCGACATCGACACGCGCGAATGCCGCTTCGTGTGGCTCGGCACCAGGAAGACGTTCGACGCCTTCACCTTCGACTTCGTGCAGACCGAACACGGCTGGTTCCAGGCACACGCCTACAAGTTCGACGGCGAGACCTCGACCTTCATCGTGGAAACGCCCGAGGCGGTGTGGAAGGCACACGGCATCGACCAGATGGAGCAGGCCGAGGGCGTGGCCTTCTGCGAGAAATTGTTCGCCGACCGGCTGGAAGGCCACGCGCTCATCAGCAACGCGCAGCACCTGCGTGGCTCGGCCAACTGGATCCGTTTTCCGCGCGTGATCTGCAAGACATGGGTGCACAAGACTGAGGTGGCTGGACGTCAGATCCCCATCGTGCTCATGGGCGACTCAGCGCACACCGCGCACTTTTCGATTGGCAGCGGCACCAAGCTCGCGCTGGAAGACGCGATCGACCTGGCCAACGAGTTCACGCGCCACGCCAATGCCGATGTGGCCGAGGTGCTGCAGGGCTACGAAGCGCGCCGCAGCGTGGAGGTGCTCAAGATCCAGAACGCCGCGCGCAACTCCACCGAGTGGTTCGAGAACGTGGACCGCTACACCGGCATGGAAGTCGAGCAGTTCGCCTACTCGTTGCTCACGCGCAGCCAGCGCATCAGCCATGAAAATTTGCGCTTGCGCGATGCCGGTTGGCTCGAAGGCTACGAAGCCTGGCTTGAAGCCCAGGTCAAGCCCGACGCGCCGGTGAAAAAACACCCTACTCCGCCCATGCTGCTGCCGCTCACGGTGCGCGGCCTCACGTTGAAGAACCGCATCGTCGTCTCGCCCATGGCGCAGTACAGCGCGGTCGACGGCGCGGTGGGCGACTACCACCTGGTGCACCTGGGTGCGCGCGCGCTCGGTGGCGCCGCGCTGGTGATGGTGGAGATGACCAGCCCCACACCCGAAGGCCGCATCACACCGGGCTGCCCCGGCTTGTGGAACGACGCGCAGCAAGCGGGCTTCAAGCGCATCGTGGACTTCACCCACGCGAGCCACGCGCACATCGGCATCCAGCTCGGCCACAGCGGCCCCAAGGGTTCCACGCAGCTCGGCTGGGAGCGCATCGACGAACCGCTGGAGGCTGGCAACTGGCCCGTGATCTCGGCGAGTGCCGTGCCCTACGGCCCGCAAAACCAGGTGCCGCGCGCCATGACCCGCGCCGACATGGACGCGCTCACGGCCGCCTTCGTCGAGTCCACCCGACGCGCAGCCGCCGCCGGCTTCGACTGGCTCGAACTGCACGCCGCGCACGGCTACCTGCTCTCGGCCTTCATCTGCCCGCTGACCAACCTGCGCACCGACGAGTACGGCGGCACACTGGCCAACCGCTGCCGCTACCCGCTGGAGGTGTTCACCGCCATGCGCGCCGCGTGGCCGGCGGACCGGCCCATGAGCGTGCGCATCTCCGCGCACGACTGGGCGCCCGGTGGCAACACGCCGGACGACGCGGTGGAGATCGCGCGGCTGTTCAAGGCCGCGGGCTGCGACGTGATCGACGTGTCCTCGGGCCAGACCACGCGCGCGGCCAAGCCCGTCTACGGCCGCATGTACCAGACGCCGTTTGCCGACCGTGTGCGCAACGAGGCCGGCATCCTCACCATGGCGGTGGGAGCCATCAGCGAGGCCGACCACGCCAACAGCATCATCGCCGCCGGCCGCGCGGACCTCTGCGCCGTGGCCCGCCCGCACCTGGCCGACCCGGCCTGGACACTGCACGAGGCCGCCAAGCTGCAAACCCGCGCCCTGCAATGGCCCCGCCCGTATGAGAGCGGGCGTGACCAGCTCTACCGCGAAACTGCCCGCCTGCAAGCCTTGAAAGACAACACCCCATGAACGATTCACCCCTGGACCTGGAAGCCCGTGCCCACAGCGAACACGCGCACGAGTTGCGCCTGTGGCTGCGCCTGCTCACCTGCTCGCAGCTGATCGAAAAACGCGTGCGCGCCGGCCTGCGCGAGCAGTTCGACACCACGCTGCCGCGCTTCGACCTCATGGCCCAGCTGGAGCGCCACCCCGAGGGTTTGAAGATGAAGGAGCTCTCGCACCGGCTCATGGTCACCGGCGGCAATGTGACCGGCATCACCGACCAGTTGGTCAACGAAGGCCTGGTGGAGCGGCTGGACGTGGACGGCGACCGCCGTGCGTTTCGCGTGGCCCTCACCGACCACGGCCGCACCACCTTCACCGCGATGGCGCGCCAGCACGAAGAGTGGATCGTGGACGCCTTCGAAGGCCTGAGCCCGCGCGACCTGGAGAGCCTGCACAAGCTGCTGGGCAAGGTGAAAGCGCACCAACTCGACATCAACCAACGCATCGAAGAATGAAACACCCCATCCCCGACCACAACCCCATGCGCGGTCAGTACACCGCCATGGCCGATGCACGCCCCAGCCACTTCGCGCTCAGCGTGAACGACGGCGTGGCCACCGTCACGCTCAACCGGCCCGAGCGCAAGAACCCGCTGACCTTCGAGTCGTATGCCGAGCTGCGCGACTGGTTTCTGGCCCTGCAGAAAAGCACCGACATCAAGGCGGTGGTGCTCACCGGCGCGGGCAACAACTTCTGCTCGGGCGGTGACGTGCACGAGATCATCGGCCCGCTCACCACCATGACCATGCCCGAGCTGCTGGCCTTCACGCGCATGACCGGCGCCCTGGTGAGCGCCATGCGCGCCTGCCCGCAGCCCATCGTGGCTGCGCTCGACGGTGTGTGCGCCGGCGCCGGCGCCATGATGGCGCTGGCTTCCGACCTGCGGCTGGGCACGCCGCAGGCCACCGTGGCTTTCCTCTTCACCCGCGTGGGCCTGGCGGGTGCCGACATGGGCGCCTGTGCGCTGCTGCCCCGCATGATCGGCCAGGGCCGCGCGAGCGAGCTGCTGTTCACCGGCCGCGCCATGACCGCCGCTGAAGGCCACGCCTGGGGTTTCTTCAACGCGCTGCACGAGAACGCCGCGCTGCTGACCGCCGCGCACCAGCTCGCCACCCAGCTCGCGCAAGGCCCCACCTTCGCGCACGGCATGACCAAGACCATGCTGCACCAGGAATGGGCCATGACGCTGGACCAGGCCATCGAGGCCGAGGCGCAGGCGCAGGCGATCTGCATGCAGACGCAGGATTTCAAGCGCGCGTACGAAGCGTTCGCGGCCAAGCAGCGCCCAGTCTTTGAGGGAGATTGAGATGACGCAATATCCGTTCGGGCTGAGCCTGTCGAAGCCCCTCCAGCCCACATCGCAAAAGCCCTTCGACAGGCTCAGGGCGAACGGGAACGAGGGTGTCTGAGATGGTCGCCTTCGAACACCCCCACGGCATGCACCCACCGCAAGCGCAGTGGGAACTGCCCTTCTTCGACGCGCACCACCGCGCCATGGCGCCTCGCCTGGCCGACTGGGCTGCGCTGCAACAGGTGGACGAGGCCGACGACCGCGCCGCCTGCAAGGACTGGGTGGCGCGCCTGGGGCGTGACGGCTGGCTGCGCTACTGCGTGCCCGCGGCGCACGGCGGGGAGCTGCCTGCACTCGATTCGCGCTCGCTGGTGGTCCTGCGCGAGACGCTCGCTTTCCATTCGCCCCTGGCCGACTTTGCGTTTGCGATGCAGGGCCTGGGCAGCGGCGTGATCACGCTGGCGGGAACACCCGCGCAACAAGCCAAATACCTGAGCGCCGTGGCCAGTGGCCAGAAGATCGCGGCCTTTGCCTTGAGTGAACCCGACGCCGGCTCCGACGTGGCCGCCATGGCCACACAAGCCGTGCAGACCACCAGCGGCTGGACATTGAACGGCACCAAGACCTGGATCAGCAACGGCGACCTGGCCGACTTCTATGTGGTCTTCGCCAAGACCGACCCGCAGGCCGGCGCGCGCGGCATCAGCGCCTTCATCGTCGATGCCGCGCAGCCCGGCCTGGACAGCAGCGAACACATCCACGTGATGGCGCCGCACCCGCTGGCCACACTGCGGTTTTCGGACTGTGCGCTGGGCAGCGACGCCCTGGTGGGTCCACAGCACGGTGGCTTCAAGCTCGCCATGCAGACGCTGGACATCTTCCGCGCCTCGGTGGCCGCGGCCGCGCTCGGCATGGCGCGGCGCGCGTTTGCTGAAGCGGTCGCGCAGGCCAGGCAGCGCAAGATGTTCGGCCAGACCCTCGCCGACTTCCAGCTCACGCAGGCCCGCCTGGGCGAGATGAGCGCCCTCATCGACGCCGCTGCCCTGCTCACCTACCGCGCGGCCTGGCAGCGCGACTGCAGCACCACCCAAGGCATGGGCACGCCCGCCTACACCACGGCTGCGGCCGCCGCCAAGCTCACCGCCACCGAGAACGCGCAGCGCGTGATCGACATGGCGCTGCAGATGTTCGGCGGGCGCGGCGTGCAGGTGGGCCAGAAGGTGGAGAGCCTGTACCGCGACATCCGCTCGCTGCGCATCTACGAAGGTGCGAGCGAAGTTCAGCTTCTGATCCTGGGCAAAGCGGCATTGAGATGAACAAGATCGCCGTTCCTTCCGCGCAGGTCGACTCCTTCGTGCACGACCACCTGCCACCCATCGAGCAGTGGCCCGAGCTGCGCTTTGACCTGCCCGAGCTGCAACTGCCCGCGCAGGTGAACGCGGTGCAGGCGCTGTTCGAGCGCGCCACCGCCGCCGGCCACGCCGACCGCGCGCTGTTTCGCAGCGACGAGCGCACGCTGAGCTACGCGCAGGCGCAGGCCGAGGTCAACCGCATGGCCAACGTCTTCACCGTGGAACTGGGCCTTGTGCCGGGCAACCGCGTGCTGCTGCGCGGCGGCAATTCGGTGGCCATGGCGCTGGCCTGGCTGGCCACGGTGCAGGCCGGGCTGGTGGCGGTGGCCACCATGCCGCTGCTGCGCGCCAAGGAGCTCGGCGCCATCCTCCAGAAGGCGCAGCCCGTGCTGGCGCTGTGCGACGTGAAACTGCAGGACGAACTCAAGGCCGCGCTGGCTGCCGACCCGGCCACCGCCGGCATGGCGATGCTGGTGTTCAACACCGGTGGCGCCGAGGTGCCGCACTCGCTGGAAGCCCTGGCGCAGCGCCAGTGCGCCCACAGCGCGCCCTGCCCCACGGCAGCCACCGACATCGCCCTGCTCGCCTTCACCTCCGGCACCACCGGCACGCCCAAGGCGGCGGTGCACACCCACCGCGATGTGTTGGCCGCCTGCGAAACCTGGCCACGCCACGTGTTGCGCGCCACGCCGGACGACATCGTCATGGGCTCACCGCCGCTGGCCTTCACCTTCGGCCTGGGCGGCCTGCTGGTGTTTCCCATGTGGGCCGGTGCCTCGGTGTATTTCCCGTCCGTGCCCTACACGCCCGAAGGCATGGTGCAGCTCATGGCCCGCGTGGGCGCCACCATCTGTTACACCGCGCCCACCTTCTACCGCCAGATGGCGGCGTTCGCACAGCAGCACGGCATTGGAAAACTGCGCATCAGCGTGAGCGCGGGCGAAGGCCTGCCCGACGCCACGCGCCAGCTCTGGAAAGACGCCACCGGGCTGGAGATGCTGGACGGCATTGGCGCCACCGAGATGTTCCACATCTTCATCTCGTCCCCACCCGAAGCGGTGCGCCGCGGCGCCATCGGCCAGGTGGTGCCCGGCTACCAGGCGCGGGTGGTGAACGACGATGGTGAGCCGCTGCCGGTGGGTGAGGTGGGCAAGCTCGCGGTGATCGGCCCCACCGGTTGCCGCTACCTCGACGACGCGCGCCAGACGAACTACGTCAAGGGCGGCTGGAACCACCCCGGCGACGCCTTCCGCATGGACGCCGACGGCTACTTTTTCTACCAGGCCCGCACCGACGACATGATCATCACCGCCGGCTACAACGTGGCCGGCCCCGAGGTGGAAGCCGCGCTGCTGGAGCACCCGGCGGTGGCCGAGTGCGGCGTGGTGGGCAAACCCGACGACGAGCGCGGCCAGATCGTGCAGGCCTTCGTGGTGCTCAAACCGGGCCACGCCGCCGACGCCGCGCAAATGAAGGCGCTGCAAGACCACGTGAAGCACAGCCTGGCCCCTTACAAATACCCGCGCGAGGTGGTCTTTTTGGCCCAACTTCCGCGCACCGAAACCGGCAAGCTGCAGCGGTTTGCTTTGCGCCAGCAAACGCGCACAACCCCCTGAAAAAAAATCCAACCCGACATGAAAATTCTTCAACCGCCCGGCTGGGCCACCCCAAAAGGTTATGCCAATGGCATCGCCGCGCGCGGCACCCACGTGTTCGTGGGCGGCCAGATCGGCTGGAACGCCAGCCAGACCTTCGAGAGCGACGACTTCATCGCGCAGACGCGCCAGGCGCTGCTCAACATCCGCGACGTGCTGGCCTGCGCCGACGCCGGGCCGCAGCACATGGTGCGCATGACCTGGTACATCACCGACCGCGTGGAATACAACCACCGCCTGCGCGAACTGGGCGAGGCCTACCGCGAGGTGATGGGCAAGAACTTCCCCGCGATGACTTGTGTGGAGGTGAGCGCGCTGGTCGAAGAGCGGGCGAAGGTGGAGATCGAAGTGACGGCGGTGGTGCCCGACTGAGCGCCCGCAGCACACCGCGCTCGATACCCTGAGGGGGTAGAGAAGTCGCGTAGCACGACCGGCGGGCATTTCAAGCGGCGCAACAGTCATTCCCCCACCAACCATGGGGATTGCAAAGTGGCCCTGTTTCCCTTGAGAATGATTTTCTCGAAACGTTACTTTCGAGATCTAAATCACACAGAGGAGACATATGAAAAGCACCAAACTGTTGCTGGCCTTGATGGCCTGCGGCCTGGCCACAGGCGTCCTGGCACAAGCTGGCAAGGACAACCTGTCCACACTCAAGCAGATGAAGGTCTCAGGTGTTGACCTGAACATTCCACCGGTCCCGCAGGAAGGCAAGAACGCCGATGCGATCCGCGCCAACCTCAAGGCCGTGAAGCTGCCGCCCGGCTTCAAGATCGAGCTCTACGCCGTCGTGCCCGATGCGCGCCACATGGCGGTGGCCCCCAGCACCAACATGCTCTTCGTGGGCACCCGCAAGACCCGCGTGTGGGCCGTGACCGATCGCAATGGTGACGGCGCGGCCGACGAGGTCAAACCCTTCGCACCGTCGATCAACTTCAAGGTGCCCAACGGCGTGTGCTGGACCAAGGACGGTTTCCTGGTGGTGGTCGAGCACAACCGCGTGCTCAACTTCCCCGCCGCCGAGTTCTTCTATGAAGGCCCGGATGTGGCCGTGATCGAGGTGGTGCCCCAGGGCGGCCTGATCCCGGTGGAAGAGGAGTCGTTCAACCACGGCGCGCGCACCTGCCGCGTGGCCGACGACGGCATGCTGTATGTGACCCTGGGCCAGCCGCACAACGTGCAGCCGGCAGGCAAGGTCGACCTGTACGACAAGATCGGCATCGGTGGCGTGGTGCGCATGAACGCGTTCGACGGCTCCAAGCGCGAGGTGTTCTCTCGCGGCATGCGCAACTCGGTCGGCATGGACATCAACCCCAAGGACAAGTCGGTGTGGTGGACGGACAACCAGACCGATGGCCTGGGCGATGATGTGCCACCGGGCGAACTCAACCGCGCCACCAAGGTCGGTGAGCACTTCGGTTACCCCTACTGGAACGGCAAGTTCAAGGTGGCGGGCACAGCGGCAGCACCCGATCTCAAGGACATGAAGGAGCCCGCCAACGCGGTCTTCCCGCAGGTGGAGTTCCCGGCCCACCAGGCCCAGCTCGGCATGACCTTCTACAACGGCAAGCAGTTCCCGGCCAAGTACCAGGGCGGCATCTTCGTGGCCTCGCACGGCTCGTGGAACCGCAGCCAGGCCACCGGCGCGCTGATCAACTTCATCCCGCTCAACGCCAACGGCACCGCAGGCAAGTCCGAGGTGTTTGCTGAAGGCTGGCTGGACGGCAACGGCGTCTACAAGGGCCGCCCGGTGGACGTGGCGCCCATGAAAGACGGTTCGCTGCTGATCTCTGATGACTACGTCGGCGCGATCTACCGCGTCACCTACTCGCCGAACTGATTTCGGCGTCCCTCCGGGATCGGTCCCGATCCCTCGCGCAGGCGGCCCACGCGGGCCGCCTGCGCGACCTCACGTTTGAACGAACCCTCATTCCCATGCGAACTTTTCTTCTGATGGCCGCCGCTGCATTGAGCATGAGCGCTGCCTCTGCCGCCGACCCGGCGGTCGGCCGCACCAAGGCCAACATGGCCTGCGCGGTCTGCCACGGCCCCAACGGCATGTCGATGATGCCCAACGCACCCCACCTGGCGGGCCAGCCCGCCATCTACCTGGTGGAGCAGCTCAAAAACTACCGCAGCGGCAAACGCGCGCACGAGGTCATGGGCGTGATCGCCAAGCCCCTGACCGACGCCGAGATCGAAGACCTCGCCGCCTGGTACTCGTCGTTGCAGATCAGCGTGCAAGCACCCTGACACCCCCGATTTTCAAGACACCGTCCCACCATGCAAGTGCGCTCCCTGGTTCTTTTCCCCCTGGCCGTGCTGCCCGCGTGGCTGCACGCCCAGACCACGCCACCACCGCCCGACGCCGATGGTGGTGCGCTGGCCCCGGTGGTCATCACCGGCAGCGGCTCGGCCGACCAGCGCTGGCGCGGCGCGGCCACGGTGGACGTGGTCGACGGCAGCGAGCTGCGCAACGGCCAGTTGCAGATCAACCTGTCCGAGGGACTGGGGCGCGTGCCAGGCCTGGTGATCCGCAACCGTGAGAACTACGCGCAAGACCTGCAGGTGTCGATTCGCGGCTATGGTGCGCGCTCCACTTTTGGCGTGCGCGGCGTGCGCCTCTTTGTCGACGGCATCCCCGCCAGCGCGCCCGACGGCTCCGGCCAGGCGGCCAACTTCCCGCTGGGCAGCGCCGAGCGCATCGAGGTCGTGCGCGGGCCGTTCGCATCGCTCTACGGTGCCTCCAGCGGCGGCGCCATCCTGCTCTACACGCAAGACGGTGGCAGACCCGGCGAAGTGCGCGCGGGTGTGGCGGCCGGCGCCAACGGTCTGTGGCGTTTTTCCACCCAGGCGAGTGGCCAGACCGGCACGGCCGAGGCGCCGGGTTGGTCGTACACGCTGGACGTGGGCAAGTTCGCCACCGACGGCGCACGCCCGCAGTCGTCCGCGCACCGCAGCACGGCCAACGCCAAGCTCTCGCGCGCGCACGAGGGTGGACGCACCACCATCGTGTTCAACCGGCAGAGTGCGTTTGCGCTGGACCCGCAGGGGCTCAGCCGTCCGCAGTTTGACGCCGGTACGCCGTTGACGACGCCTCAGGCCATTCAGTTCAACACCCGCAAATCGGTCTCGCAAACGCAAGCTGGCGTGGCGTGGGATCAGGCACTGGGCAACGGCCACAAGGTCGAGTTGATGGGTTACGCCGGGCAGCGTCGGGTGATTCAGTTCCAGTCGATCCCGGTGGCCAATCAGAACCCAGCCCTGTTCCCCGGCAATTCCGGCGGCGTGATCGACCTTGATCGCGACTACTGGGGTTTCAACGCCCGCTGGCGTCTGCAGCGCGAGTGGCAAGGTGGTCAGTTGAACCTGAGCGCTGGCCTCGCCGGCGACCGCCAGACAGATCTGCGGCGTGGCTACCAGAACTTCGTGGGCAGCACGGTCGGCGTGACGGGCGCTCTGCGTCGCGACGAGACCAACACTGCGACCACCCTGGACCCTTACGCGCAGGCGGCCTGGCAAATACAGGACTGGACGTTCGAGGGCGGATTGCGTCGTGTCGGGGCGCGCTTTGAATCGTCCGACGTGTTTCTCTCCAACGGCGACCAGAGTGGGGGAAACCGCTACAGCGCCTGGCTGCCCGTGCTGGGCGTGCGCTGGCAGCTTTCACCGCAGACGCAAGCCTTCGCGTCGATCGGCCGCGGCCTGGAGACACCCACGCTGAACGAATCGGCCTACAGCGTCGGGGGAGCAGCAGGCTTCAACACCGACCTCAACGCAAGCAGGAGCACACAGACAGAGATCGGTCTTCGTGGTCGCAACGCAGCTGGCCTGTGGAATGCCACGCTGTTCGACATTCGCACCCGAGACGAGATTGTCTCGGCGGGCACGGTCGATGGTCGGGCAAGCTTCACCAATGGAGGCAGCACGAAACGCCAGGGAGTTGAGCTGTCGGCCGAGTACGGCATGGGCAACGTCACGCTCAGCGGTGCATACACCTACCTTCGCGCGCGCTACGGAAGTGGCACCGCCAGCATCCCGGCCGGCAACCGCCTGCCGGGTCTGCCAGAGCACCAGTTCTTCTCCCAGCTGGCCTGGGCTCCGGCTTTCGCATCGGGCATTGGCGGTGTGTTCACGTTGGAGGCACGGCACACCGGCAGCGTGTTCGCCAACGATGCCAACAACCCCACCACTGCACTGGCCGAGAGGCACACCCTCCTGGGCATCGGCGCCCGCTTCGAGCAAACCACCGGCGCCTGGACCTGGCGCGAGTTCGTGCGCATCGACAACCTCACCGACAAGAAGCACGCCGGTTCGGTGATCGTGAACGACGGCAACAGCCGCTTCTTCGAACCCGGTCTCGGCCGCTCGCTCTCGGCCGGCGTCGAGCTCACGCGGCGCTTCTGAGCGCAGGCCGCGCAGCCCTCAAGCGGGCAGCCGGCCGAACTCGCTCTCGGGGTCGATCACCTGCGCGGGCAGGCTGATGGCAAAGGTGCATCCTGCGCTGGATGCCTGCTCGCACCAGATGCGCCCGCCATGGCGCTCCACAATGCGCTGGGCCAGCGCCAGGCCGGTGCCGATGCCCTCGTAGTCCATCGAGTGGTGTTGTCGCTGGAACAGGGCAAAGAGGTTGGGCGCATGCTCCAGGTCGAAGCCCACGCCGTTGTCCCGCACGAACACCACCCGCTCGCCGGTGCTGTCGGTCCACTGACCGATCTCGATGCGGGCCGCCGGCCGGGTGCGTGTGAAGTTCACCGCGTTCTCCAGCAGGTTGCGCAACACCTCGGCCAGCAAAATCGCGTCGCCGCGCACCTGCGGCAGGTCGTCGTCGATCACCCATTCGATCGAGCGTGCCGGGTGCTCGGCCTGAAGGTGCCGCACCACGCCCTGCACCAGCGGGCTCAGCGGCACCTGCTGGCGTGCCAGCGAGACGCGGCCCATGCGCGCGTACTCCAGCAAGCCCTCGATCATCAGACCCATGCGCTTGCTGGCTTTGGCGATCGAGGTCTGGTACTGCAGCAGCTGGCTGTCCGCGGTGGGGCCCAGGCGCTCCTGCGTGAGCGCCACAAAACTGGAAATGTGGCGCAAGGGCGCGCGCAAATCGTGCGAGACGCTGTGCGAGAACACGTCGATGTCCTTGTTCGCGGCCATCAGCTGGTTGGTGCGCCGGGCCACGCGCTGCTCCAGTTCGCGCTTGAGTTCGGCCACGCGGCGTTCGGCCTGGCTGCGCGCGGTTGCGTCCAGCACCACCGCGCTGGCGGACGCAAACTTGCCCTTCGCATCGAGCACCGGCTCGGTGCCGACCTCAACCCTGAACACGCGGTCGTCGGGGCCTTGGATGTCGATCTCCAGCGGTGCGCTGTGGCCGCCGCGCGAGAGCAAGGCCAGGTGAGAACCGAGCAAGGCGCGGGGATGCGGATCGGTCTGGTGCACCAGGCTCAGGAAGTCGGTGGGCTTGGTGGGTCGTCCGCCGGTGAATTCAGCGGGGTCCAGCGCCAGCCATGCGATCAGCGTCTGGTTCATGTGGACCACGCGCAGCTCGGCGTCGATGCTGAGCAGTCCACAGGGCGCTCGGTCGTAAGGGGTGCACGGCCCGCCGGAGGGTTCGTGGGAGGCTGTCGTGTTGTCCATGGCGTCTGGTTCCAGAGGAGACACAGGGAGGGCGATCAGCGGCCGCACACACCAGCTTCGCAGGGTCTGCGGATGCGGCTGCGCGTTTCAGTATCGACCAAAAGCCGGCGCGGCGGTGCGACTATTTTGCCGGGCACCGCCCGGCACGCCAGCCTGTGGGCATTCACTTGGGTTTGAGGTTCCAGTCCGGAATGTCCCGGGGCGCCGGCATCACGTTGCGTCCGTCAAGCCGCATCGCTGTGAGCTTGGCGGTCATCTCCAGCGTCTTCAGGTCTTCCGGGTTCGGGTTGTCCTGGGGACTGAACGAGAAGCTGCACAAGGTGCCGTAGACCTCGCCGTTCTTGAGCACGATCGGCGTGCTGATGTGGGTACCGATGGAGAACGGCAACTGGTCCATCAACGCACTGGCCACCGGGTCGGCGCGCGCATCGGCCATGAAGCGCGGCAGGCGTCCGTCCACCACGCGCTGGCACCAGCTCTGCTCCAGCTCGTCCGAGTCACCCACAGAGACGGTCTGGCGCACGCCGCTGGTGGCCACCTGGCGAAACACGCGGCGTCCATCGACAAACTCGGAGCAGAACACCACATCCATGTTCATGCGGTCGCGCAGGGTCTTGAGCACGTCGGTGATGGTGCGGTCGAGCATGTCGTCGGACTGGTCGGCGGTGGCCACCATCAGTTCGGAAATGGTGACGTGCAGGTCGGTGGGCTCGTAGCCCAGATCGTGAATGTTGGCTTTCATGGCATCTATTGTCTCGACGAACCCCGCCTGGATCGAGGTTCGATGGTGTTTCGAAGTGTGTTCAACGCTTCACATGTCGTCCGCGCTGATGATGCCTTCGCGGATCGCCAGGCGCACCAGGGCCGGCACATCGTGCACATCGAGCTTGGCCATGATCCGGCTGCGGTAAGACTCCACCGTCTTGCGCGAGAGGTGCAGCTGTTCGCTGATGGCCACACTGGTGAGGCCGCGCACCACCAGCTGGATCACCTGGCGCTCGCGCCCGGAGAGGGCCTCGATCGGCGTGGGCGCGTTGTCCTGCGCCATCAACTCGATGGCGAGCTGTGCCACCTCGGGGCCCAGGTGCTTGCGGCCCGAGGCCACCGCCTCCACCGCCTTGAGCACCTCGGTGGCCGGTGAGCCTTTGAGCACATAGCCGGCAGCGCCCAGGCGCAAGGCCTCGGCCACATGGCGCGGCTGGGCCGACATGGTCAGCACGATGGTGCGCGCGGTGGACTTGCGTTTGTGCAGTTGCTCCAGCACCTCGAAGCCCGAGCGCTGGCCCAGTTGAAGATCGAGCAGCACCACGCCGGGCGAGAGGCGCAACACCTCCGAGAGCGCCTGGGTCGGCTGGTCGGACTCGCCCACCACATGGTGTCCTGCGTCTTCGAGCACGGCGCGCAAACCATCACGCACGATGGCGTGGTCGTCGATGAGGTAGATGTCGCTCATGGCTTCAAGTCGTTTCAGAACGGTGTTCGGTCCATGACACGGACCGGGTACCAGCAGGCCTGCGTGTCCATGTCAGCGAGATTTCGGTGCCTCCCGAGGCAGACGCCTGCACCTGCAGCTGTCCGCCGATGGCCAGCGCCCGCTCGCGCATGCCCACCATGCCCAGGTGACCGGGGCGGCCAAAGCTCAGGCTGTCGTTCAGCCCGATGCCGTCGTCGCTCACCCGCAGCCACAGCTCATCGGCGCTGCCTTCGAGGTGCAGCTCGATGGCGCTGGCCGAGGCGTGCAGCAGTGCGTTGCCGGTGGCTTCGCGCGCGATCATGAAGGCCGCGTACTCCACCTCGGCGGGCCAGCGCAGGCCTTCGGTGTCTGTGCCCACGTCCAGCGTGAGCACCACCGATTCGGCCTCGATCGAGCGCACGCGGACCTCGTTGTCCAGCGCGGCCTGCAGGCCTTGTTCCTGCAGCAAGGGCGGGCGCAGCTCCACCAGCGCCTGCCGCACCTCCTGCACCGCCTGTTCGATCAGCTGACCGATCAGCCGCAGGCGTTCCTGCTGCCGGGGTTCGAGTTGCTCCACCCCGCGGCGGCTGAACACGTCGAACGACAGGCGGGTGGCGCTCAAGGTCTGGCCCAGCTTGTCGTGCAGCGTCTGGGCCAGGCGCTGGGTGGTGACTTTTTCCTGGTCGAGCAGGCGCTGAGCGAGGTCGGAGAGTTCGGTGCGGTAGCGGGCCATGGCCTGCTCGACACGCACGCGCTCGGTCACGTCGCGCAGGATCGCGGTCAGCAGTTTCTTGCCGCGCACCGTGACCTGCGAAATGGACGCCTCCAGCTCCAGCAACTGGCCGCTGGCGTGCAGGCCGCGCACATGGCCGGCGGCCATGGGCCGGGTGGTGGCGCGGGAATCGGCAAACCGGTGCATGTAGCCGCGGTGGTGGTCGCGGTCTTCCCCCGGCAGCAGGATGTCCAGGTTCTGGCCGACCATGGTGTGGGCCGGATGGCCAAAGATGCGTTCGGCGGCCGGGTTGAAGAGGCTGACGCAGCCCTCGACGTCCACGCTGATGACCGCATCGCTGGCCGAATCGATCACGGCGGCGAACACCTCGCCCTGCTCGCGCTCGTGGCGCTCGGCGGTGAGGTCGTGCACCTGCGCCAGCAAGCCGAACGAGCGGCCATCCACGCCCACCACTTTGATCAGCCGCCAATCGCCCCACATCTCGCTGCCATCGCGGCGCAGCATGTGGCCCACGAACTCCCACGGCCCGCGACCAGCAGCGACCTCGGCGCGTATCGCTTCGCGCTCCTGTGCACCCGAGGCACTGGGCAGTACCTCGGTGACCGGGCGCCCATGGGCCTCGGCGGCGGTCCAGCCAAACACCTTCTCGCAGGCCAGGTTCCAGAACACCACACGCAGGTCGTCGTCCACCAGGTACACCGGAGCGGGCAGGTGCTGCAGCACCGCCTGCAGGCGGCCGGTGTCGTACAGCACTTGCGCCAGCAACTGCTCACCGGGCGAGGTGCCCGAGCCGGGTTTGGGCAGGCGGCGCAGTTGCTCGGCAATGACCTTCAAATACGTGTCGGGGGTGTCGGTGGTCTGGGGGCCGAGCTGGTCGGCCACCGCGTCCAGCATCTGGCTGTACGGACGGGCCAGCCGGCGCGAGAGCCAGAAGCCGGCCGCGCCCAGGATCAGCACGGCGGTGCCGCCCACCATCAAGACCGTGCGCTGCAACTGGACCACCGGCAACAGCACCGCGTCCAGCGGCTGGCTGGCCACCACCCGCCAGCGGGGCCGCAGGCTGGAATCGGTCGGGCTCACCGCCTGGCTCGACAGCACATGCTGGCGTCCGTCGGCGCCCTGGTGCACCAGCAGCGTGCCCGGGCTCGCCGCCACAGCCTCGCGCCAGCTCTCTCCCATGCCGGGCTGCAGCGCCCCCTGCAGCAGCGTGCCCTGTTCGTCGAGCAAGGCGAGCTGCAGGGAACGCTGCGCGAATTCGGGCCCCAGCGCTTCCTTGCGCAAACCCTCGAAATACGCAGCATCCAGGTGCGCCGCCATCACGCCCTGCAACAGGCCGTTGGCCTGCACCACCGGCATCGCCAGATCGGCCAGCTCGGCAGGAACCGGCAGGTTGGCGCGCTTGAGCGGCTCGATGAGGGCCTTCGGGGGGTGAAAACTGCCGAACCACAGCCCCTGGCTGCCGTTGACAAACACCGGCCGCTGCTGGATCGAGGCGCCTTCGAGGATGCTGTTGGTGGCCAGTTGCACCACGCCGTCCAGATCGGTGACACCAATCCACACATACGAGTTGGTGACGTCCTTGAGCCGACCCAGCTCCGAGCGCAGCAGATCGGGCGGCACATTGGTGGCGGCCAGCCGCGCGACCAGTTCGAGCTCGACGACACGACGCGCCAGCACACGCTCGATGCGGTCGGCGTACTGCTGCGCCGTCTGCTCGACGCGGTACTCGGCGCGGCGCTCCAGCTCGCGGCCGACGATCCGGTCGGTGGCCACCACCAGCAGCCCGAGCAGCAGCAGGGCCAGCAGCGCGGGCAGCAAGGGCAGCAGCCAGTGAACGGCGCGCTGACGTTGTCGGATGGCAGCCATGTCGGAAGCGGTCCTCCTTGGGGTGGGGCCCGATGGGCCTGCAAAAAACCGTTGCAGAACATCATGCCCCAAAACCGGGGAGGGTATTTCTCGCGACAGGAATCCAGCTTTCCCTACACAGGTTGCACTGCAGCATGCCGATTCACCTTGCATGTGCCAGAGAAGACCCGGGGAGGGCGCCAGGGCACTCCACCCGGCATTGCGCTCCATTGAAAGGAAGTCCGATCATGAACAACCACCTTGCATCACTGCTCCGCCCGGCCCACCGAGGCCTGCGCCACACCCTGTCATGGCTGGTGCTGCTCACCTTGCTCGTTGCCGCCCAGAGCGCCCGGGCACAAACCAGCACCACGACCTTCACCGTCACCGCCACCGTGCTGCCCAGTTGCACCGTCTCCGGCGGCGTGCCGCTGGCGTTCGGTGTGGTCACCCCCGGCGTGCAGCAAGACGGCAACGTGCTGATCTCGGCCGTCTGCACCGTGGGCACGCCCTACACGCTCGGCCTGGACGCGGGCACCGGCACCGGCGCCACGGTGGCATCACGGCGCATGACCAGCGGTGGCGACACCCTGGAATACGCCCTGTTCCAGGACGCCGCCCGCACCACCCCCTGGGGCGACGGCACGGTGGGCACCAGCACCCGCAGCAGCACCGGCACCGGCCTGCAGCAATCGTTCACGGTCTATGGCCGGGTACCTTCCAGCGCCGCTGCGGCGGTGGGAACGTACTCGGACACGATCACCGTGACAGCCACCTACTGAGCCCCGCCATGACCGCCCGCAACGCGTTCGCTCAAGGCCTGGCCGCTGCGGCCTTGCTCGCGGGCATCGCGGCGTGGCCAGCAGACGCCCTGGCGTTTCAGGTGCGCCCGGTGCGCCTGGACCTGGGCAACCGCCAACCCACCGCCCAGCTGATGGTGTCCAACCCCACCGCACGCCCTTTGCTGATCCAGGCCGAGGCCTTTGACTGGTCGCAGGACCAGGACCGCGACCAGCTCCAGCCCAGCCAGGACCTGATCGTGAACCCGCCCATTTTTGAACTCGCCCCCGGCGCCCAGCAGGTGGTGCGGGTGGGTTTGCGCCGCGCGGCGCAGGACGGCGTGGAGCGGCCCCACCGCATCTGGCTCAGCCAGGTGGCCACCACACCGGCGGATGGCGACAGCGGCGTGCAGATGCTGCTGCGCCTGAGCTTGCCGGTGTTTGTGGTGGGCACCGGCACCGGTGCAGCACAGGCACGGTGGCAGCGCCACGCCCAGGACGGCGTGGTGGAACTCAACAACCCCGGCGCGCGCCACCTGCATGTGCGCGAACTGCGCCTGCAGGCCGAGGACACCGCACCCACCAGCCTGGGGCCGTGCTACGCGCTGCCGGGCGGTCGCTGCCGCTGGCCACTGCCGGCCGCGCTGCGCCACAAGACCTTGCGCATCGAGGCCGACAGCGATGCCGGCACCCTGCGCAGCCAGTTCGATGCCGTGGTCGCGCAATGAGCGTCGGGTCGTCCTGACCGCCGCACTCCTGATCGGGCCGGGCCAGGTGCTCGCCGCCCATCAGGTGCGCCTGCTCGATGTGTGGATCAACGGCCAGTCGGCTGACGCCAACGCCTTCATCGTCGAAGAAGACGGCCGCTTCTTTGCCTCGGCCAAGGCCATGGCCGCCTGGCGTCTGAAGCCGGTGGACCTGGCGCGCACCATCGACGGCGAACCCCACCACGGCCTGTATGCCTGGAACCCGCAGCTGCGCGCCAGCACCCAGCGCTTGGAGCTCATGGCCGCGTCTGCCGCCTTCGCGAACCAGGTGATGAACATGGCCGAGTCGGGCAACGCGGCCGCCGCGCTCAGCCAGACCAGCCTGGGTCTGGCGCTGGACTACACCCTGAACATGGACCGCGACAGCAATGGCAGCCAGTCCACCGCGTTCCTCGATCTGCGCGCCTTCGGCCTGACGGGCCAGGGCGGGCTGCGCCACAGCGGTGTGCTGCAACTGGGCGCGGTGCCCGGCAGCGAGCCGCGTTTTCGCCGGCTCGACACCACCTGGCACCACGCCGAGCCCGACACCTTGTGGCGCACCACCGTGGGCGACGCGCTGAGCTGCGGCGGCGAGCTCGCGCCCACGCTGCGCTTTGCCGGCGTGCAGATGCGCTCCGACTTCGGCCTGCAGCCCGAGCAGGTCCACCACCCCCTGCCCTCGGTGCAGGGCAGCGCCCAGGTGCCCAGCGGCATCGACCTGCTCATCAACGACCGCCCGGCCGGCAGCGTGGCGGTGGGCTCCGGTCCGTTTTCGCTGGACACCCTGCCCACCGTCACGGGCGCGGGCGAAATCCGCATCGTGCAACGCGATCTGCAAGGCATCGAGCAGGTGCGCTCGGTGCCCTACTACACCAGCCCGCGCCTGCTGCGCTCGGGTCTCACCGACAGCTGCTTTGAAGCCGGCATGCTGCGGCTCAACCAGGGCCTGCCCGGCGACCGCTACGAAGGCCGCTTTGCCGCCGCCTCGGTGCGCCACGGCTGGAGCAACACCGTCACCACCCAGGCGCGGGTGGAGACCAGCGACCTGGTGCGCAGCCTGCGCCTGGGCGGGCACTGGATTCCCGCGCAGTGGGGCGTGCTCAGCGGGCAGGCCGCGCTCAGCCAGGCCGACGGCGTGGGCAGCGGACACAGCCTGCGCCTGGCGCTGGAGCGCATCACACGCCAGTACCACCTGAGTGCCAGCATCGAGAGCGCGGACGAGCACTTCCGCCAGCTCGACGGCACCCGCGCACCCGCCCGGCGCACCGCGCTGTTTGGCGGCTGGAACGCCGGCCTCACCAGCTGGTCGGCCGGCGGCATCTGGCAGACCGGTGCCACCGGCCTGCGCACCCGCGTGCTCACCGCCTCGGTGCAGCGGCGCATGGGCGCCGACTGGCACATGGGCCTGAGCGCTCTGCACCGTGAAGACCGCTGGAGCGTGGCCCTGATGCTCACCCGCCAGCTCGACCGCGAAACCACCGCCGCCGTGCGCGCCCAGAGCGGCCCGGAGAACACCCTGGCCGTGCAGGCGCAGCGGCACGAGCCGGTCACCGGCGGGCCGGGCTGGCGGGTGCAGGCCGGCACCGGCCAGGCGCGCGCGCTCGGTGCCGTGAGCTGGCTGGGCGACGCCGGGCGCGTGGAGCTGCAGGCCGCACGCGTGGGCCGCACCAACGACACCGCCCTGCGCGCCACCGCCAGCGGCGGCGTGATCTGGCTGGGCGGCGGCATGCCGGTGGCCGGCCGCGCGCTGGGCGAGGGCGTGGCCGCACAGATCGAGGTGGAGGGCATGCCCGGGGTGGGCATCCGGCTCAACCACCGCGAAGTGGCCGTGACCGACGAGAGTGGCCGCGCCTGGGTCCATGGTTTGCAACCCTGGGAAGACAACGTGATCGGCGTCTCGGCCGAAGCGCTGCCCATGGACATGCTGCTGTCGTTTCCCGAGATGCGGCTGCGCCCGCGCGCGCAGTCGGTGGTGCAGGCGAAGTTTCCGGCGCGGCGCAGCCGCTCGGTGCTGCTGGCCGTGCGGATGCCCGATGGCGAACCCGTGGCAGCCGGCTCGCGCGCGCGCCGCGCCGACGAAGCCCCCGGCAGCGGCGCACCGTTCGCCCAGGGCGGCAAGGTGTATCTGAACGATGTCGAGGACATCAACCGCATCCGCATCGACGGCCCGCAAGGCGTCTGCCACCTGCTCTTTCAGGTGCCGGACGCCGCCACCATCCAGCCCGAGATCGGCCCACTCACCTGCCAGGCGCACCCACTGTGATGAAACGAACCGTCCTCGCCGGCCTGATGCTGCTGGGCACCCTGGGCACCCTGGGCGCCATGGACGCCCGCGCCAGCAGTTGCGCCGTGGCGGTCACGCCGCTGGCCTTTGGGGGCTACACCTCGCCCGGCGGACCCCGCGTGGACAGCGCCGCCAGCGTGGTCGTGACCTGCACCCCCACCTACCTGCTGCTGGCCTGCAACGTGGCCTACACGCTCTCGCTCTCCAGCGGTCTGGTGGGCACCCCCGGCAACCGGCAAATGGCCAGCGGCGCAGGCCGCCTGCACTACTCGCTGACCAGCGATGCCGCCCGCAGCACGCCCTGGGGCGATGGCGGGGCGGGTGGTGGCACCGTCGGGGGCGCCATCTCCACAGGTTTGCTGGGTTTGTTGTGCCTGCAGGGCACCCGCGCCCACACCGTGTATGGCCGCATACCGGCCAACCAGAGCGTGCCGGCCGGCACCTACCTCGATCAGGTGACCCTGACCATCACTTACTGAACCGTGGGTGGCCTCTGCTGCGCCTGCGCGCGGAAATGGCGCCGGACCCACCAGTCCGTGGCCTTGTCCAGCTCGGACCAATGCCAGTGGCTGTCGGGCGCATCGCCGTGCATGCCGCTGGGCGCGTCAAAGTTCATCACCACCAGATCGGGGCTCACGCTGCGCAGGCGCGTGCTCAGCGACGAAGCACAGGCGCGCTCCAGCCGCGCGTCCACGATGGCCAGCTGAGGCACAGACGCCCGCGCGTGCTGCAGCGCATCTTCGGGGTCGGGAATCCAGTGCACGTGCGCAGCCTGCGGCCAGCGGCGGGCCAGGCAGCGCACCTTCTGCAGGTGCTCACCCCGCGCGCACACAAGCAAAACCTGGAGCAACGGGGCGCTGGGCAACGGAATCAGCGGAACATCGGACGGCGTGACGGGGACTTGCATGACGGACTTTCGGGGCGAATGCAGATACATACGGTTGCATCTTCAGCAGGGCTCCACTGTCTCGCGCATCGGCTCGCCCGGCTGCCGGGAATGCTGGATCACCGCCGCCGGGATCACCCTTCCATCTCAGGCCCTGGGGCTCTGCCCCTGATGCTTCATTAGCGATTCTGATGAATCAGGCACTTGGAACGCCCCACACTTAAAATACGGGTTAACCCTTAGAGAGTTCCCATGTTGAAGTTGTTCAAGACCTTTTTCCAGACACCCCGCTTTCAGACCGGCGTTCGCGTCAACCGCCTGCACCTGGGCAGCCTGGACCGCACCGACGGTCGCGTGGTCGCCCACACCGACCAGGGCGTGCTTGTCGAGTGGCCGCGCAACGGCTCCGGCTGGGAGCGGCCCACCGCGCTCTGCCAGCAAGGCTGAGTCCGGCGCCTCCCGGCCGGGAAACAAAAAACGCCAGCATCTGCTGGCGTTTTTCATGGTGCTGTGCGGCTCAGGTGCGCACGCGTCCGTCGCCCGTGAGCATGGAGAGCTCGGCGTAGCGCGAGGCCACGTGGTTGGTCGGGCTCAGCGACACCGAGTAGCCACCGATGGAGGTGGTGCCGATCGATTCCAGACCACCGATGAAGCTGTCGCGCGTGAGGCGCGAGCCCGAGCGGCGCAGACCTTCGGTGAAGAGCTTGGCGGCGAGGAAACCTTCCATGCTGGAGAAGTTGGCCTGCACCTTGTTGCCGCCCTTGCCGATGGCCTCCTGAAACTCGCGCGAAATCGGTTTGGACGCCGTGTACGGCGTGGGCATCACCTGCGACACCACCACACCGGCGCCGTCTTTGCCCAGCTCGTCGGCCAGCGCCTGCGTGCCCACAAACGACACGTTGTAGAAAGTGCCGCCGTATCCCGCCGCCTTGGCCGCACGGATGTAGGCCGCGCACGATTTGTAGGCGCTGATCTGCACCACCGCGTCGGGTTTGGCCGCGTTGATCTTCTCCACCGCCTGGGCCACGTCCACCGAATTGCGCTCCACCGTGGCGGTGGCCACCGGCTCCAGGTTGCGCGACTTGAGCGCCAGCACCGTGCCGTCCAGGCCGGCCTTGCCGTAAGCGTCGTTCTGGTGGAACACCGCGATCTTCTTCAGCCCCAGGTTGGTGAGCTGGCGCACGATGAGTTCGGTCTCGTCGTTGTAGGACGCGCGCAGGTGGAAGGCGAGCCGGTTGAACGGCTGGCGCAGGCCCATGGCGCCGGTGAAGGGTGCGAAGAAGGGCACGTCGGACTTGAAGGCCAGCGGCAGCGCGGCCACGCTGGTGGGCGTGCCGATGTAGCCGAAGAGCGCGAACACGTCGGCCGCGATCAGCTTGTTGGTGTTCTCCACGCAGCGGTCCGGCTCGTAACCGTCATCGAGCTGCAGTATTTCCACGCGCTGCTGGTTCACGCCGCCCTGGCCGTTGAGCTGGTCAAAGAACAGCTTGGCACCCGCATGAAACTGGATGCCCAGCTGCGCAGCGGCACCGGTGAACGCGGCCGACTGGCCCAGCAGGATGCGGTTGCCCGACTGCGCACGCAGACTGGAGGCACCGAGCGTGGCCACACCAGCAACAAGGCCGCTGAAGCGGCGGCGTGAGATGCCGGGAACGGTGGTGGATGTCATGGGGTGGTCGGCTCCAGAAAAGGCAACGGAGGCGGGTGCGATCTGCACCGGGCCTCCGAAGGCGTTGCAAGAAATTGTGTTTCCTGATGCTACCCACCCCAGTACCGGATCGGAACGCACTTGGTCCCGTCAGTGAACCGCTCATCGGGCTGCGGGCGCCACAATCCCCGCCCGGACGGTCGGAGCCTCAGTCGTCCTGGCGCAGGTTCGGAAAGTCGCTTTCCAGAAACTCCCCTGCTCCGCGCGCGCCGGCCACCTGGCGCTCCACCTCTTGCGCGCGCAGCTGCACGCGGCGGATCTTGCCCGAGATGGTTTTGGGCAGTTCGCTCACGAACTCGATGCGGCGCACCCGCTTGTAGGGCGCGAGCTGCTGGCGCGCGAACGCAAAAATGGCCTCGGCCAGCGCCGGCCCCGGCGTGAATCCGGGCGCCAGCAGCAGGTAGGCCTTGGGCACCGCCGTGCGCACCGGGTCCGGGCACGGCACCACCGCCACCTCCACCACCGCTTCATGCTCGATGAGCGCGCTCTCCAGCTCGAAGGGACTGATGCGGTAACCCGAGGCCTTGAACACGTCGTCGGCCCGACCCACGAAGGTGAGGTAGCCGTCGGCGTCGCGCGCGGCGGTGTCGCCCGTGTGGTAGTGGCCACCACGCATCACTTCCGCGTTTTTCTCGGGCGCGTCGAGGTAACCCACCATCAGGCCCAGCGGGCGCGCGCTCAGGTCGATGCAGACCTCGCCTTCGTCGGCCTCATGCCCATCGGCGTCCAGCAGCGTGATCTTGTAGCCTGGCAGCGGCAGGCCCATGGAGCCGGGTTTGAGCGGCAGGCCCGGCGCGTTGCCGACCTGCGCGGTGGTCTCGGTCTGGCCGTAGCCGTCGCGCAGCGTGAGGCCCCAGGCCTTGCGGATCTGCTCGATGATTTCCGGGTTCAGCGGCTCGCCCGCGCCGATCACCTCGCGCAGCGCCAGGCGCCCTTGCCACGCGGCCAGGTCTTCCTGGATCAGCATGCGCCACACCGTGGGCGGCGCGCACAGACTGGTGATGCGGCAACGCTCCAGCTCGGCCAGCAAGCCCTGCGCACTGAAGCGCGGCGTGTTGTAGATGAAGACGCAGGCGCCCGCGTTCCACGGCGCGAAGAAACAGCTCCAGGCGTGCTTGGCCCAGCCCGGCGAAGAGATGTTCATGTGCACGTCGCCGGCCTTCAAGCCGAGCCAGTACATGGTGGAGAGGTGGCCCACCGGGTAGCTCTGGTGCGTGTGCAGCACCAGCTTGGGCTGCGAGGTGGTGCCCGAGGTGAAGTACAGCAGCATCGGGTCGGTGGCGCGGGTCGTGCCCTGTGGGTCGAACGCGGTGGCCGCGTCTTTCGATGCGGCGAAATCCACCCAGCCCGGCTGCGGCGCGCCCACGCAGATGCGCGAGAAACCGCCCGCAAGGGCTTCGAACTTGGGCACCTGCACGGTACCCACCACCACGTGTTTCACATGGCCACGTGCGATGCGGTCGCGCAGGTCGTCGGGTGTGAGCAGCGAGGTGGCCGGAATCAGCACCGCGCCCAGCTTGATGGCCGCCAGCATGGTCTCCCACAGCGCGATTTCGTTGCCCAGCACCATGAGCACGCGGTCACCGCGCTGCACACCTTGCGCGCGCAGGAAATTGGCCACCTGGTTGGAGCGTTGCGCGAGCTGCGCGAAAGAGAACCGCGCCTCGGTGCCGTCGGCGTCCACGATCCACAGCGCAGTGGCATCGACGCCCGCGGCCATGGCGTCGAAGTGATCGATCGCCCAGTTGAAATCGGTGAGCTCGGGCCAGCGGAACTGCGCGCTGGCCGCAGCGGGATCACCGCGCAAGGCCAGCAACTGGTCGCGGGACTTCAGAAAGGCTTGGGCACTGGCACTGGGCGGGTGGTTCATGTTGTCTCGTTCGTTTGGGATGGCGGTGACTCGGACGATCGTAGACGCCGCACAGGCGCGACAGCCGCTCAGTACTTTCCCTAGGCCGCATGTGGACCGCAGCGGTACACATTCAGACGCTCACCCGACATGCCACACCCACCCAAGCTCCCTTCAGCGTTCGGCCATGCCGCGCCGCCGCGCACCGCAGGCCTGTTTTTTGCCACGCCCGAGCAGCGTGTGGCGCTCGCGCGCGAGATGTTTTTTGACGAAGGCCAGCGCCCCTCGGGTCTGGTGCCGGAGCTGGTGATCCAGTCGTGGATGCGCTGCACGGTGGCCAACCGCCGGCCCTCCGAGTCGATCAACCTGGAGCCGGTGACAAAGGCGCGCATTGCCAGCGCGCTGGCGCGCAACCGCCTGCTGCTGCAAGCGGCCAGCCACGATCTGCAGCAGCTTGACGCCGCGCTGGCCGGCACGCCGTGCAAGGCCTTGCTCACCGGGCCCGATGGCGTGCTGATCCAGGCCACGCCCACCGCACGCGGCGAGGGCAGCCTCATGCCGCATGTGGCTCGCGTGGGCGTCAACCTGGACGAAAACCACATGGGCACCACCGCGCCCAGCGTGGTGGCGCGCACCGGTGAGGCCTGCGTGGTGCGCGGCGCGGAACACTTCTTCACCGGTGTCTCGGTCATGCAGTGCGCGGCCGCGCCCATCCGCAATGCGCGAGGCGATCTGGCCGGCGTGCTCGATCTCTCCACCGAAGGCGAGGCCTTCCGCTTTGATGCCGCCGCCATGGTGCGGCTCTACGCCACCGCCATTGAAAACCGGCTGTTTGAAGCGCAGTCGGCAGCCCTGCTGTTGCTGCGTTTCCAGTCGAGCCCGGCGCTGCTGCACACGCCGCTGGAAGGCCTGGCGGCGGTGGACGGGCTGGGCCGCGTGGCCTGGCTCAACCAGACCGGTGCGAGCCTGCTCGGCGCCGAGCGCGTGCCCGCCCGGCCCACCGATGCCGAGGCCTTGTTCGGGCTCGGTCTGGAGGACCTGCTGGCGCTGTCCCACCGGGGCCAGGCACAGCCCCGCCAGTGCCCCAACGGCCTGACCCTGTGGCTGCAGGCGCGCCACGAAGCGCCCCACGCACCCGCCATCGAACAGCCGCCACCTCAGGCTGACGAGGTGACCACGGCCACCGATGCGCCGGCCATCCCGACGCTGCACCACGCCAACCGAGCCCTGATCGAAGCCACGCTGGCGGCCTGCGACGGCAACGTCTCGCGCGCCGCGCGCCAGCTCGGTGTGTCGCGTGGTCTGCTGTACCGCCGCCTGGGCGAGTGGCGCGGCGGACACTGAAACTGTTCCACGCCAGAACAATTGACCGGGTGGGAAAACCCGAAGTGGTGGGCATCGGCAAAACGGTTGACCATGCAAAGGTTCACCCACGGCGACCGACGACTTCCGACCACAACACTGGAGACAACGACATGAACCTGAAACGCCAGATCATGAGCGGTTTGATGATGGCCACTCTGCTGGGCGGTGTGCAGGCCCAGAGCCTCACCGACCTGCGCAACGATAACGTCACCCCCGGCGACGTGCTGACCTACGGCATGGGCTACAACAACCAGCGCTACAGCCCGCTCAAGCAGATCAACACCGGCAACGCGGCCAAGCTGAGCCCCACCTGGGCCTACAGCCTGAACAACCCGCAGGGCCAGGAGTCGCAGCCCATCGTGCATGACGGGGTGATGTACATCACCACGCACAACACCACGGTGGCGCTCAACCCGCTCACCGGCAAACAGATCTGGAAACAGGAAATCGAGTTGCCGCAGGACGTCTTCAAGATGGCCTGCTGCGGCATCCTGAACCGCGGCGCTGCCATCTTCGACGGCAAGCTCTACCGCAGCACGCTGGACGCCCACGTGATCGCGCTGGACCTCAAGACCGGCAAACAACTCTGGAAGAGCAAGGCCGCCGACTACCTCGACGGCCAGGCCATGACCAGCGCACCCCTGATCGCCAACGGCGTGGTGCTCACCGGCATCGCCGGTGGCGAATACGGCACGCGCGGTTTCATCGACGGCTGGGACCCGGCCACCGGCAAGAAACTCTGGCGCTTCTTCACCACCGCAGCACCCGGCGAGAAGGGTGGCGACACCTGGCCCGGCGACACCCACCTCAAAGGCGGCGCGCCCACCTGGCTGACCGGCGCCTACGACCCCGAGCTCGACCTCGTTTACTGGGGCACCGGCAACGGCGGCCCCTGGAACCCCAACGTCCGCCTGGGCGACAACCTCTACATCAACACCGTGCTGGCCATCCGGCCCAAGACCGGTGAGCTGGTGTGGCACTACCAGTTCTCGCCCAACGATCCCTACGACTACGACTCCACCGAAGTCGGCATGCTGGTGGACATGAAGATCGGCGGCAAGAACCGCAAGGTGCTGACCCAGGCCAACCGCAACGGCTTCTTCTACGTGCTCGACCGGGCCACCGGCGAACTGCTCGCCGCCAACCCCTACGTCAAGGTCAACTGGGCCGAGCGCATCGACCTCAAGACCGGCCGCCCCGTGCTCTCGGAGGCGGACAAGAAGGCGCGTGCCGGTGAAGACGTGGAAATCTTCCCCTCGGTGCTCGGCGGCAAGAACTGGACCCCGATGTCGTGGAACCCGGCCACGGGTCTCGCCTACGCCAACACCCTCAACATCAGCTGGCCCTACCAGCTGGCCAAGCCCGAATACAAAAAGGGCGAGTGGTACCTGGGTGTGAACTTCCGCGGCGTGAACATGCCCAAGGACCAGCCGCACGGCTACTTGAGCGCCATCGATCCCATGACCGGCAAGAGCAAGTGGCAGATGGCCTGGCCCGGCCAGCCGAGCATGGCCGGCACGCTGTCCACCGCAGGCAACCTGGTGTTCACCGGCGCGGCCACGGGTGAGTTCATGGCGGTGGATGCGCGCAACGGCAAGAAGCTGTGGGAGTTCCAGACCGGCTCCGGGATCATCGGCCTGCCCGTGACCTGGGAACACAAGGGCTAGCAGTACGTGAGCGTGGTCTCGGGTGCTGGTGGCGTTTGGGCCCTGCTGGGCGACGAACGCATGGGACAAACCCCCGCTGGTGGATCGCTCTGGACCTTCTCACTCAATTGATGATCATCTGACGATGCGACAACCGCTGATGTGGTTGTGCGGCGCGGCCCTGATCGGGGCCGCGCACGCACAGACAACCCCACCGCCGACCTTCGATCTGGCGGCCATTGAAAAAGGCCGCGAGCAGTACCACCGCACCTGCGCGCAGTGCCATGGTCGCAACATGGTCAACGCCGGCACCACCGTGTACGACCTGCGCCGCTTCCCGCAAGACCAGCCCGACCGCTTCATACAGTCGGTGGTCAACGGCAAGGGCAACATGCCCTCGTTCAAGGACGCGCTGGACATGCAGGCGGTGCAGGCGCTCTGGGCCTATGTGGGCTCGCGTGGTGGCAAGGAGCCCTGAGATGAAGCCTTACCTGACCGGCCTTTTGCTCAGCCTAGCGGCCATCACCGTCCACGCCGCCGAACCACTGACCGTGTGCATGAGCGAAGAAAACGCGCCACTGTCATACAGAACCAAAAGCCAGGTGGCCGGCTTCGATGTGCTGCTGGCGCGGGCGATTGCCAGCGAACTTGGCCGCGACCTGCGCGTGGTGCCGTTCGAGTCCGAGGTGGAGAAGGAGACGATGCTGACCCACGAGGTCAACGCCCTGCTCTCGGCCGGCATCTGCGATCTGGTGAGCGGCTTCCCGCTGCTGGCCAGCGACCTCGGCGCCCCCACACGCGAGCGCTTCAAGACACCCGACTACCCCGGCGCCAAACGCCAGCGCGACCGCCCCTTCGTGCCGCTGGGCACGCTGGTGGCCAGCCGCCCTTACCAGGGCACGGCGCTGTCGATTGCGTTGCGATCCGGGCAGCCACCCGTGCGCACGCTGGCCGACCTGCGCGGGCGCAAGGTGGGCGCGGTGGCCGGCACGCTCGAAGGCACCTTGATCTCCATGTACCGGGGCGGCTATCTGCACACCAGCATGGTCTCGATGGGGCAACGCGAAGACGCCTGGGGAGCGCTCGACACCGGCCGCGTGGACGCCATGCTCATGACCAGCACCGCCGTGGACGCCCGCCGCCTGTTGCACCCCACCAGCCCGGTGCAACTCGCCGACTTCCAGCGCTCGCTGGGCATCAACCTCGGCTTCGTGGCGCTGCAGGGCCAGACCACGCTGCTCGACGCCACCAACCGCGTGATCGCACGCAGCCAGACCAGCGGCGAGATGCAACGCTGGGCCGCCGAAGCCGGCTTGCGGTGGCTGCCGCCCAGCCAGCCCGACGTGACGAGCACGCTGTCGTTGCCGGCATTGATGGCCGACTGACAACACCGCAGGTCGGCTCATCCCCCACCTGTGGTGGGCGCAGACACGCGTGCGTGATAGTTTTGGCACTCCGCATCAGCGCAGTGCCGCCACATGAACCTTCAACGCTTTCTCGACGCTCAAGCCCCCGTCTACGACCAGGCGCTCAACGAGCTCAAGGCGGGCTACAAACAAAGCCACTGGATCTGGTTCGTGTTCCCGCAGCACCGCGGCCTGGGCTGCAGCCAGCGGGCCCAGTTCTACGGCATCGAATGCCTGGATGAAGCCCGGGCCTTTCAGAAACACCCCGTGCTCGGCCCGCGCCTGCACGAATGCACCACCGCCGTGCTGCGCCACACCCAGAAATCGGCCAGCCAGATCCTGGGCGCACCCGACGACCTGAAGTTCTTCTCGTGCATGACGCTGTTCAGCGAAGCCGCGCCCGAAGAGCTGGTGTTTCGCCTCGCGCTGCAAGCCTTCTTCAACGGCGCCAAAGACCCCGAGACCTTGCGGCTGTGCGAGCTCACCTCGCGCAAACCCCTGGTCACACGCGCTGCCCCCGGCGGCCACCAGCACAGCCTGTCTGCGGTGTCCGAGCTGCACATGCGCTGAGGGGCTGCGCAACAGCCCGCGCATGGGTCGGGCGGCGTGGCGGTCTGATAAGGTCAAGTGCATGCCACACACAGGCCCTTGCACAGGCTCTGTCAATCAACATCCTTGACCTCATGCTGCCACTCCGACCCAGGGGCACCTCGCCATGACCGAAACCGAACTGCGGCGCATTCTGGCCAGCGGCGAAGACAGCCGCCACCAGTTCAAGCGCGACGCCACCAACGCCGACAGCCTGGCCGCCGAGCTGGCGGCCCTGGCCAACAGCGGGGGCGGTTGTTTGCTAGATGCAGCGCATGTTCCAGCGCGCGGGGCTGCTACAGGCCGATCAGGTGCCGGTACGCAATGCCACGTTGACGGACATCGACGAGCGGGCTTTGGGTCGCTATGTCGAGCGGCGGTATGGCCAGAACATGGAGGCGGCCGGCTTGCCGCTGGCGCAGCTGATGGAAAACCTGCAACTGGCGCAGGACGGCGTGCCCAACCTGGCGGGGCTGCTGCTGTTCGGCAAACAGCCGCAGCGCTTGCTGCAGGTCTGCCA
>NZ_JBLYYB010000249.1:0-10921 GCF_048549895.1 Hydrogenophaga sp.
CGGTGTGGTGGCTTGATGGTGCAGAGGGGGTTGAATTCAAAGGAACATCCATGAGCCTCCAATGCGGCATCGTGGGCCTGCCCAACGTGGGCAAGTCCACCCTTTTCAACGCGCTGACCAAAGCCGGCATCGCAGCAGAAAACTACCCCTTCTGCACCATCGAGCCCAACACCGGCGTGGTGGAGGTGCCCGATCCGCGCCTGGCGCAGCTGGCCGCCATCGTCGAGCCCGAGCGTGTGGTGCCGGCCATCGTGGAGTTTGTGGACATCGCTGGCCTCGTGGCGGGCGCCAGCACCGGCGAAGGCCTGGGCAACAAGTTCCTCGCGCACATCCGCGAGACCGACGCCATTGTCAACGTGGTGCGCTGCTTTGAAGACGACAACGTGATCCACGTGGCCAACAAGGTCGACCCGATCGCCGACATCGAGGTCATCCTCACCGAGCTCTGCCTGGCCGATCTGGCCGCCGTGGAAAAGGCGCTGCACCGCGTGAGCAAAACCGCGCGTTCGGGCGACAAGGAGTCCATCAAGCAGGTGGCCATTCTCGAGAAGTGCCAGGCCGCGCTCAACAACACCCAGCCGGTGCGCACCATCGACTTCAGCAAGGAAGAGCAGGCACAGCTCAAGCAGTTTTTCCTGATCACGGCCAAGCCCGCGATGTTCGTGGCCAACGTGTCGGAAGACGGTTTCGAGAACAACCCCTTCCTGGACCGCCTGCGCGAGTTTGCAAAAAAGCAGAACGCGCCCGTGGTGGCCATCTGCGCCAAGATCGAGGCCGAGCTCTCGGAGATGGACGACGCCGACCGGCTCGAATTCCTCAAGGAGCTGGGCCAGGACGAACCGGGCCTGAACCGGCTGATCCGCGCGGCCTACCAGTTGCTTGGCCTGCAGACTTACTTCACCGCCGGTGAAAAAGAAGTGCGCGCCTGGACCATCCATGTGGGCGACACCGGCCCGCAGGCGGCGGGTGTGATCCACACCGATTTCGAGAAGGGCTACATCCGCGCCCAGACCATCGCGTTTGACGACTACATCACCTTCAAGGGCGAGCAGGGCGCCAAAGACGCGGGCAAGATGCGCGCCGAAGGCAAGGAGTACGTCGTCAAGGACGGCGACGTGATGAACTTCCTGTTCAGCAGCTGAAGCCCGGCATGACGCAGACTGGCCAGCCCGAACCCCAGCGCCTGGCCAAACGCCTGGCGGCGCAACTGCCGTGCTCGCGCAGCGACGCCGAAAACTACATCGCCGGGGGCTGGGTGCGGGTGGACGGCAAGGTGGTGGAAGAGCCCATGGAGCGGGTGCACGATGCCCAGACCGTGTTGCTCGACCCCAAGGCCAGGCTGGAGCCGCTGGAGTCGATGACGCTGATCTGGCACAAGCCAGCCAACCGCGTGCTGCCCGACGAGCCGCTGCTGCCCGACGCGCTGGCCGCCAAATGGTTCACCAGTAGCAACCGTTTCAAGGGCGACCGCTCCGGCGTGCGCCCGCTCAAGGCGCACCTGCACAAGCTGCTGCCGGTGTCGCCGCTGGGCACCAAGGCCAGCGGCCTGATGGTGTTCACGCAAAACCCCAGCGTGGCGCGCAAGATGACCGACGACGCGGGGCAGCTCGAACACGAATGGCTGGCCGAGGTGGCGGCCGATCCGGAGCTGGAAGACGAAGCCCGTCGTGACGCGGTGCTCAAGTCGTTGGGCAAGGCGCTGTTTTTTGACGGCTGGGCCGTGCCCTCGGCGCGCGCCAGCTGGCAGAGCGAACTGCGCCTGCGCCTGGCGATCAAGGGCAACCGGCCGGGCCAGGTGGCGCACCTGTGTGAACGCGCCGGTTTGAAGCTCACCGCCTTGCGCCGCTTGCGGCTGGGCCGCATTTCGCTGGCCGGGTTGCCGGTGGGCGAGTGGCGCTACCTGCTGCCTTACGAACGTTTTTGAGCCCGTGCGGCCCACACGCTCAGGGCCATGGCGAACACCAGCACCACCAGGCCCACCTGGTTGAGGTCGAGCATGCGGCCCTGCGCAATCATCAGCCCGCCCAGCGCCGCGCCCATGGCTTGACCGCCGTACATGGCCGAGGTGTTGAGCGCCACCGTGGCGGGTGCCAGCGCCGGTGAGATGTGCACCAGCCGTGCCTGCTGCGCCGAGTTCACCGCGAAACAACCCAGCGCCCACGGTACCAGCACCAGGGCTTGCTGCCACACGCCGCCCTGGCCCAGCGGCCACAGCAGCAGGCTCAGCACGATCAGGCCCAGCGAGATGAACACGGCGCGCGCCGCGCCGATGCGGTCGATCCAGCGCGACATGCCCACGTTGCCCGCCAGACCAAACGCGCCGAACCACAAAAACATGAGCGACAGCGCCCCGCCGCCCAGGCCCAGCGTCTGAAAGAAGTAGGGCGCGAAATACGAGAACAGCGTGAACTGCCCGAAGGCCGAGAGCAGCGTCACGCCCACGGCCAGCATGAGCGAGGCCGAGCCCACGGTGGCCTGCCAGGCTTGGCGTGACAGAGCGGCCGGTTTGATGCCGTCGGGCATCTCGCGCCAGACCCAGGCCGCGCTGGCCACCGACATCAGTGCCACCAGGCCAAACGCCCAGCGCCAGCCCAGCGTGCCGCCGATCCAGGCCGACAACGGCATGCCCATGACCGAGGCCACCGACCAGCCGAGGAACACGAAGGTGATGGCGCGCCCGCGCTGGTCGGGCCGCACCAGCAGGCCCACGCAGGCCGCGGCCTGCGGCGTGAACACGGCTGGCGAAATGACGGCCAGCACCCGCAGCGGCAGCAGGCTGGCGTAGCTCGGCGCCAGCGCACACGCGGCGGTGAGCAGGCCGTACCAGAGCAGCGAGAGGGTGAGCAGGCGGCGCCGGTCCCAGCCGGCCACCAGACTGGCGAAGGCTGGCGCGCCGATGCCCATGAGGATGGCCGCCGCCGTGATGAGCTGACCCGCTTGCGGGATCGACACACCCAGCGACTGGCTGATGTCATTCAGCGTGCCGGGCACCACCATCACACCGGTGCCGATCACGAAGTTGCCGACCATCAGCGCCCAGAGGGCGCGTGGCAGGGATGCGGTCGAAGTGCTCATGTGTTCAGGGCGCCAGGAAAGAACCAGAGCAGCGCCGCCGTCATGGTGAGGTAGCGGGCGAATTTGCCGATGGCCATGTAGAGCAGGCAAGGCAAGAACGGAAATCTCATCCAGCCCGCCACCGCGCACAGCGGATCACCCACCACCGGCAGCCAGCTCAGCAGGCACGCTTTGGGGCCGAAGCGTTCCAGCCAAGCGAGTGCGCGCAACTCGGTGGCGCCGCCGCGCGCGCGATCCACCACCTTGTGCGTGCCCAGGCCCATGGCCCAACTCACCGCACCGCCCAGCGTGTTGCCGGCGGTGGCCACCAGGATGGCGGGCCAGAAGATTTCGGGGTTGAGTTTGATGAGGCCGAACACCGCGGGCTCCGATCCCATGGGCAGCAGCGTGGCCGAGATGAAGGCCACCACGAACACGGTGCTCAGCCCGAATTCGGGCAAGGCCAGCAGTTGCAGCAGGTGGGTGGACCAGTCGGGCATGGGCAGCAGAAAAAAACGCCGTCGTTTGGCGTTGCAAGGAACGTTGGGGGAAGCGTTGCGCGTGGTGTTGTGTGAAATGCGAAAGCAAGGGCTCGGATATCGCCTGCTGAAAAAAGAGGCAGGTAGAATCTTGCTCCTTCGCACCCTGCATTGGCCGGGCTGCGAGGGCCCCCACCAACCACCCGCATTCTCCCACCGCCATGCAACTCGGGGCCTTCACCCTGCCCAATGCCCTGTTTGTCGCGCCCATGGCTGGAGTGACAGACCGGCCGTTCCGCAAGCTGTGCAAACGGCTTGGCGCGGGTTATGCGGTCAGCGAGATGGTGACCTCGCGTCCCGACCTGCAAGACAGCCTCAAGACCTCGCGTCGCGCCAACCACGAGGGCGAGGCCGCACCGATTGCGGTGCAGATCGCCGGCACCGACGCTCAGATGATGGCGGATGCCGCGCGCTACAACATCGACCGCGGCGCGCAGATCATCGACATCAACATGGGCTGCCCGGCCAAGAAGGTTTGCAACAAATGGGCCGGCTCCGCGCTCATGCAGGACGAGACCCTGGCCATGGACATCGTGCAGGCCGTGGTGGCCGCGTGCGAGCCGCACGGCGTGCCCGTGACGCTCAAGATGCGCACCGGCTGGTGCGCCAGTGTGCGCAACGCACCCACGCTGGCACTCGCTGCCGAAGCCGCCGGCGTGCAGATGCTCACCGTGCACGGCCGCACGCGCGAGCAGGGCTACAAGGGCCAGGCCGAACACGACACCGTGGCCCACATCAAGAGCCGCGTGCGCATTCCGGTGGTGGCCAACGGCGACATCAACAGCCCCGAGCAGGCGCGCGAGGTGCTGCGCCGCACCGGCGCCGATGCCATCATGATCGGCCGCGCCGCACAAGGTCGGCCCTGGATCTTTCGCGAGATCGCGTACTTCCTCGCCACGGGTGAGCATCTGCCACCGCCCGACCTGGCCGATGTGCGGGTCTGGCTGCTCGACCACCTGCACGACCACTACGACCTCTACGGCGAATTCACCGGTGTGCGCAGTGCGCGCAAGCACCTGGGCTGGTACGCGCAATCGTTGCCGCTGCCCGCGGGTGCCGCCGCCGTGTTCCGCGCCCGTGTGAACACCACCACCACGGTGGACGAGCAGCTGCGCTGCGTGAGCGAAAGCCTGGACGCCTGGTCCAGCGACACAACAACAACCCCGAGAGACGACTGGAAACTGGCCGCATGAACAAGAACAACCTGCACGACTGTGTGCGTGCCAGCATGGAAGATTTCTTCCACGACCTCAACGGCACCGACCCGGCCAACCTGCACGACATGCTGGTCAAGGCGGTGGAAAAACCCTTGCTCGAAGTGGTGATGGAGCAGGCGCAACACAACCAGTCGCGCGCTGCGCAGTGGCTGGGCCTGAACCGCAACACGCTGCGAAAAAAATTGCTCGAACACAAGCTCATCGACTGAGTTCGCCCCTTTCAAAAACCACCCAAGACCCTGTTCATGCGCGCACTCATCTCCGTTTCCGACAAGACCGGCATCGTCGAACTCGCCCAGGCCCTGCACAGCCTCGGCGTGTCCCTCATCTCCACCGGCGGCACCGCCAAGCTGCTGGCCGACCAAGGCCTGCCCGTGACCGAGGTGGCCGCGGTCACCGACTTCCCCGAGATGCTGGACGGCCGTGTGAAAACGCTGCACCCCAAGGTGCACGGCGGCCTGCTGGCCCGCCGCGACCTGCCCGAGCACATGGCCGCGCTCAAGACCCACGGCATCGACACCATCGACCTGCTGATCGTCAACCTCTATCCGTTCGAAGCCACCGTGGCCAAGCCCGGCTGCACGCTGGATGACGCCATCGAGAACATCGACATCGGCGGCCCGGCCATGGTGCGCAGCGCGGCGAAAAACTGGAAAGACGTGGCGGTGCTGACCGACGCATCGCAGTACGCCGGCGTGATCGACGAACTCAAGACCAGCGGCAAGGTCAGCGATGCGACGCGTTTTGCCCTGTCGGTGGCTGCGTTCAACCGCATCAGCAACTACGACGGTGCCATCAGCGACTACCTCTCCAGCATCACGTTCGACGCCACTGCCGCCGTGCCCACGCGCAGTGCGTACCCCGCACAAGCCAACGGCCGCTTTGTGAAACTGCAGGACCTGCGTTACGGCGAGAACCCTCACCAGACCGCCGCCTTCTACCGCGACCTGCACCCCGCGCCCGGCTCGTTGGTGACGGCCAAGCAGTTGCAAGGCAAGGAGCTCAGCTACAACAACATCGCCGATGCCGACGCGGCGTGGGAATGTGTGAAGAGCTTTCATGTGCCTGCGTGTGTGATCGTCAAACACGCCAACCCCTGCGGCGTGGCCGTGGGCAAAGACGCATTGGAGGCCTACAGCAAAGCCTTCCAGACCGACCCCACCAGCGCCTTCGGCGGCATCATCGCGCTCAACCGCGTGCTCGACGGCGCGGGCGCACTGGCCATCAGCAAACAGTTTGTTGAAGTGCTGATGGCGCCGGGCTACACGCCCGAGGCGCTCGAGGTGTTCAAGGCCAAGGCCAATGTGCGCGTGTTAGAGATCGCGCTGCCGCCCGGCGGCCCGACCGCCTGGGACCAGGGTCTGAATCTCACCGACATCAAACGCGTCGGCTCGGGCCTGCTCATGCAGTCGGCCGACAACCACGTGCTCACCCGCGCCGACCTCAAGGTGGTCACGAAGCTGCAACCCACCGAGCAGCAACTCGACGACCTCATGTTCGCCTGGACCGTGGCCAAATTCGTCAAGTCCAACGCCATCGTGTTCTGCAAGGACGGCATGACCATGGGCGTGGGCGCTGGCCAGATGAGCCGGCTCGACTCGGCGCGCATCGCCAGCATCAAGGCCGGTCACGCCCAGCTGTCGCTGCAGGGCACGGCGGTGGCGAGCGATGCCTTCTTCCCGTTCCGCGACGGGCTGGACGTGGTGGTGGACGCGGGCGCGAGCTGCGTGATCCAACCCGGCGGCTCCATGCGCGATCAGGAGGTGATCGACGCGGCGGACGAGCGTGGCGTGGTGATGGTCACCACCGGCGTTCGCCACTTCCGGCACTGAAGGTGCCCGCTCCATGAAAAAGGCCGCTGTTCACAGCGGCCTTTTTTCGTTGGGTTTTTGATGTGTCAGCGCGGCAGCTCTTTGAACACCTCGCGCGCCACCGCCACCGTGTCCGCAATGTCCTGCGCCGTGTGCGCCGCGCTCACAAAGCCGGCTTCGTACAAGGCCGGTGCGATGTACACGCCGCGGTCCAGCAGACCGTGGAAGAGCTGGTTGAAGGTGGGGCCGTCGGTGGTCATCACCTTGGCGTAGTTCTGCGGCAGCTCATTGAACAGGAAGAAGCCGAACATGCCGCCCTGGCTGTCGCCACACATCGTCACACCTTCAGCGTGCGCAGCGGCGGTCAGGCCCTCCACCAGCGAACGCGTGGTGGCCGAGAGGTTCTCGAAGAAACCAGGCTTCTGGATTTCGCGCAACGTGGCCAAGCCACAGGCCGTGGCCACCGGGTTGCCCGAGAGCGTGCCCGCCTGGTACACGCCGCCCAGCGGAGCGAGTTGTTCCATCACCGCGCGCTTGGCGCCAAAGGCCGCCAGCGGCATGCCGCCCCCAATGACCTTGCCCATCACCGTCATGTCGGGCTCGAAGCCGGGGATGAGCTTCGCGTAGACACTTTGTGCGCCGCCCAGCGCCACACGGAAACCGGTCATCACCTCGTCGAAGGCGAGCAGCGCGCCGTGCTGCGTGCAGAGTTCGCGGCAGCGCTTCATGAACGGCACGCTGGCGCGCACGAAGTTCATGTTGCCCGCAATCGGCTCGATCATCAGACAAGCCACCTCAGGACCGTGTTCGACAAAGGCCGCTTCGAGCTGCTCGACGTTGTTGTACTCCAGCACGATGGTGTGCTGCACCACCTCGGGCGGCACGCCCGCGCTGGTGGGATTGCCAAAGGTGGCCAGACCCGAGCCGGCCTTGACCAGCAGAGCGTCGGCATGGCCGTGGTAGCAGCCTTCGAACTTGATGATCTTCTTGCGCCCGGTCGCCCCGCGTGCCAACCTGATCGCGCTCATGCCAGCTTCGGTGCCCGAGCTCACGAGTCGCACCATGTCGATGCTCGGCACGAGCTTGATGATCTCTTCGGCCAGCTCCACTTCGCGCTCGGTCGGCGCGCCGTACGAAAAACCTTCAAGCACCGCCTTTTGCACGGCCTCCACGACGGCAGGGTGGCCGTGGCCCAGGATCATCGGGCCCCAGGAGCCGATGTAGTCGATGTGGCGTTTGCCGTTGGCGTCCCAGAAGTAAGCGCCTTGCGCGCGCTGCACGAAGCGCGGCGTGCCACCCACCGCGCGGAACGCGCGCACCGGAGAATTCACCCCACCGGGAATCAAGGCCTTGGCGCGGTCAAACAGTTGCTGGTTGCGGTCGACAGTGGTCATGGTTGAAGCTTGCTGTGGGTGGAGTGGCGCGAGCCGGCGGGCCTCGCTCAAGAGTCAATGCCGGGTGGTGTCGAGGGGGAAGTCACCAGCGTCGAGTGTGCTGTCCGATGCTGGCTCGCCCTCGTTCTCTTCGTCTTCTTCGTGTGCCCAGAATAGCCTGTCGGGCACGGCATGGCCCATGCCGGGTTGAAAACCCGCATCGAGGCATTGGTCCAGATAGGTGAGTGCTTCGGCGCAGGCCGCTTGCAGGTCGCTGCCACCCGCAATCAGCGCGCACAGCGCCGCCGACAGTGTGTCGCCCGCGCCGGTGAAGGTGGCCTCGAAGCGCTCGTAACGCGCCGTGGCCAGCACCGCTTCAGGCGAGGCAAGGTGGCTCTCCAGGTACTGATCGGCGGCGTTGAAACCGGTGACCAGCGTGTACGGCACACCATGCACGGCGGCGGCACGGGCCACGTCGCGCGGGCTCGGCGGACGATCACCTTCCCACTCGGGCAGCAGCCAGCGGCACAGCGTGCTGTGGTTGCCCACGAGCACCGTGGTCTGCGGCAGCAGGAGTTCGGCACTCGCGTCGAGGTAGGTTTCGATCGCGAGTTCGTCCCACCATGAAAGGTCGGGCATGTAGGCAATGACGGGCACGTCCGAGTAGTCGGCCGTGATCTCGGCCACCACGCTGAGGTTCTCGGGGTTGCCCACGAAGCCGACCTTGAAAGCCTGCACCGGCATGTCTTCCAGTGCGCAGCGCGCCTGGTCCGCCACGGCCTCTTCGTCAAAGGCAAAGTGGTCGTGAATGTCGGACGTGTCGCGCACGTAGGCCCCCGTGACCACTGCGAGCACATGCACCGAGGCGCTGGACATGGCGGTGATGTCGGCGCTGAGGCCACCCGCACCGCTGGGGTCGTTGGCGTTGAACACCATGACGCAGGGCAAAGTGGCCTCGCCTGGTTGTGCGAGTGCTGCGGGTGTTGTTTTTTCGGGTGTATCGGCCATGGTTTGAGAGAGGGATCGGATTCGTGTGGAAGATGCCCGCAGAATGATCCTGACGCTTCAAACAAGGCATTGAACAGAGGCCAGAATCGGCTTCCGGCGGGCTGTACCTCGCTCGATACAATGCTTGCATTCTATGACAAGGCCCCCTATAACCATGACCGAAACCAAGACTTGGATGTGCCTGATTTGTGGCTGGATTTACGACGAAGCGCAAGGTGCTCCCGAGCACGGCGTGCCGGTTGGAACGCCCTGGGCGCAAGTGCCGATGAACTGGACCTGCCCTGAATGTGGCGCTCGCAAAGAAGACTTCGAGATGGTTCAAATCTGATCACCAGACCCCGTCGCATCTGACGAACGCAGACAAGCGTTACCAAGGCGCGGGCTCGCCGGCCCGAGTGCCACACATCCTGACCCTTCAATGGAGCCTGTGAACCGTGAGCCCAACACCCGCCTTGAAAGTTCTGGTCGTCGACGACAGCAACACGATCCGGCGCAGCGCCGAAATTTTTCTCAAGCAGGGCGGACACGAAGTCCTGCTGGCCGATGATGGCTTTGATGCCCTGGCCAAGATCAACGATTGCCAGCCCGATCTGGTCTTCTGCGACATCCTGATGCCCCGACTGGACGGCTATCAGACCTGCGCCATCATCAAGCGCAATGCACGGTTCGCCAACATTCCCGTGGTGATGCTGTCTTCCAAGGACGGCGTCTTCGACAAGGCCCGCGGACGCATGGTGGGCTCTCAGGACTACCTCACCAAACCCTTCACCAAAGACCAGCTGCTGCAAGCCGTGCAGCAGTTTGGCGCCAACCTAGCCGGAGCTGCATGATGGCCATCCACAAAATCCTCGTTGTTGACGATTCAAAAACCGAACTCATGGTCCTGTCCGATCTGCTGAGTAAAAACGGCTACAGCGTGAGGACCGCCGAGAATGCGGACGAGGCCTTCCGTCGCCTAGGAGAGGAAAAGCCGGACCTGATCCTGATGGACGTTGTGATGCCCGGTCAAAATGGTTTTCAGCTGACGCGTGCCATCACCCGCGACCCCCAGTACTCGAACATTCCGATCGTGATGTGCACCAGCAAGAGCCTGGAAACCGATCGGGTCTGGGGCATGCGGCAGGGCGCTCGTGACTACGTGACCAAACCTGTGAACGGTGAAGAGTTGCTGTCAAAGATCCGGGCATTGGCCTGAACCACCTTGAATTGAATCCTACCGAGCATGGCCAAACGACAATCACTGAAGGAGCTGCAGGAACGTTTGGCTCAGCGATTGAGCGTTGCCAAAACAGAGGCTGTGACGGCGGCCTGGCTGGCGGTGGAATCCAACGGAAGCCGTTACTTGCTGCCGCTGGTTCAGTCGGGTGAGATTTTTCCTTGGTCTGCGGTTCAGCGCGTTCCGTACACCAAGCCCTGGTACCTCGGCGTTGCCAGTTTGCGAGGTGGCCTGCATGGGGTCATTGATCTGGCGGCTCTGGTGGAGCCTGGGGCGCCCAACACAGGCCCGACGGCGCTGACCAACCAGGGTGAGCGCGTCACCTCGGAGTCTCGTCTGGTCAGTTTGCACACGGCCCTGGGTGTGAATGCCGTGATCTGGATCGACCGCCTCCTGGGCTTGCGCAGTGCCGCCATGTTCAGCGGCTTCGGCTCCAGGCCGGATGGTGCACCCCCCTATTTCAACCGATCGTTGACAGACAACCAGGGCTTGCAGTGGCAGGAACTGGACTTGCAGGTGTTGGTGGGTGACCCTGAATTCCTCGCAATTGCAGCCTGATGGCTCCCAAGGTTGACCACAGCGGTCATTTCTCATTTGTTTTCTGTTGGAAGGTGTTTACATGGCCACGCTTGATCGATTCCAGGGACTGTTCAAGAAAAAAGCCGATGATGAACGCGACCTGCACGCGGTGAGCGATCAGGAG
>NZ_JBLYYB010000250.1:0-3962 GCF_048549895.1 Hydrogenophaga sp.
CACAATTCGTACCTTGAACTCCTGCTCACGGGGGGCGCCTTCATGCTGTCGGTGGTGGTGGTCCTCATGGGCCGCACCTACCGTACGCTGTGGCACTCATGTGCACAGGGTGACAACCGTGTGGACCGTTGTGTACTGGTCTGCTTCATCGTGCTGACATGCTGGATGCTGATCTACCCAGTGATCTATGAGCCTGTCACAGGTTGTCTCTTCTGGATCATCGTTGGCTATGGCAACCGGGTTCACAACAGACCCATGCCGATTGCGTCGGTCGCACAAAACTGAAAAGGTGAAAAAAATTCAAGTTCCATTCATCGATCTGAAGCGCTTCGAACCTGGATTTCAGGACGCGCTGAACGCCAAGTTCGGCGCGATGACAGCCGCTGCCCAGTTCATCGGCGGTGAAGAAGTCGCCCGCTTGGAAACGAGTCTGCGTGACCTGTTGCGCGTGGGCTTTGCCGTGTCGTGCGCCAACGGCACAGATGCGCTACAGCTGGCCCTGCGTGCTCTGAGTGTGGGCCGTGGCGACACCGTGCTGGTGCCCAACGTAACCTTCTGGGCCACGTTTGAAGCGGTGATCAACGTGGGCGCAGACCCCGCGACATTGGACGCAGACATCGCGGACGGCGGCATTTCACTTCCCGCACTGGAGGAAGCTATCGACCGCTTGAAGCCGAAGGCGGTCATCATCGCGCACCTGTACGGGTGGGGCACGGCGCATCTGGCCGAGATCCGCGCGCTGTGCAAAGCAAGAGGTGTTCTGTTGCTCGAAGACGGCGCACAGTGCTTCGGCGCTGCCTACAAGGGCGCGCCCATTTATGAGGGTGCACTCATTTCCACTGCTTCGTTCTATCCAGCGAAGGTACTGGGCGCGGCCGGCGACGGCGGTGCGGTGTTCACCGATGACCCTGATCTGGCGGACAAGGTGCGCCGCCTGAGCAACCATGGCCGCACCACACACTACGGCTATGGGCTCCTCGGTTGGAACTCGCGTCTGGACTCCTTGCAGGCTGCATTTCTAAATCTCAGCATTGGCCACCTACAACAGCGCATCGCATCGCGTCGAGCCTCCGCAGCTTTCTACCAGGCGCATCTGCCTGCGCTGGGCATCGAGACCATGCGACCGCCTAAGGACTACGAGGAAAACGGCTACTGCAATGTGTGTCTGGTGCGCGACGCAAGCCTCAAGGTTGAACTGGAAACCAGGCTCAAGGCAGAAGGCATTGGCTTCGGCAACATCTACCCGGGCGTGATGTCTCGCCAACCGGGCGCAGAGGGCGTTAGCAAAGGGCATTTCGGTGGCAATGAGGGAGAAGTGCTCTGTGCGTCCGTTCTCAATCTGCCGTTGTTCCCCTACATGAATCCAGAAGAACTGGAGCGCGTGCTCGAGGTTGTTCGTTCGGTCACAGCAAAATAATTCCGCCCATGGAACAAGACACCTACATCCACCCCAGTGCCAATGTCTCCGACAAGGCCCGCATCGGCGCCGGCACCAAGGTCTGGATCAATGTCCAGATTCGAGAGAACGCACACATTGGCCAAGGCTGCATCTTGTCCAAAGATGTTTACATCGACCACGCCGTGCGTATCGGCGATCGCTGCAAGGTGCAGAACAGCGTGTCGGTATACAACGGTGTGACCATCGGCGATGACGTGTTTGTCGGCCCCAACGTCGCGTTCACCAACGACCGCGTGCCGCGCGCGTTCAACCCGGAATGGCGCATCACGGAAACAATGGTGGGCAACGGCGCAAGCATTGGCGCCAATGCCACCCTCGTATGCGGTATCACCATAGGCGAATACGCCATGGTGGCGGCCGGCAGCGTGGTCACCAAGAATGTCGCTCCCTACACACTGGTGATGGGCAATCCCGCACGCGCGGTGGGCAAGATCGACAAGATGGGCAACCGCGTTACAGAGGGAGAGGGAGATGGCCATGAGCAATAAGCCAGTGCGTGTCGGCCTGATTGGCCTGGGCCGGATGGGACAAAACCACCTGCGCGTGCTCTCGCTGCTCAAGAGCGTCGAGTTGGTGTTCATTGCCGATGCGGACGAGGCCACAACCCAACGCCTCGGCAAGCAGTTCGACGTCATAGGAGTGGCCGATGTAGACAGCGTGCTGGACACCGCCGATGCGGTGGTGATCTGCACGCCCACCGTGACGCACGCCGATTACATCCGGTTGGTCGCAGGGAAAGTCCGCAACATCTTTGTCGAGAAGCCGCTGGCCGACACGCTGGAAGAGGCCGCGCTGGTGGCCCGGTTTGCGACCGAGCAGGGTTTGAATTTGCAAGTTGGCTTTATCGAGCGCTTCAACCCCGCGGTGCAGAGCCTCAAGCAGGTGCTCGACAAATCCGAGCGCGTGATCAGCATCGACTTCACCCGCACCAACAAGCTCAGTGCCAGGATCACCGACGTGGACGTGGTTACCGACTTGATGATTCATGACATCGATCTGGCCTTGTACCTGAACGGACCTGCGCGTTCGGTTGCAGCACACGGCTTTGCCCATGGGGCGATGACCGACTTTGCGTCCGCCCTCATCACCCACGAGAACGGCCGCTTCTCACGCATCCAGGCCAGCCGCATTACCGAGAAGAAGATGCGCCTGATCGAAGCCACCTGCGTCGACATGTTCGTGGACTGCGAACTGCTGCGCAAGGAAATCATCATTAGCCGCCAGTCCGAAATCCGGCAGGCGGAAGGCCAGCCGTACACCATCTCTGCAGTGCAGGAAGCCATTGAAGTGCGTCCGCAGGAGGCGCTTCTCTCAGAACTGCAGGCATTTGTCGCCAGTTGCCAGGGCCAACTCAGCAAGGATGTGCCGGGCGTGCAGGATGGTCTCGTGGCCATGCAGATTTGCGAAGACATTCAGAAAGCTGTTGCCTCATGTTGAACCCACGCGACATCGCCGGAAAAACCGTGCTCGTGACCGGGGGCGCCGGGTTCATTGGAAGCCATCTGGTGGACCGTCTCATTGCCGAGGGCGCGTTCCACGTGGCCGTGATCGACAACATGTTCCTCGGCTCCGAAGATAACCTCGCCGATGCGCAGGCCACAGGCAAGCTCACGCTCTACAAAGACGACGCGGAATTCGCCACCAGCCTGGACTTCATCTTCCAGCGGCATACGATCGACGTCGTCTTCAACTGCGCGACCAAGGCCTTGAACTATTCGTTCATGAACCCGGCAAACGCCTTTGGCACCAACGTCACCGTGGCGTTGAATCTGCTGGAACTGCTGCGGCGCGGCGCCTACAAGACCTTGTGCCATTTCTCCACCTCCGAGGTGTATGGCTCGGCGGTGTACGAGCCGATGGACGAGCAGCACCCACGTAGCCCGACCACGACCTATGCCGCCGGCAAGGCAGCGGCAGACCTGGCAGTGGAGAGCTATGTGCACATGTTCGGTCTTGACGCGTTCATCGTGCGTCCATTCAACAACTACGGCCCGCGACAGAACCACAAGGGGCTGCTTGCCGGCGTGATTCCGCTCACAGCGTGGCGCATCTTCAACGGAATCGCACCGGAAATCCATGGCGATGGTCTGCAAACCCGCGACTATATCCATGTGCGGGACACCGTCGACGCGGTGGCCAAGCTGTTCCGCGTTCTGCCCGCCGGGGAGTCGGTGAACATCTCTACCGACAACCAGATTTCGATCGGTGAGTTGGTCGCGCGCATCGCTCAGGAGCTCGGCTTCCAGGGCGAGATCGTGCGCAAGCCGGCGCGCGCAGCCGATGTGTTGAGCCACAACGCGAGCAACCAGAAGGTGCACGCACTGATCGACTATTCCTTGACCGATTTCGATACCGGCCTGCGCACGACGCTGGAATGGTACGCACAACGCCTGAGGCACGCGCGATGACTCCTGTTCGTTTGATGAAGCCCTACATCAGCTTCGAGGAAGTTGAGGCCGAATTTCGCGAGGTGTTCGCTTCTGGCATGTTTACACGTGGCGAA
>NZ_JBLYYB010000251.1:0-4660 GCF_048549895.1 Hydrogenophaga sp.
GCCAGCGCGGTGACGATGGCCTCCAGCGTCAACCCGTGCAGCGGGTTTCGAGCTTGTGCCTTGGGCGCCTCGTCGCTCACACCATGGCCTTTTCAAGCGCGTCGACAAACATCGCCGGCACATCAAACCCGGTCTGCTGCTGGATCTCCTGAAAGCAGGTCGGGCTGGTGACGTTGATTTCCGTCACCTTGTCGCCGATCATGTCCAGCCCCACCAGCAGCAGGCCGCGAGAGGCAAGCAGGGGTGCGATGGCCTCGGCGATGGCGCGGTCGGTGTCGCTCAACGGCTGGGCCACACCCTTGCCGCCAGCGGCCAGGTTGCCGCGGATCTCGCTGCCCTGCGGAATGCGCGCCAGCACGAAGGGTGCGACCTGGCCGCCGATGAGCAGCAGGCGTTTGTCACCGTCCACGATGGCGGGCAGATAAGCCTGCACCATCACGCTGGTGGCGCCACCCTGGTTGAGCGTTTCGGTGATGGAGCCCAGGTTCATGCCATCGGGACCGACGCGGAAGATGCCCATGCCGCCCATGCCGTCGAGCGGCTTCAGGATGATCTCTTTGTGCTCGGCGTGGAAGTGGCGGATGGCTTCGGGCGAGCGCGTCACCAGCGTGGGCGGCGCGTACCGCGCGAACTCCATGAGCGCGAGTTTTTCCGGGTGGTCGCGCAGCGCGCGTGGGCTGTTGAACACCTTGGCGCCCTCGCGCTCGGCCTGCTCCAGCAGGTGCGTGGCGTAGAAAAATTCACTGTCGAACGGCGGGTCCTTGCGCATCAGCACGGCATCAAACGTGTGCAGCGCTTCGCGGCCCTGGTGCAACACGCGGTACCAGTCGTCGGCAGCACCGGTGAGCTCGATGCGGCGCACCAGCGCGCTCACGGGGTGGCCGGTCTGCCATTGCAGGTGCTGCGGCTCGCAGGCGGCCAGCGTGTGGCCGCGTTTCTGCAGCTCGCGCATCATCGCGAAGGTGGTGTCTTTGTAGGTCTTGAAGGTGACCAGCGGGTCGGCGACAAAAAGGATGTTCATGGCTTGCTTTTCGAACGAAGGCCGTACTGTTGCACAAACAGCGCCAGGGCGCCGGCCACCACGCCCCAAAAGGCCGAGCCGATGCCGGCAATCACCACGCCGCTGAGCGTGACCAGAAAAGTGATGAGCGCGGCTTCGCGGTGCGTGTCGTCTTTCAGGGCCGCATGCAGTCCCCCGCCAATGCTGCCCAGCAGCGCGATGCCGGCAATGGCCAGCACCAGCTCGCGCGGGAAGGCGATCAAGAGGCCGGTGACGGCTGCGCCAAACAGGCCGATGAGCACGTAAATGGCGCCGCAGGCCACGGCGGCGGTGTAGCGCTTCTTCGGGTCGGGGTGTGCCTCGGGGCCCATGCAGATGGCCGCGGTGATGGCGCTGAGGTTGAGCGCGAAGGCGCCAAACGGCGCGAGCACCAGCGTGGCCACGCCGGTGAGCGTGATGATTTTCGAGATCGGCATGTCGTAACCCGCTGCGCGGATGGCCGCCACACCCGGCAGGTTCTGCGAGGCCATGGTCACCACGAAGAGCGGCAGCGCCAGGCTGGTGAGCGCAGCGAGCGTGAACACCGGCGGGGTGAACACCGGCATGGCGAGCTCCAGCGTGAGCGAGCCGGTGTTGAACTGGCCACGCAACACCACATAGGCCACCGACACCAGCAGCGTGATCACCACCGCGTAACGCGGCGCCAGGCGCCTGCCCAGCAGATACGCCAACAGCATCAGCACCACCAGCACCAGCGCGGTCTGCGCAGCGGCAAACGCCTGCAGACCAAAGCGTGCCAGCACACCGGCCAGCAGCGCGGAAGCCAGCGCCATCGGAATCTTGTTCATCACCCGCTCGAACCAGCCAGTGGCGCCCGCCAGCGTGATGAGCGCACCGCAGACCATGAAGGCGCCGATGGCCTCGGCCATGGAGAAACCACCCGCCAGACCCGCCGTGGCCAGCACCGCCGCGCCCGGCGTGCTCCACGCCACCATGACCGGCTGCTTGAGCACGAGCGAAGGAATGGCCGAGCACAGGCCCATGCCCAGACCGAGCGCCCACATCCACGAGGTGATCTGCGCAGGCGTTGCGCCGAACGCTTGCGCCGCCTGGAACACGATCGCCACCGAGCTGGTGAAGCCCACCAGCACCGCGACGAAGCCGGCGGTGGCGGCGGAGAGGTTGAGGTCTTTGAAAAACGGCATCGGGCGATTTTGCCCAGAAGGCCAGACGATCCGGCGCCGGGCCGCCCCAAGCCGGATCAGCCCCCCCGGGGGGCTGCGACCCGCGCAGCGGCGGAGCGTGGGGGCCTAAATCTCTATCTTCGAGCCGAGCTCGATCACCGCGTTGTTCGGCAAGTGCAGGAACTGCGCGGCCGCGCTGGCGTTGTGGTGCATCTGGGCAAACAGCTTTTCGCGCCACGGCGCCATGCCGCCGCCCAGCGTGGGCGTGACGACGTCGCGAGAGAGGAAGTAGCTGGTCGTCATGGACTCCATCTCGCAGCCGTGGCCGCGCATGAGCTGCAGCGCCTTGGGCACGTCGGGCTCGTCCTTGAAACCGTAGTTCAAGGTCACCGCCCAGCAATCGTGCCCCAGCGGGTCGATCTGCAGGCGCTGCCCGGATGCGATCCACGGCACCTCGTGGCTGCGCACGGTCACAAACAGGTTCTGCTCGTGCAGCACCTTGTTGTGCTTGAGGTTGTGCAGCATCGCGTTGGGCACCGTGCCAGGCTCGGCGGTGAGGAACACGGCGGTGCCGGCCACACGCACCGGCGCACTCACGAACACCGCTTCCAGAAAACTCGGCAGGTCCAGCGCTTCGGCCTGCTGGGCCTCGGCCATGAGGCTGCGCCCTCGCTTCCAGGTCATCATGAACGTGAACACCACACCACCAATGAGCAGCGGAAACCAGCCGCCCGCAAACAGCTTGAGCAGGTTGGAGGTGAAGAAGGCCAGGTCGACCACAAAGAAGAAACCGGTGGCGGCCACGCACAACCACAGCGGGTATTTCCAGCCGTAGCGGATCACGTAGAAGGTGAGCACGGTGGTGATCAGCATGTCCAGCGTGACGGCGATGCCGTAGGCCGCGGCCAAGTTGGTGGACGACTTGAACATCACCACCGCCAGCACGATGGCGGCAAACAGACCCCAGTTGACGAAGGGCATGTAGATCTGGCCGGTGTCGTGTTCGCTGGTGTGCTGCACCTGCAGGCGCGGCAGATAGCCGAGTTGCATGGCCTGCTTGGTCACGCTGAAGGCGCCGGTGATCAGCGCCTGTGAAGCGATCACCGTGGCCATGGTGGCGAGCAGCACCAGCGGCAACAGGGCCCAGTCGGGCGCCATGTTGAAGAACGGGTTCGTCACCGCCTCGGGCCGCGCCAGCAGCAGCGCGCCCTGGCCAAAGTAGTTCAGCGTGAGGCAGGGCATGACGACCAGAAACCAGGCCAGGCGGATCGGCTTTTTGCCGAAGTGGCCCAGGTCGGCGTAGAGCGCTTCGGCCCCGGTGACGCACAGCACCACCGCACCCAGGATGATGAAGGTGGTGCCCGGCTGCTGCCACATGAAGCGCAGCGCGTGGTGCGGGCTGAGCGCGGCCAGAATTTCGGGGTGGTCCACGATCTGCACCACACCCAGGCTCGCGATGGTGAGGAACCACACCACCGTGATCGGGCCGAAGAACTTGCCGATCCCGCCGGTGCCGCGCTTTTGCACCGCGAACAGCGCGAACAGCACGACCAGCGTGATCGGCACCACGTACTGGCGGAACGCAGGAGAAATGACTTCAAGACCTTCAACCGCCGAGAGCACCGAGATGGCCGGGGTGATGACGCCGTCGCCGTAAAACAGCGCAGTGCCGAAGATGCCGATGGCGAGCAAGGTCTGGCGCAGCTCGGGCCGGTCTTTCACCGCGGTGGAGGCCAGCGCCAGCATGGCGATCAGGCCGCCCTCGCCGTGGTTGTCGGCGCGCAGCACCAGCACCACGTACTTCAGCGAGACGATGACGGTGAGCGTCCAGAACAGGATGGACAGCACGCCGTAGACGTTGGCGTGGGTGAACGGGACATGGCCGGATCCGAAGACCTCTTTGACGGCGTACAGCACGCTGGTGCCGATATCGCCGTAGACCACACCGATGGCGCCCAGGGTGAGCGCCGTGAGAGACGATTTGGAAGCTGACACGAAACAACCCCGGCCTGTTGGCACGGGGTTCATTGTCTTGGGAACGCGATTTTGCGCCTGCCCGCAGCGCCTTGTCTGCCGGGTGAGCGGTCTAAACCGCAGCGCCCGCGATCAATGTTGCATTGCAGCAACTCACTCGTAGACCTCGGCGTCCGGGTCGGTGGCCTCAATCTCGTAACTGGCCGCCAGCATGGCCAGGCGGCCGATCACGCCGTACATGTAGAAGCGGTTGGGCACGCTCGCGCCGGGCTTCACGCCGGGTTGCGGCAACTGCGCGCTCTGCTCGAAGGCCAGCGGCACGTAGCTGGAGCCGGGGGCGTTGAGGTTTTCGTCCACGCCGCGATCGGCGTGCACCCGGTAGAAACCGCCCACCACGTAGCGGTCCATCATGTAGACCACCGGCTCGGCCACCGCGCTGTTGATGCGCTCGTTGGTCTGCACACCCTCTTGAATGATCACCTCGCTCACCGACTGACCGCCC
>NZ_JBLYYB010000252.1:0-11401 GCF_048549895.1 Hydrogenophaga sp.
GCGGGCGCGACACAACTCTGGACGCTCTTGCAGGGCTGACCCGTGCGCTCAAAGGTGGCCAGGTCGTTGCAGCAATCGTCCATGGTCTCGGCCAGGGGCTCTGCCATCTCGCCAGCTTCGTCCGCCATGGCCATCATGTCCTGCATGGGGCATGGTGACGCTGGCACCTGCCACGCCGCGAACCCCTGCAGGGGCAGCAGCAAACACAGGACGAGGACGAGCAGGCGGCGCATGGGCGGATTCTAGGGTGCACGGCTCATCCGCGCTCGATACCAGGCTTCCCGGATCGACGCCGCCCGCAGGCGCAGCGCGTTGCCGATCACCGAGGCCACCGAGAGCGCGCGGGCCGTGGCGATGCAGCGCAGGTCGCCTTTGACCAGGGTGAGTGGCAAGGTGTACGAGAAGCGTCGCTGGAAATGTAGACGGAGCCGGGGGCAGCGCTCACCGGACAGGCGGCGCGGTCATGCCGCAATCCATGGCTTTCATGTGTTCGGCCATCAGCGCCTGGCGTTCTTCGGGTGTTTTGGCGTTTTTCACCTTGTCGTGCATGGCCTGCATCGCCGGCGTCGAATGCATGTGTTCCATCGCGGCCATGCCGTGGGAACCGCGGGGGCCTGCGCAGGCGGCCAGCAGCGCGAGGGTGGACAGTGCGGCAAAGGTTTTGAGTGCGATCATCGTGTTCTCCTGCATGGGACATTCCCAAGAGCACCAGCATGCGCGCACACGGCGACGACGGGTTGCGCCAGATCAAGGAATGGTCGCGAAGCGCCGACCACCTGACCACGGGCGCGGGGGCTTTCGCGCGATGGTCGATGCGAACCACGTCGGGCCAAACGGATCACAACCGATCATGAAACACGCACAGCACCTTCTCCCACCGTTTTTCGCCCTCTGCAGCCTCGTGGCCGGGTCGGCCTGGAGTCAATCCGCAACACCGACAGACCGCGTGCGACTGAACAACTTCGCGATCGACCGCACCGAGGTCACCATCGCGCAGTTCGACCGCTTTGCCCAGGCCACATCCACCGTCACACGCGCGCAAACCGAAGGCGGTGGTTTTGAGTTTGACGGCGGCTGGCAGCGCAGGCCGGGCTGGACCTGGCGCACGCCCGACGGCGTGGCGCCCGCCTCTGCGAACCTGCCCGCCGTGCACCTCACACACGCCGAAGCCGCAGCCTATTGCCGCTGGGTCGGTGGCCGACTGCCCACCGCAGCCGAGTGGCTGAGCGCAGCCTTCACCGAACAGCGCGCCGCACCACCCGCACCGTGGCAGCGCGGCACCATCTACCCCTGGCCCACCGGCCACAGCCCGCAAGGCGCCAACACCAGCGACACCGACCGCTGGCCCCGCGCTGCACCCGCCGGCGAAACGGCGGCCGGCGTCAACGGCCTGCACGACATGGGCGCCAACGTCTGGGAATGGGTGAGCGACGCCCAGGGCAACGAGCGCCGCACCATGGGCGGCTCGTGGTGGTACGGCGCCTCACAGATGAAGGCCGACGTGGTGGCCTGGAAGCCGGCCGATTTTTACGCGGTCTACATCGGCTTTCGCTGCGTGCACGGCTGAGGCCTCGACGGTCAGGGCTTGCGCGCAACGATGGTCGCGAACGACTTCACCGTGTTGCCGGGTGCCGCAAAGTCCTGGTACCTGGCATCGATGATTTCCCAGCCAGCAAAACGGGTCTGCAGAAAGTCTCGGGGAAACAGGCAGTGCGTGCTGGGGTCGAACATGTCCATGTAGGTCGTGCCTTCCACCAACACGTTCACCACCGCCGTGCCGCCCGGCACCAGGTGCGCCTGCAGGTCGCCCAGGGCCCGGTGTGCACTGGCGCAATCCAGAAACATGAGCAGGCCGATGGAGACGATGACGTCGAACTCCCCGCTCAGGCGGTGGCGGGCCAGGTCGGCCACCTGCGCCTGCACCGCAAGGCCCTCGGTGGCCGCCGCTTGGTGCAGGTGTGCAATGGCCACCTCGCTGGCGTCGAGCGCGAGCACCGAACAGCCCTGGCGCGCGGCGGCCAGGGTCAGGTTGCCCATGCCGCAACCGAAGTCGAGCACGCGGCCGCGCAGGTGCGGCAACGCGGCCTGCTCGAACGGGTTGAGCGCCGATTCGGCCCGGTGGATCTGCCGCTCGAACTGGCGCTCGAAAAAGTCAACGCTGTGGTTGCTGCTCATGGAGACCTCGCACATCGGGTGTCGGGAGTCCGGTGCCGCACAAGTTCCCGACGGTTCAAAATCGGCTCACAATATCAGTGCTTGCTAATTTACTTCCAAATAACGGAGACCACATGCACCCCCGCCACATCGCCCTCGCGGTGCTCAGCACCCTCGCCCTGCTCGGCCCCACCACCGCCCTGGCCGACAAGGCCGCCGCCATCGACGAGATGGAGGCCTATCTGGAGTTTGTGGACTACGGCGGCGGCGTGATCTTTGCCGAGCAGATCCCCAAAGACGACTGGAAAAAATTCGTGTTGATCGACGCGCGCGACGCCGGGCAGTTTGCCAAAGGGCACATTCCGGGCGCCATCAACATGGACTGGCGCCAGGTGCTGGCCAAACGCGCGTCGATCCCCAAGGACAAACCGGTGCTGATCTACTGCAACACCGGCTCGCTGTCGGCACAAGCCGGTTTTGCGCTGCGCGTGGCGGGCTGGGACAACCTGCGCATCTTGCAGGGCGGCATGGAAGAGTGGAAGGCCAAAGGCGGCTTTGATGCCGCCAGCCGCGCCACGCCGGCCGCCAAACACTGAAGCTTTGCGAAGGAGCGCCCATGTTCTCGACCCCAACCACCTTGCGCCACTGGCTGGTCTGCACGTTTGCACTGGGCCTGGCCGCCCTGGGTCTGTGCGCCTCGGCGCAAACCACACCCGACATGCAGCCGCAAAAGGTCGGCCTCAACACCTGGTACGTGCAAGGCCTGGCCGCGCTCGGCTCGCCGGCCAACCAGAACTTCATCAGCAACGCCGGCTTTGTGGTGGCGCCCCAAGGTGTGGTGGTGATCGACGCGTTGGGTTCGCCCGCACTCGCACGCCGGCTGGTGCAGAAAATTGGCGAGATCACGCCCAAGCCCATCACCCATGTGCTGGTGACGCACTACCACGCCGACCACATCTACGGCCTGCAGGTGTTCAAGGAACTGGGGGCGCAGATCGTGGCGCAGCAGGACGCGCGCACCTACCTGAATTCGGACACGGCCGCGCAGCGCCTGGTTGCTTCGCGCAGCGAACTCGCGCCCTGGGTGGACGACAACACCCGCCTGGTGCCGGCCGACCGCTGGCTCACCGACTCCACCACGCTGGAGCTGGCGGGCACGCGCTTTGTGGTGGAGCGCGTGGGCCCCTCGCACACGCCGGAAGACCTGGCCATCCATGTGCCGAGCGAGCGCGTGCTGTTTGCGGGCGACCTCATGTTCGCCGGGCGCCTGCCGTTTGTGGGCCAGGCCGACAGCAACCAGTGGATCAATTCGCTGGACCGCCTGCTGCGCTTTGACGTGGCGGTGGTCGTGCCCGGCCACGGCGCCGCGTCCACCGAGCCGCGCCAGGACATGGTGGTGATGCGCGACTACCTCACCTATTTGCGCAGCACCATGGGCAAGGCGGCCAAAGAGCTGGTGCCGTTTGAAGAGGCCTACAACGCCACCGACTGGAGCCGCTTCGAGCCCATGCCCATGTTCCGTTTTGCCAACCGCATGAACGCCTACAACACCTACCTGCTGATGGAGAAGGAAAGCCTGGGCGGGCGCTGAGCCAGCCGCTGCGGCCATGCCGCAGAATCGCCGGGTGACCCCCACCGACGAACTCGACGACATCCACACCCTGCCCTCCGCCACCTGGCGCGGCGACCTCGGCGGCGCGCTCGGCGACCTGGGCACCCTGCTGCCGTTTCTGGTCGGCTTCATCGTGCTGGCTGGCGTGCACCCCACGTCCATCTTGCTGGCCTTTGGCCTGAGCCTCATCGTGGTGGGCTGGCGCCTGGGCATTCCCTTCCCGGTGCAACCCATGAAAGCCGTGGGCGCGGCGGCCCTGGCCAGCGCCGTGGTCGGTGGGCAGGCCATGCCGGCCGTGCTCGCGCTGGCCGCGCTGATCACCGGTGTGTTCTGGCTCATCGCCGCGTGGAGCGGCCTGGCGCGCTGGCTGGCCCGCCACGTGTCGCGCGACGTGATCCACGGCGTGGTGCTGGGCCTGGGCATCGCGCTCATCGTGGCCGGGCTGCGCCGCATCGAGAGTGATGCGGTGCTGGGCGCGGTGTCGGTGGTGCTGGCGCTGGTGTTGCTCGGCCGGGGTGGCTGGCTCACCATGCCCATGCTCATGGCCGTGGGCTGGGCGGTGGGCAGCTGGCGCCAGCCCGAGCTGCTGCAAGCGCTGGCCAGCGCACCGTGGGCACTGCACCTGCCCGCGCCGCAGTGGCCCGCCTTCAACCAGCCCGGCGTGTGGCTCGCCGCCATCGGCCTGGCCGCCGCGCAAATACCACTGACTTTCGGCAACGCCATCCTCGGCATCGTGGCCGAAACCCGCCGCCTGTTCCCCGCTGTGGCGTTGGACGAAAACCGCGCCGCGCGCGGCACCGGCCTCATGAACCTGCTGGCTGGCGGCCTGGGCGCACCGCCCATGTGCTTTGGCGCCGGCGGCATGGCCGCGCAAGTGGCCTGCGGTGCCCGCACCGGCCGCGCGCCCATCGTTCTGGGCAGCGTGTTGCTGCTCGCGGGCCTGTTCGCCAGCAGCCAGCTCACCGCCCTGCTGGGCCTGCTGCCCGCCGGCACCCTGGGCGCCATGCTCTTCGTGGCCGGTTTCTCGCTCACCATCGGCACCGCTGGCAGTTCGCGCGACAAGGAAGCCCGCGCCGTGCTGCTCACCACCGCCGCTGTGTCGGTGTGGAACGCGGGAGTGGGTGTGGTGGTCGGGGTGGCGCTGGAGGCGGGGTTGCGGGCGCGGGTGCTGCGGATCTGAATCCGCAGGCGCTCAAGGCCGGTTCACTTGAGCCCGAGAATCCAGCGCGCCAGCGTCAACGATTCGTCTTCGGACACCTGACTTTGGGGCGGCATCGGAACCTGACCCCAGACGCCGACACTGCCCTCCCGGATCTTCTTGGCCAACATCACGTCGGCGCTTGTGTCGTCGGCGTATTTGGCCGCGACGCTCTTGAACGAAGGACCCAGCGTGTTCCGGTCAATCCGGTGGCAGGCAAAACAATTTTTGGTCTTGTAGAACTCGTCGTCCGCCAGCGCGGTGCCTGCGGGCAGCACCGTGGCCAGAGCCGACAGGAGCAGGATGGTTTTCATGGTGGGGAGTTGCCTGAAGGTTCGTGGGGACCCGCTGGCCCCCACGAACGATGGTCACGAAGACCGGGTGTGGTGAGCCCTCAGTTGGGCGTCAGCCGCGAGATGTTTCCCTCGTCATTGGCCACATAGAGGTTGCCATCGGGCCCCTGCACGAGCGAGCGGAACCGCACGGCGGGCATCGGCAGGTTCACCGTGGTGCGCGTGGCAGACGCTCCGTCACGCGAGATGTCCAGCACGTCCAGGCGGTTGCCCACCGGTGTGCCGTGGATGCCGATGCCGCCAAAGCCCACCACCATCCGGCCGTTCCACGCCTTCCATTGCGGTCCGCTCAGGAAGGTGGCACCGAACATGCCTTGTGAGAGACCATCGTTGTTCCAGGCCGGCTTCATGGCCGCCGGGTAGGTCTTGGTGTCGGTCATCGGCATGAAGGCGGCGCGCTGCCTGGGGTCCATGGCGCCCATCTGGTTGGGGCTGTAGCCGCAGTAGTTGTCCGGGCAGGCACCCCGCCCGCCCACGTTGGGGCGCGGATCCCAGCCTGCGTTGCCTCCGGGCACCAGGGCCGTGACCTCGTCGCTGTGCCAAGGTCCGTTTTCAGCGGTGTACGCCTGGTTGGTGCCGGGCCGGAAGGTGATGCCCTGGGGATTGCGGTGGCCGTAGGTGTAGACGCGGGGGTCGAAGCCTGCCGGCGCACCGTTGTTGGGGGCGGCCTTGCCGTCGCGGTCGATGCGCAGCACCTTGCCGCCGATCAGCGTGGGGCTTTGCGGCACCACACCGTTGTGCGTGTCGCCGGTGGTCACGTAGAGGAAGCCATCACCGGGATTGAAGCGGAGTCGGCCGCCGTTGTGTGCGCCGGGGCCACCGAACGGATGGTCGCTGGCGCGCGGCTTGTACTGGATGTCGGCAACGATATCGGTGCGGTCGGACACGGCGGTCATGCCGTCATTGACCTTCAGACGCATCACGCGGTTGGTGCCGGGTGCCGTGAGGCTCGATGTTGAATACACGTAGATGTAGCGGTTGCTCGCGAAGCTCGGATCCACAGCGACGCCAGCCATGCCGGCCTGGCCTTCGCAGAACAGGTCGTTGGCGTTCGAGGCATAGCCCTTGGCGTCCTTCATGCCCAGCAGTTTCACCACCGCACCGTCGGGTTTTCGTGCCGACAGACCGAGGCATTTTTCGGTGAAGAACATGGTGCCGTCCGCCAGGAACGCCATGTCCCACGGGCTGTCCAGTTTGGTCAGGACAACCGTGTGCGACAGCGTGGGGACAGCGAGAGGAGGTCCGCTCGACGTGGTGACGCCGGACGGTGTTGCGCACGCAGCAAGCGCGCAGGGAAGCGCAGCGATCAATAGCCGGTTCATTGCTTGTCTCCTTGGTGGTTGTGTGCTTTTCTCGCCCCTCGCGAAAAGGAGCGCAATCATGCTATTCCCGCCATTCCGGGACTGTCAAGCGGGGTCGAAGTACGCCGCCAGGCGCGCGTGTGGCGGCTCGCAGGGGATGGTGAAGTGCCCAGTTGCTCAGGGACGTTCATGGGGCTCTGATGAACCGGCGTATTTCGCAGCGTCTGCACCCAGCTCCCCGCGCGCCTGCCGCATCACCGTCCACCCGCCATGCAGCGCCAGCGCCGCCATGAGGCTGGCCACCGCGAGATCGGGCCAGGCGGAGCCGGTGCCGAACACGCCGAGTGCGGCCATGAACACCGCCACGTTGCCGATGGCGTCGTTGCGCGAGCACAGCCACACGCTGCGCATGTTAGCGTCGCCTTCGCGAAACGCGTAAAGCATCCATGCCACGGCCACGTTGGCCACCAGCGCCAGCAGCGCCACCGCGCCCATGGTCGTGGCCTGCGGCACGCCGCCATACAACACCGACCACACCGCAGCGCCCAGCACATACAGGCCAAAGCCCATCATGCTCACCGCCTTGAGCATGGCCGCGCGGGCGCGCCAGGCCAGGGCAGACGCCAGCACCGCGAGCGACACGGCGTAGTTGAGTGCGTCTCCAGCAAAGTCCACCGCGTCGGCCAGGAGCGAGAGTGAGCCGGCCTGCACGCCGGCGCCGATCTCGATGAAGAACATCACCGCATTGACGATCAGGGCAATCCACAGGATCTTGCGGTAGCGCGGCAGGTTGACGATGGCATCGACCTTGGGGGTGTCGTGGTCGCAGCAATGGGCGGACATGGTTTTTCCTTTCAACGCCTGCATTGGAAACCCTGGAGTCGCTACAGTGTCAATCACTTCTTTGAACGAGGGTTTTCGAGATGCAGATCAAGGAACTGGCCCGAGCCACGGGCGTGGATGTTGAAACGATCCGCTACTACGAAAAACAGGGTCTCCTGCCCGAGCCGGCGCGGCGCGACAACGGCTACCGCGACTACGCGGCCGAGCACCTGGAGCGCCTGTCCTTCATCCGCCACTGCCGCGCGCTGGACATGCCGCTGGCCGATGTGAGCCGGCTGCTGGGTTTTGTGGAGGCGCCGCTGGCCGATTGCCACGACGTGGACCTGCTGGTGGACGAGCAACTGGCGCGGGTGCGCGCGCGGCTCAAGATCATGCGGGCGCTGGAGAAACAACTGCTGCAGTTGCGGGCGCGCTGCTCGGGCACGCACCAAGGACACTGCGGCATTCTGGACGAGCTGGTGTCGGCCGCGCACGGTGAAGCGTGCGCCTGCCACGGGGTACCATGACGGCCCATTCATCCACACCCGGACAGCCCTGCACACCATGACCTTGCGCGCCGCTCTGCCTGCGAGACCCACCGGGCTCACGCGCGGCCTCTGGTGGCTGGTGTTGCTGGCGTTGGTCGTTGGCACCGTGCTGGCGGCCGTGGGCAACGTGAGGTCGCATGGCCTGGCGGAGCTGGCAGCGGTGCATCCAGACGCGCATTCGCATTTGGATGCGCACGACCCGAGCGACATCGACACGGCAGCGGACCACGCCCACCACGGCGACGATCACTCGCACGACAAAGCCCACGCATTGCCAGACGCCTGGGGCAGCGTGGCGGCCCGGTCACCGAGCTGGCTGAGCACACCACGGCCATGGGCCGAACTGGTGGAGGCGTTCCGGCTGGAACGCCCACCCATGGTCTGAAAGACGGTTTGTCTTTGCGCTGCCTGGTGCAGCGATTTCTTTTCTCAGACCAATGGAGTCTTCATGCACAGCATTCTTCAAGACAGGCTGCCACGTTCGCCATGGGCGATCGGGCCCAGGCACCTGTTGCTTTTATCGGCGCTCTTCCTTTCGCTGTTTCTCGGGACCGGTGAGGCCCTGGCCCATGCGGTGACCGAGGGCGACAAGGGCTACATCCAGGAGATTTCCGGCGTCAATCTGCTGCCCTTCATGTACCTGGGGGCCAAGCACATGATGACCGGCTACGACCACCTGCTGTTCCTGTTCGGGGTGATCTTCTTCCTGTACCGGCTCTCGCACATTGGCCTCTATGTGAGCCTGTTTGCGCTCGGTCACTCCACCACCATGATCCTGGGCGTTTACTTCAACGTCGGGATCAACAGCTACCTGATCGACGCGATCATCGGCCTCTCGGTGGTCTACAAGGCGCTCGACAACCTCGGCGCTTTCCAGCGTTGGCTGGGGTTTCAGCCCGACACGCGTGCCGCCACGCTGGTGTTCGGCCTGTTCCACGGCTTCGGCCTGGCCACCAAGATCCTGGAGTACGAGATCTCGCCCGATGGCCTGGTGCCCAACCTGCTGGCGTTCAACGTCGGCGTGGAGATCGGGCAGTTGCTGGCGCTCGCCGCCATCCTGATCGCCATGGGCCACTGGCGGCGCACACCCGGCTTTGCGCGCCACGCCTACACCGCCAACGTCGCCATGATGAGCGCGGGCTTCGTTCTGGTGGGCATGCAGCTCACCGGTTACTTCGTATCGTGAACACCCCGGACATACCAACCATGTACAACAGCCACACCCCATTGCCTGAAGACCTGCCATCGTCCCGGCAACTGCTTCGCTCCACCTTGCTGGCCGTCATCTCGGCCGCCGTCCTGCTCATCACCGTGGTGCTGCCCGCCGAGTACGGCATCGACCCCACCGGTGTGGGTCGTGTTCTGCGCCTGACCGAGATGGGCGAGATCAAACAGCAACTGGCCGCAGAGGCCGAAGCAGACGCCGCAGCGCCACCCGCTGCGGCGGCGCCGGCACCCGCCGCCAAGGCAACGCCCCAAACGCCAGCGCCCGTCGTCGAGGCGGCGCAGGCAGCGCCCTGGCGCGACGAGATGCGCGTGACGCTCACCCCCGGCGAAGGCGCTGAAATCAAACTGCGCATGCGCGAAGGTGACAAGGCCGAATACAGCTGGGTGGTGGAAGGCGGCGCGGTCAACTTCGACACGCACGGCGACGGCGGTGGCCGCTCCATCAGCTACGAGAAGGGGCGCGGCGTGCCCGCCGACGACGGCGCCCTGGTCGCGGCCTTCACCGGCAACCACGGCTGGTACTGGCGCAACCGGGGTCAGGCCGACGTGACGCTGGTCTTGCGCACGCGCGGCACCTACAGCGACATCAAGCGAGCGATCTGACGATCGCTGCGGCGTTCGACCTGGCCAGCGATGTGTGCTTTTTGTGCCGGCAGAGTCCTCCGGTGAAAGACCCGGAGCATCGCCACAGAGGTGCCACAAAGTCGGTGCGCCGGCATACGCTTGGCGCCTCAGCTCACCGCTCAACACCATGACCCTCACCCCGCCCTCTCCCGCCCTGCGCGGCGGCCTGCTTGCGCTGGTGGCGGCGCTGCTGTTTGGCCTGAGCACGCCGCTGGTGCAGCGCTTCGGCCTTGGCGTGGGGCCGTTCACCACCGCCGCCCTGCTGTATGCGGGCGCGGCGCTGGCGGCCCTGCTGCTGCGCCGGCCCACACAGCGCGAGGCACAGCTGCGCCGCACCGACCTGCCCCGCCTGCTGGCCATGGCGGCAAGTGGCGCAGTGGTCGGGCCGGTGGCGCTGGCCTGGGGCCTGCAGCGCACCAGCGGGTCGAGCGCTTCGCTCATGCTCACGTGTGAGGCGGTGTTCACCGCCGTGCTGGCCTGGCGCTGGTTTGGCGAAACCATGGACCGCCGCGTGATCGGCGCCGTGCTGCTGCTGCTGGCCGGGGGCGCGCTGCTGGTGGTGGAACAAGGCCTGGCGGGCCAGGTGCAACTGCTCGGCTTGCTGGCCGTGGCGCTGGCCACCGCCGCCTGGGGTGTGGACAACACCCTCTCGCGCGGCGTGGCCGACCGCGACCCCGGCCAGGTGGTGTGGGCCAAGGCGCTGCTGGGCACCACGGCCACGGCAGCGCTGGCCCTCATGGCGCGCGAAGCCCTGCCCGGCTGGACGAACGCGCTGGCCTTGCTGGCCGTGGGCGCCACCGGCTATGGCCTGAGCCTGCGCTTCTATCTGCTGGCGCAGCGCACCTTTGGCGCGGCGCGCACCGGCTCGGTGTTTGCGTTTGCCCCGTTCATCGGCGCGGCAGGCGCCTTCGCGCTGGGCGAGCGCTCGGGCAGCGCGCTCATGGCGGTGGGAGGTGGGCTCATGGTGCTCGGTGTGCTGCTGCACCTGATGGAGCGCCACAGCCACGCGCACATGCACGAGGCACTGGAGCACGAACACGCCCATTCACACGACGACGGGCACCACCTGCACACGCACCAGTCCTTGCCACACGGCACCCACAGCCACTGGCACCAGCACGCCCCAACGCAGCACGAGCACCCGCATGTGCCCGACGCGCACCACCTGCACCGGCACTGAGCCGGCGATCAGGCGCTTTTGCGGTTTTCGCTGATCCAGTCGGACGCTGCGAACAGAAGGCCCGAGATCACGAAGGTGAGGTGGATCGCGATCTTCCAGCCGATCTGCTCACCGGTGAGCGTGGTGCTCACCAGAAACGCCTTGAGCAGCTCCACGGCCGAGATCGCCACGATGGCGCCGATCAGCTTCATCTTGAGGTCGGAGAAGCCGACTTTGCCCATCCACCCCGGCCGGTCTTCGTGGTCGCCAATGCTCAGCTTGGAGACGAAGTTCTCGTACCCGCTGAACACGATGATGAGCAGCAGCACCGCGATGAGCGCGGTGTCCACCAGCGTGAGGATGGAGATGATCGCGTCGTGCTCGTACAGCCCCAGCACGCCCA
>NZ_JBLYYB010000253.1:0-7549 GCF_048549895.1 Hydrogenophaga sp.
GAGCGCACCGACCGCGCCACTGCCCTCAAGAAGGCCGCCGGCCTGTAAGCATTCACTTACACCGCTCACACAGAAGCCCCGGTGCGAAAGCCCCGGGGCTTTTTTTCGCCGGAAATGCACCCGTTTCACCCCGCTTTCCGGCGATCGGACCCCGCTGAATTTTTGCCGCCAGCGACCGATAAGGAAGTACGAGCAATTGTTTGCCCCGATCCGAACCGACCTGGAGCCTTCCCATGGACACCTCTGCACCGAACCCTGAACAGCAGCTGGCACCCATCACCGATGAACTGCTGGCCGCCCTGAGCGCGGCCCGCGCCCTGTACGACAACGCACCCTGCGGCCTGTTGGCGCTGAATGCCGAGCTGCGCTGCGTCAACATCAACCAGACCTTGCTGGACTGGCTGGGCATGGACCGGGAGGACGTGATCGTTTTCAAAACGCTGGAAGACCTCGCATCGCCCGAGTGCCGCAGCCAGGCGTCCACCCACGTGGAGCAATTGCTGATCAGCGGTCGCACGGAGCCGCTCACGCTCTCGCTGTGCCGCGCCAACGGGGACTTTCTGCAGGCCCGGCTCACCTCCACCGCCGTCTATGACGCCGAGGGCCAGTTCCTGCACACCAGCACCATGGTGAGCGACCTGGGCAACGTGCCGGCCAGTCACACCGCCGATGCGCCGCAAGACGCCATCCTGCGCAGCATCACCAACCGCATCCCGGCGCGGCTGGCCTACTACGACAAACATCTCATCTGCCGTTTTGCCAACGCCGCTCACGCACAGCGCTACGGCAAGACGCCCGAGGACATGGTGGGCTCCCACCTGAGCGAGGTGGTGCGCCCCGAGGTCTTGCCCGAGATCATGCCGCGCGTGCTGGCCACACTGGGCGGGCAATCGCAGAACTTTGAAGCCGAACGCACGGCGGCAGACGGCGGGCGCAGCTACTTCGAGATCCACTACCTCCCCGATGTGCAGAACGGCGAGATCGAGGGGCTGTTCATCGAACTGCACGACATCACCGAACGCCGCCGCACCGAAGAGTTCGTGCTGCACGCCAACCAGGACCTCGAAGAACGCGTGCGCGAGCGTTCAGAAGAACTGTTTGCCAGCGAGCAGCGATACCGCTTGATGGTCGATGCGATCCAGGACTACTGCATCTATTTTGTGAATGAGGCCGGCGCGGTGACCGACTGGACCGAGAGCGCCCAGCGCCTGCACGGTCACCAGCGTGCACAAATCGTCGGACAGTCATACGAGACCTTGCTGTGCACCGACAACGCGGGCGAAGACGAGGTGGACCCCGGCCAGGTGCTGCGCCTGGCCAAAGAGCACGGCCAATGGGAGTCGCGCGGCTGGCGCCTGCGCGAAGACGGCTCGCGCTTCTGGGCGCACACCGTGCTCACCGCGCTGCGCAATGAAGTGGGTGACCTGCAAGGCCTCTCCAGCATCACGCGCGACATGACCGCCGCCAAGAGCCTGGAGGACGTGATGAACGACCTCAACCGCGAGCTGGAAAAACGCGTGGCCGAGCGCACGCAGCAGCTGGTGGCGGCCAACAAGGATCTGGACGTGTTCTCGCACATGGTCTCGCACGACCTGCGCGCACCGCTGCGCCACATCGCCAGCTTCGTGAGCCTGCTGCAGGAGCAGACCGGCGAGTCCACCGACAACCTCGCCCGCCAATACCAGACCTCGATCGCCAAGGCGGCCAAACGCATGAGCCTGATGATCGAAGGCCTGCTGGAATACGCGCGTCTGGGCCGTGTGACGGTCGACTCCCAGCCGGTGCCGCTCACGCCGCTGTTGCACGGTGTGGTGGCGCATCTGAAACAGGAGCACCCGAAGCGCTCCATCAACTGGTCGATCGACCCGGATCTGCCGGTGGTGCGCGGCGACGCCATGCTGCTGGCCCAGGCCTGGGGCAACCTGCTCGACAACGCAGTGAAATACACCGCCAAGCGCACCGATGCCGTGATCAAGGTGGGCTGGAAAGTCAACCCGCTGGGCGGGCGCACCTTCTTCGTGAGCGACAACGGCGCCGGTTTCGACCTGGAGAAAGCCCACAACCTGTTCGTCATGTTCCAGCGCCAGCACCATTCGATGGACTTCGAAGGCACCGGCACCGGGCTGGCCCTGGCGCAACGCATCATCGAACGCCACGGCGGTCGCCTCTGGGCCGAAACCGCAGTGGACGCGGGCTGCACGTTCTACTTCACGCTGCCGCTGGAAAATCTCGACCCCGAACTGGCATTTCCCGAATCCTCCATGGCCGAGCTCACGGCCTGAGCCGCAGGGCTCTCGCAGGCGCCGCGCCCGCCGATAATTCGCGGGTGCGATCCACCACCCTCTTTTCCCTTGAAGGCCGCGTGGCCCTGGTCACCGGCGCCAGCCGTGGGCTGGGCTTGGCCATGGCCAGTGCACTGGCAGCACACGGTGCTCGGGTCTGGCTCAATGGACGCGATGCTGGCAGCCTGAGCGGTGCAGTTGACCAGGCCAGCACCGCCGCACAGGCCGCCGGCGGCCAGGCACACCCACTGCCATTCGATGTGACCGACGAAACCGCTGCCAGCGCTGCGGTAGCCCGCGTGCTCGCCGAGAGCGGACGCCTGGACATCCTGATCAACAACGTGGGCCAACGCCGTCGCCGGCCGCTGGGTGAGTTGCCCGCCCAGGCCTTGCGCGAGTTGCTGGAGGCCAACCTCGTGTCCGCCTGGCACCTGTGCCGCGAAGCCGCGACCCCCATGCGGGCACAAGGCGGCGGCCGCATCATCAACGTGACCTCGATCGCAGGGCCGATCGCGCGCGCCGGCGATGCGGCCTACACCACCAGCAAGGGCGCGCTCGAAGCACTCACCCGCGCACTGGCGGCAGAACTTGGTCCGCACGGCATCAACGTCAACGCCATCGCGCCCGGCTTCTTTGCCACCGAGGCCAACAGCGCCATGGTGGAGGATGAAAAAACGCTGGCCTGGCTGCACCAACGCACCTCGCTGGCCCGCTGGGGCCAACCCGAGGAGATCGCAGGCGCCGCCGTGTTCCTGGCATCGCCTGCGTCAAGCTACGTCACCGGCCAGACGCTGGTGGTCGATGGAGGTTACCTGGCGCATTTTTGACCCCAAGCCAGGGGCTCAAACCACCTGCGGCAGGTGCATGACGACTTTGCGCGGATCGTCACCGAGGCGATCCAGCGCGTGGTTCAGGCGCTCCATCAACCGGGTGTCATCAAGCGTCCCATCGGCCTCGTCGGGCAAGGCCGCCGAGACCAGGCGAAAGCGCAGCGTCAGATCGGGTGGCAGCAAGGGCACCCGTTCCAGCCCTTTGGCCACGATGTGCTGGCCCAGCAGCCTGAGGTCTTCAGGTCCTTCGACCAGCACCGCAAACCGCGTCTCGGCTGTGCGGCAGACTGTGTCCACATCGCGCACCACGGCCGACAGGCGCGAGGCGGCCACCACCAGCGCTCGATCGCCGGCCTCGCGACCCTCGCGCTCCACGATGGCAGCGTGGTTGGACAACTCCACCAGCACCAGACCACAGCGGTGGCCGTAACGCCTGGCCCGGCGCAACGCATCGCGCAGGCGCAGATGCAGCACCGGTGCGATGGTCAGACCCGTCAGCGGATCGGTGCTTTCAATCGCGCGCAGGCGGGCGCGGTTTTCGGTGAAGTCCTTGGCTCGGCGGTGCAGGATGTAGAGCAGCAGCGGAATTTCGATCGCCGAGCCGATCAGCACGGCGTACTGCGTGGCCCAGCTGTCTGGCAGCAAGCCCGCGCTGCGCAGCGCAGGAAAGGGGTAGGCCAGGTGCACCGGCAGGAAGCCCAGCGCCATCCAGCCCGCATAAGACTCACCCCGACGCCAGGTCCAGATGCACAGACCGAAGCTCAGCAGCACCGACAGCAGCCCGTACAGGTTGAGCACGATGAACGCCGGCCGATTCAGCAGCAGCAGGTACAGCGCCGGAAACAGCAGGCCAAAAACCGACCAGGCCAGCACGAAACGGTCGACGCCCCGGTGGTGGCGCGAGACCACGCACACCTCGCGCACAAACCAGATGCCCGAGGCCGTCAACCAGAGCATGAACACGGCCGGAGCCGCATCGTTCCAGGCAGCGTGGTCGGGCCAGAAGAACAAGCCACCAACACCGGTGAAGGCCGCCTGAAAGCCCAGCATGCAGGCCACGTAACAGCAGTACGCGATGAAAGCCCGGTCGGCATACAGACGCGCATGCACCCAGCCGATGAACAGAACCAGCAACCCGAAGCCCAGATAGCCGCCCACCATGAGAAACGTCCACTGGCGCTTCTCCTGCAATGACCGTTCGTCCAGCACGATCAGGCGCGGGCTCACCGAGGCGGGCCGGTTTTCCAGACGCAGCCACACCGGACCGGTGGCCCTGGGGTCCAGAGAAAACACCGGTGTCTGGTCCGGCTGGGCCCATTGCGACACTGGCCGTTGGTCACCGGCCTCCTGGGCCGTCCATGCGCCCGAAGGGTTCGCGGTGTACAGCGTGGCGCGGTTGGTGAAGGCGGCCGCGCTCAGCATCAGGTACCAGCGGCGTCCGTCATCGCGTGGGGGCAGGTCCAGGCGCAACCACAGCGCGCCATCGTCCAGCTGGAAACTGCGGTAGCGCTCCATGGCCACGAAGTCCCCGGCCGGGCGGCGAGTCACCTCGTCAATGCCCAGACGGCCGGACAGGTCGATCCAGTGGCGTGCCTGCAAGGTCACGTCGGTCTCGCCGGACGCAGCGCGGGCAAGGTTGGGACACAAAGCCCACCAGAAGCCAAACAACAGCACCAACAGCCCCGCCAGACGGCGCAGCAGGAGGGCAAAACACGCGGCCGGATCGGGTGTGTGAATGTAACGATCCATGTCTGGATCGTAAGCGTCGAAGCTGTCAGCCACCCTACGGACGAAAAAGCGATGCCCACGGGGTGCGAGCCCGCAAGGCAAAGCCATCCACAACACGGGCGAAAAAAAGCCCCCCGGCCTTGTAAACCCCCCGGGTCGCCCTTATCATTAGCACTCGCTGGGGATGAGTGCTAACAAACTTTCCCCAAGTGATCGGCGGCAACTCTCGGCTCACTGCCGGCACCGCCGACCTGAATCCCTTTCCCTTCCGTTCCAACTCCAGGAGATGCAATGAACCTTCGTCCTCTCGGCGATCGCGTGATCGTCAAGCGCATTGACAGCGAAACCAAAACCGCTTCCGGCATCGTCATCCCCGACGCCGCCGCAGAGAAGCCCGACCAGGGCGAGATCCTGGCGGTCGGTCCTGGCAAGAAAAACGACAAAGGCGATTTGTCCGCCATGAACGTCAAGGTCGGTGACCGCGTTCTGTTCGGCAAGTACAGCGGCCAGACCGTCAAGGTCGACGGCAATGAACTGCTGGTGATGAAAGAAGACGACCTCTTCGCCGTGGTTGAGAAGTAATTCTCGACTTTTCGTCCCTTTTAACTGAAATCTGGAGATATCAACATGGCAGCAAAAGACGTCATTTTCGGCGGCGAAGCCCGCGCACGCATGGTCGAGGGTGTGAACATCCTGGCCAACGCCGTCAAAGTCACCCTGGGCCCCAAAGGCCGCAACGTGGTGCTCGAGCGTTCGTTCGGCGCCCCCACCGTGACCAAGGACGGTGTGTCCGTGGCCAAGGAAATCGAACTGAAGGACAAGCTTCAGAACATGGGCGCACAGATGGTCAAGGAAGTTGCTTCCAAGACCTCCGACAACGCCGGTGACGGCACCACCACCGCCACCGTGCTGGCCCAGGCCATCGTGCGCGAAGGCATGAAGTACGTGGCCGCCGGCATGAACCCGATGGACCTGAAGCGCGGCATCGACAAGGCTGTTGAAGCCCTGATCGCCGAGCTGAAGAAGGCCTCCAAGGCCACCACGACCAGCAAGGAAATCGCCCAGGTCGGCTCGATCTCCGCCAACAGCGACACCAGCATCGGCGACATCATCGCCAACGCCATGGACAAAGTGGGCAAAGAAGGCGTGATCACCGTCGAAGACGGCAAATCGCTGCAGAACGAGCTCGACGTCGTCGAAGGCATGCAGTTCGACCGCGGCTACCTGTCGCCCTACTTCATCAACAACCCCGAGAAGCAGTCGGCCCTGTTGGACAACCCTTTCGTGCTGCTGTACGACAAGAAGGTCTCCAACATCCGTGACCTGCTGCCCACGCTGGAGCAGGTGGCCAAGGCTGGCCGTCCGCTGCTGATCATTGCCGAAGACGTCGAAGGCGAAGCCCTGGCGACCTTGGTGGTGAACACCATCCGCGGCATCCTGAAAGTGGTGGCTGTGAAGGCCCCTGGCTTCGGCGACCGCCGCAAAGCCATGCTGGAAGACATCGCCATCCTGACCGGCGGCAAAGTGATTGCCGAAGAAGTGGGCATGACGCTGGAAAAAGTGACCCTGGCCGACCTCGGCTCGGCCAAGCGCATCGAAGTGGGCAAGGAAAACACCACCATCATCGACGGCGCCGGCGCTGCCGCTGACATCGAAGCCCGCGTGAAACAAGTGCGTGTGCAGATCGAAGAAGCCACCTCCGACTACGACCGCGAAAAACTGCAAGAGCGCGTGGCCAAGCTGGCCGGCGGTGTTGCCGTGATCAAGGTTGGCGCTGCCACCGAAGTCGAAATGAAGGAAAAGAAAGCCCGCGTGGAAGACGCCCTGCACGCCACGCGCGCTGCGGTGGAAGAAGGCATCGTCGCCGGCGGTGGCGTGGCCCTGCTGCGTGCCCGTCAGGCCGCTGGCACCATCAAAGGTGACAACGCCGACCAGGACGCCGGTATCAAGCTGGTGCTCAAGGCGATCGAAGCGCCTCTGCGCGAGATCGTGGCCAACGCCGGTGGCGAGCCATCGGTGGTGGTCAACGCCATCCTGGCAGGCAAAGGCAACTACGGCTTCAACGCTGCCAACGACACCTACGGCGACATGATCGAGATGGGCATCCTGGACCCGACGAAAGTGACCCGCACCGCGCTGCAGAACGCCGCTTCGGTGTCCAGCCTGATGCTCACGACCGAAGCCATGGTGGCCGAGTCCCCGAAGGATGACGCACCTGCTGGCGGCATGGGTGGCGGCGGAATGGGGATGGGTGATATGGGCGGCATGGGCATGTAAGCTCTCCGGCTCTCCTTGCCTGAGGGCCGATCGCTGCGTTGCATGGGCTTGCCGTGGCGTTGCCACTGTCAGCGCCCATGCGCCTTGCGCTAGGCCCTCATGCTGCGTCGGAATGCATCAGTGCAGGCTGACAAGAGAAACTCCCAAGAAAAAACCCCGCGAGGTGACTCGCGGGGTTTTTTCATTTCGTCGTCAGTCTCCGGTCTTTCGCCCACCCACGCGCTCCAGGCCAAAGAGGTGAAGCTCAGCCCATCAGCGCTTCAAGCTTGATCGTGTCGGCAACGAAAGCCCGAATGCCTTCAGAAAGCTTCTCGGTGGCCATCGCATCCTCGTTCAAGGCAAAACGGAAACTCGCCTCGTCGTGGGTCACAAAAGGAATGTCCATGCCCTTGGCCATCTCGGCATCAAGCGCGCGGCTCAGAGGCGCCTCGC